>NZ_JBFRFP010000038.1:0-41906 GCF_052114885.1 Paenarthrobacter sp. 2TAF44 | reverse complement strand
TCCAGGGTTCCGTTGATGGGCAGTGGGGGTCCGTTGTTCACGGAGTAGGTTCCGGTGAAGCTGGTGGTGATGGTGGCGGGGTAGTTCCCTGTTGCTGTGTAGCTGTGGCTGGTGCGGGTGTCGTTGAGGAGCCAGTCGGCTTCGGGGATCGAGTAGCCGGCGGCCGGTGTCGGGCCGAGGGTGGTGGCGTCGCCGAAGTTGTAGGTGAAGCTTGCCGGGGTTGCTGTCAGGTGGACTGTTTGCCCGAGGATGGTGACGTCGAAGGCTTGTTCGGTGGCGGTGGTGTAGAAGTTTGTTGGCCCGCCCTTGAGGGTGTGAGGGAAGGGCTGGGCTTCGAGGGTGCCTGGGTTGACGGGGAGTTGGCGGAAGTCGTTCAGGATCCGGGCTGCGATGTTGGCCAGGACGTTCTCAGGTTTGGCGTCGTACAGGCACGTGGGTCCACTGATGGCCGGATAGTCTGTCCACTGCGGGTTCGCGATTGACTTCGGAGCCTGCCTCCAGATCACCGGTGTGCCTTCTTCACCCCCAGGTGTTTTGGCGGGGCATTCCATCGCCAGGCATCCCCTGTCCGGAGTGTCCGTTCCTCCCGAACGGCAGTGAACATCCGGCATGTACTGATTTGGATCTTCAGATGCGGACGAACCATCCAGCTTTGGAGTCAGAACGCCGGATAAAGGGTCCCTGCTCCATTGTGTCGATGTTAGATTCAGCCCATTGTCCACGTAGCCGATGTCAATCTTGGGCTCCTTCGCGACCGCGTTACCACTGTGAACCACGAGAAGGATGACCGCAGCAAGGATGAAGTTCACAGTGTGGAGAGAAAGTTTCATCATCATGCGGTCAGCGGATCAGTCCGAGATCGGTTAAGACCCATCGTTCATCTGCGAACTCTAGGGCAGCGCGACTAGCCGAGTTGGTTGCCGGCACTGGATCTTGATAGAGAGATCCGTCAGCATTTCTGATTTCGATAGGGGCTTGAATCACTTGAATGATGGCTATTTGGGAAGAGCTTTCGGAATTGAATTCTATTTCGACTGCTGCTGATCGGATGCCCGCCCCCGCCACCCATCGGCCCTCATTCCACCCATCCTCGATGCCGTCGCGAAGTGAGGAACACAAAGTACAAGTAGGGGCACTGAGCGATCGAAGCGTACCTGTTTCACCAGACTCATAGCTGTAGTTCAATTGTTCGTACCAATACCTGATGAACGCCTCCAGCCCCTCTTTCGTGTTCTCCTTCGCCAACTCGGGCATGACGGGCACGGGAACGTTCTGCGCTTTGCCCTTCGCGTCTGCGGGCTTATACACACCCGATGGAGCGGTGCTCGGAGAAGGACTTGAAGGAGCGCCTGAGCTGCTGGCACCCAAGGTGGGGGACGCCGTCGTCGAGCGTGTTTCTGAAGGTGGGCTACCCGGTGAACTGCCGCCCTGGCAACCGCTGAGCAGCAACGAAACCCCGAACGCGACAGCCGCAATGCGGACGGTGAGAACAGTAAAAGAGGCGAACGAAAGGCGTGGCATGACAGGCTCCCCAGCGGCTGTTTGGTGATGTGTCGGCCAGTCTAGGTGGGGTGGGCTCCAGAGACCCTCTCGAAGTGAACTGCCTGTGGATAACTCAACCTCTGTTCACTGCGGCAAGCCGGGCGTAGTCTTGCCCTCGCCGGTTCGTCATCGCAGGCAATCCAACGGGGGACACCATGATCGAAACCATACGCTTCAGCACGTCCAGGCTTCTTGGCAGAAATCACAGGAAAGGTGTCGGCCGGCGAATTACGATCCCGCTGCTGCTCGGTTGTCTTCTCAGCGCAACATTGGCGCTCAGTGCCTGCTCCTTCCCGCTACCGGTTGCGCAGCCCACGCCCATAGCCTCGTCGAACGCCCCAAGCGCCAGCAACGCCCCAACATCCAGCACTGAGCCGACCGCGGAGATCAGTGCAAGCCCCGACGCGACTACAGGCACGGGCGGCGTCTACGGCGAATTCACGTCCTTGTCTGAAGCATGCGTCTCCGTGAGTGCCGCGATGTTGAGCGTGACCATCCTGCCGTTGGCGGCCGTGGTGGGCGGCGACCCGGAAGATATCAAGAAGGCCAAGGAGGAACTGTCCCGGATGCAGGACAAAGTGCCCGAAGAACTGAAGCCGAGCTTTGAGAAGCTGAGGGCGTATACGGAGTCGGCCGGCACGGATTTCCGCAAGTACGGGGAGCCCGAGTTCGAGCAACTTATGAAGCCGATCCAGGACTGGATGGATAAGAACTGCAAGTAGTCGCCGCGCGCGTTCCCTTCACTCCGGGCACCTCTCACAAAGCGTCGGAGCTAGACGCTAGGGTGGTACTCAAGAGAAGGGGAGTGCCCGATGTCAGACCAGAACTTGCAGATCGACCCTGTGCCTGAGGGCGAGGTCCTCGGTACCGGACGCACCATCATCTCCGAGGCGGCAGTGGCAAAAGTAGCCGGCATCGCTGCACGCGCGGTTCCAGGCGTCTACTCCCTGGGCTCAGGTCCATCCCGCGCGCTTGGCGCCATCCGTGACGCAGTGGGAAGTTCGGACCATGCCGCGGGCGTTCGCGCCGAAGTGGGGGAGACCCAAGTAGCCGTGGACATCAACCTGGTGGCTGTCTACGGGCACCCCTTGCACGGCGTCGCCAACCAGGTTCGCGCTGCTGTTTACAGGGCTGTTGAGGAACTCGTCGGGCTCCAGGTTATCGAGGTCAACATCGAGATCAACGATGTGTACGTGGCACCGCCCCCCAAGCCCAAAACCGTCGTGGTCGAAAGGGAGGCACTGCAATGAGCATGACCGTCGTGGGAATCGCGATTGGCGCCTTCGTGGCGTTTATGTCCTTCCAGTTCGGGCTGTGGGGCTTCCTTATCTCGCTGCTCTTTATGGGCATTGGCGCCCTTCTGGGCCGTGCAGCTGAAGGCAAGCTCGATCTCCGCAGCGTCCTGGACGCCATTACGGGCCGGCGCTCTTCGTCATGAGCGTGGCTGAGGCTGTGGAACCTACCACCAGCCTGGCCGGCCATAACCGGATCAGTACCCAGGCTTTGACATCGCTGGCACAGGCTGCGGCCGCCGAGGCTCTCGGCGTGGAACCCGGTGACATCCGCGCCGATTGGTCGGACGACGACGGCCTGCTGGCTTTGTCCATCGTGGCACCTATCAGCATCCCCGCTTTAGGTGAGGTGCTGCGTAATCCGCAGCGTGTCCAGGGCTTCGGCGGCTCTATCTGGGACCGTGCCGTGGCGGCAAAGGCAACAGTGTTGGAGCGTGTCACTCGGCTCAGCGGTTTTCGCATAAGCCGGGTGGACATCAGGATCAGTGGAGCCCACGTTTCAGAGGGAGGCCGTGTCCGTTGACGCAGGACCAGGAAACAGCCTTTGAACCTTCTGGCACCGACTCCGGAGCCAGCCCCATCGCTGGCGAGGACCCGGCCATGAGCCGTATCCTGCGCAGGGAAACGCACTCGTCCCGGGCAGGAGCAGCCACCATCGCTGCAGTGCTCGTGATAATTCTCTGTGTTCTCGCACTTCTGGAATCTGCCCTCCGGGCCATCGGGCAACCGCCGTGGCTTGTTGACCCAAGTACAGCAGCGGAGCGTATCATCGCACTTCCGGCCGGCATCCCGCCGCTTCTGCTCGGCGCAAGTGGTGCTGTCGTTGCGATGGTCGGGCTGTTCTTCCTCCTTCAAGCCGTATTACCCGGCAGGCGAGCCCGGCATTTGCTGAGGGACCCACGGACCGCCGTCGTGGTTGATGACGAAGTGCTGGCCTCGGCACTTGCGCGTCGCGCGCGGACTGCCGCCAACGTGACACCGGAACAGGTCATGGTGATTGTGTCCAGGCAATCAGTGGTGGTCAACGTCCGACCCACCTCAGGAAGCAGGGTCAGTGAAGAAGCCGTCCTTAAAGCAGTGCAGGCCGAGCTCGATGAAATGTCGCCCGTTCCCATGCCCACTGTTCGGGTGAACCTCTCTACTTCGGGGGTGGTGGGCGCGTGAACGGGACACCGCGTGCCCTTAACCGGGTCCTTCTCTTCATCATTGGCGTAAAACTCCTGGCCGTGGGTCTACTGCTTCTGCTACTGGCCACCGTTCCTGCTGTGGCAACGTGGTGGCATGGCTGGTCCGCGGACATGTGGGCTCGTGCGGAGGACGCTTTCCGGCAAACCCGGTTCCCCGGACGGGAGGAAAGCTGGCTGTGGATCGTGGCCGGGGTGGTTTTGGTGGCCATTATTATTGCGATGGTCGCGTGGCTGGCGCAACAGGGTAAAGGCAGGGCCAACCTTCTGGTGGCCAGCGACGACGAGAGCCATGTGGAGGGTGAGGTCCAGATCGGTGGCGGAGTCGCAGAACAGGCGCTTCGGGCAGCCCTGGCAGATCGGCCGGACCTCGCGGGAGCGTCTGTGGCAACGTATGAGGTCAAAGGCCAGCCCGGATTGAGGCTGCGCATCCAGCCCCGGCAGGGAGTCGCACCGCACCTCTTAGCTGCCGAAATCTCGCGCCTGGTCGAAGCCTTGGACCTCGTGATTGGCAAGAAGACCCCCGTATTGGTCCATATGGCTTCCGGGGCCCGGGCAAAATTTACAAAAGCTGAACGGGTTCGCTGACTGTAGCCGCTAATTTTGCCGAATATTTCGCTGAGGGTGTTTTGCGTTGCTTAACCGCTGCGTATGCCCATAGTTTGAAAGCAGAGGGGGAAAAACTCCCTGATGCGATTGATTGCTTTGCGGGACAAAGCCCCAAAAACAATCGGCGTTCAAACCGTCACGAAGGAGAGCACCATGAGTGAAGAAACCACGGGATCAGAAGCAGCAGCGGGCGCCGCGGGCAACGCCAAGGATGTAGCTGGCGAGGCGCTTGAAAATGCGAAGGAATTTGCTGGCGAGGCCACGGAAAATGTCAAGGAGTTCGCGGGCGCGGCAGCAGAAAACGTCAAGGAATTCGCCGGAGATGCAGCGGAAAACGTCAAGGAATTCTTCTCCGGTGACGTCGGGGAAAACGCCAAGGAACTTGCTGGTGACGTTGCGGAGAAGTCCAAGGAATTCGCCGGAGATGTTACCGAAAACGTGAAGGGTCTCGGCTCCAAGATCGCAGGCCTGTTCAAGGGCGGGAAGTAGACTTTACGCCACATGGCGCGAGGATGGCAGATCAAGGAACGTGCGGACTGCACTCCATGAGCTGCCATCCCGCTGTGGTTAAGCGGCTGATCCAGTGCGCCCGGGACCAGCACGCCCACGCCTAGTAGGCTGAGCTTTACACGCGATGGACGGGAGGCTCCAGTGGCCGCGACAACTGCGACAGGTACAACTGCGACTGGTACAACTGCGACTGGTAGTGCCGCGACTGGGACGACGCTGGCTGACGTGATGGCCGAGCTGGCCGCGCTGGAAGACCCGAGATGGCGCGAGGTGAACGAGAAGCACGGTGACGATCACAGTGTGAACCTCAGTAAGTTGCGCTCCATCGCGAAGCGTTTGAAGACACAGCAAGAGCTTTCACGTGACCTCTGGGCTACGGACGACACCGCGGCCAAGCTGCTGGCGCTGCTGATCTGCCGGCCCAAGTCGTTCCGATCCGACGAGCTGGACACCATGCTGCGCGAGGCCCGCACACCCAAAGTCCACGACTGGCTTGTGAACTACGTGGTCAAGAAGAGTCCGTACGCCGAAGGGCTGCGGATCGCCTGGTTTGCGGACAAGGATCCTGTGGTGGCGAGTGCCGGTTGGGCGCTGACGTCGGAGCGCGTCGTGAAGGATCCGGCAGGCCTTGACCTCATCGGGCTGCTGGACGCAATTGAAGCCGGGATGAAGGAAGCTCCTGACCGCCTGCAGTGGGCGATGAACACGTGTCTTGCCCAGATCGGCATCGAACGCCCGGAGCATCGCGCCCGCGCTTTGAGTATTGGAGAGCGACTGGAGGTGCTGAAGGATTACCCAACTCCGCCCAACTGCACCTCTCCGTTCGCGCCTGTTTGGATCAACGAGATGGTTCGCCGGCAGCAACTGTCAGCAACCAGCTAGCCCCTGTTGCGGTGCATCATCCGGTAGGTCAGTTCGGCGAGCAGCTCCTCGTCTGAAAGATGCGAGGCGCGGGCGATAGGGGCTGCCGGTACCATTACGCGGGGCCCCGAAGACTGCCGTGAATCCTCGCCGCTGCGCATGTCGTCCGGCGTGATCTGGTCCGGAGCGAAACTGGATTTTCCTTTGAGTACTTCAGCCACCGAGCCAGCGCGCCAGCCGAGGGCGTGCTCAAGCTTGCGCTGATTGATTTCCTGGGTGCGCCGCGTACCGGATTCCAGCGTCCGGACAGTCTTGATGGCGGTTCCAGCCTGCTTGGCCAACTGCACCTGGCTCAGCCCCTGGGCCAAGCGCTCTTCTTTGATCAGGCGGCCGATAGTCTGGAGTGCTTCAAGTTCATCCACACTTCTCACTGTTGCATAGGCAACAGTGGGCAACCAAATCTGATGACGTGCCTGCTCGGCCGATGTCTTCCTCGCGGCGCGGCAGGAGCTTCCTTTCGACGGCGAGTGGTTCCGGCCCCAGCCTGGTCGCTCCGTTACGATGCAAAGGTTACTTTGTATCGTTGTGGTTACGTTAGGTGTAAGCGCTTGCATTCCCACCTTGATCATGACTAGTGTGAGGCCCACCACATCAAATCGCGCCACGATTTTCTTGTACTCAGCGAGGAGTCTTCAGCATGAAAAAATCCAAGTACCTGCTCCCGGTCGCAGCGGCCGGCGTTCTGGCACTTACCATGTCCGCGTGTAGCGGAAACAGCGGCGGCGGCGGAAGCACGGCGTCGAATGACTGTTCCGCCTACGACACCTACGGCAAGCACGACGGCAAGACCGTCTCGGTGTACTCCACTATTGTCGACGTCGAAGCGACAAACCTCGAGGAATCCTGGGCACAGTTCGAAAAGTGCACCGGCATTACGGTCAAGTACGAGGGCAGCAAGGAGTTCGAGACCCAGATCGGCGTCCGGGCCCAGTCCGGTACGGCCCCTGACGTCGCGATCTTCCCGCAGCCCGGTCTTCTGGCCACCCAGGCAAAGGCCGGCTACCTGAAGCCCGCTCCCAAGGCTGTGTCCGATCTTGTGGACAAGAACTGGTCCCCAGACTGGAAGAAGTACGGCACGGTGGATGGCACGTTCTACGCCGCCCCGATGCTTGCGAACGTCAAGGGATACGTCTGGTACTCGCCCAAGACCTTCAAGGACAAGGGCTGGACAGTCCCCAAGACGTGGGATGAAATGATGGACCTGACCAAGAAGATCGCAGACGACAAGACCATGAAGCCATGGTGCGCCGGATTTGAATCGGGCGAAGCCACTGGTTGGCCTGGTACCGACTGGATCGAGGACGTTGTCCTGCGTGCCGAAGGCCCGGAAGTCTATGACAAGTGGATCACGCACCAGATTCCGTTCAATGACCCCAAGATCGTCAACTCCTTCAACAAGGTTGGCGATATCCTCCTCAACCCGAATTACGTCAACGGTGGCTTCGGTGACCCGCGCTCGATCCTGAGCACCGCGTTTGCCCAGGCCGGTCAGCCCGTTCTGGACGGACAGTGCGCCATGCACCACCAGGCATCGTTCCAGGCAGCCAACTGGCCTGCCGGTACCAACGTGGCCGAGGATGGCGACGTCTGGGCATTCATGACCCCTCCGGTGGATGCATCCAAGGGCACAGCCATCACCGGTGGTGGCGAGTCGGTTGCTGCTTACAAGGACACCCCTGAGGTCCAGGCATACCTGGCATTCATGGCAAGCGCGGACTTCGCCAACAACCGCGTGAAGCTCGGCGGGGCCATCAGTGCAAACAAGGGCCTTGACCCGAACAATGCACAGTCCGCCCTGGATAAGCAGTCCATTAAGCTCCTCCAGGATCCCAAGACGGTCTTCCGTTTTGACGGCTCGGACCTGATGCCGAGCGCCGTGGGTTCCAACTCGTTCTGGAAGGGCATCGTTGCTTGGATCAACGGCAGCTCTGCCCAGCAGGTAACTGACAGCATCGAGTCCAGCTGGCCCAAGGGCTAACTCCGAAGGCACTGCCTCCCTTGGCTGGTTTGCCCAGCCGGGGAGGCAGTGTGTTTCCCGGAACTTAGTGATTCACTCACGCCCCGGAGGTTGGGTATGGAATTTATCGGAGGAAAACTCCTTCAAGTAGTGATCGCCCTGGCGATTTTTGCCGCAATTATCGGCATCCTCATGCTCGTGGTGGATAGGGCACCAAAGTCGGTCAAGGACAAGGTAACGGTGGCCGGATTCCTGGCGCCTGCTGGAATCCTGATGGTGGTGGGCCTTGTGTATCCCGCTGTACGGACGTCAATGTTGGCCTTCACGGATGCCAGTGGCCAAGGCAACGGGTTCGATAACTTTGTTTGGATGTTCACGCAGCCTGAAGCTTTGACCACGCTGCGGAACACCATCATCTGGACCATCCTGGTTCCCCTGTTGTCGACCAGCTTTGGGCTGGCCTACGCCGTCTTCATCGATAAGGCCCGCGGAGAGCGGGTTCTGAAGTCCTTGGTCTTCATGCCGATGGCCATCTCCTTTGTAGGAGCCGGCATCATCTGGAAGCTCGTTTATGACTACCGCGGCCCCGGTATTGAACAGACGGGTGTCATCAACTTCATCCGTGACGCCATGGGTATGAACCCCAAGCAGTTCCTCCTGGACGCTCCGGAAAACACCATCTTCCTGATCATCGTGATGGTGTGGATCCAAACAGGCTTTGCCATGGTGATTCTTTCCGCGGCCATCAAGGGTGTCCCGGTGGAACTCATCGAGGCAGCCCGTTTGGATGGGGCCAACGCCTGGCAGCAGTTCCGCAACGTTACGGTCCCGGGCATCCGTGGGGCGCTGGTGGTGGTTCTGACAACTATCACGATCGCCACGCTGAAGGTCTTCGACATCGTCCGAACCATGACGGCCGGTAACTACGACACGTCGGTTGTGGCCAACGAAATGTACACGCAAGCCTTCCGCGCCGGTGAGCCAGGACGAGGTGCCGCTTTGGCCCTGATCCTGTTCCTCATGGTGCTGCCCATCGTCGTGTACAACGCTCGAGTCCTTCGCAAGCAAAGGGAGATCCATTGACAGCCACGCCAGCCCCGAAAGAGGCGTCCAAGGCCGCCACCCGGCAGCGTCCTGGATCGGACCCCACGGAGGACGCCCAGCCGATGATGCGCAGGGTCAAGACCAAGCTCACGTCCAAGTGGGCAACAACGGCAGCGATCATCATCGCCGTCGTGTGGTCCGTCCCGACCTTTGGACTCTTTGTTACCTCGTTCCGTCCTGCCCCGAAGCAGGTGGGTCCCCGCTCAAACGGTTGGTGGAATGCCTTCCTGGACTGGGACTTCACGGTCAAGAACTATGTGGACGTCCTTACCCCGGCGGGCTCGCAATCTGCCAACCTGTCCCAGTACTTCGCGAACTCCGTAGCGATCGTCATCCCGGTCACCATCTTTGTACTGGTGCTGGCATCGATGGCCGCCTACGTGTTCGCGTGGGGCAAGTTCAAGGGCCGCGACGCACTCTTCATTTTCGTGTTCGCCCTGCAGATCATTCCGCTCCAGATGGCACTGATTCCGCTCCTGCAACTCTTTACGCAAACCCTGCATTTGCCGGCGGGTTCGTACGCGCAGCTGTGGATCGCGCACACGATGTTCGGGCTTCCCCTGGGTATTTTCCTCCTCCACAACTTCATCTCCGAGATCCCTGGTGAAGTTATCGAGGCGGCAAGGGTGGACGGTGCGGGACACAGCACTATTTTCTGGCGCATCATCCTGCCGCTTTCCGTTCCGGCGCTGGCTTCACTGGCGATCTTCCAGTTCCTGTGGGTCTGGAACGACCTCCTGGTTGCACTGGTGTTCTCCGGAGGAACGGCCGACGTAGCACCTATCACCCAGCGTCTGGCGGAGATTTCCGGTACACGCGGTGCCAGGGACTACTTGAACCCGGCCGCGGCCTTCGTCTCGATCATCATTCCGCTTCTGGTGTTCTTCGGCCTGCAGCGGTACTTCGTCCGAGGCCTGCTGTCCGGCGGTCTCAAGGGCTAGACAATTGCAGCGTTGGTTACGCAGCGGATGACTCCGCTGCGTAACCAAGCCCTGCACAAAATAGACTGATTCTTCGCCGAAAGATAAGAAAACGGCGAAGTAAAGGCAGCCGGAGAGGGGGGCCTGTGACACGAACAACGGGTAGGTCCCAGCGCGGTGGTCATACAGGCGTCAGCATCGAGGACGTCGCAGCAGCAGCGGGAGTGTCTACGGCCACCGTGTCCAGGGCTGTCAGGGGGCTGCCCCGGGTTTCGCCTGCAACGCGTGAAAAGATCCTGGAAGTGGCGGCGTCGCTGGGCTATGTGGCGTCGTCGTCGGCGTCGGGACTGGCCACTGGGCGCACGCGCACCATCGGAGTCCTGGCGCCCTTCGTCAGCCGCTGGTTCTTCTCCAAAGCAATAGAAGGCGCGGACAGGGAACTGCACTCGCGCAAGTACAACCTCTCCCTGTTCAACCTCGGCGGCCATGGCAGCAATCGCGAGCGGCTCTTCAGCTCCACCATGGTCTACAAACAGATCGACGCGCTGCTGGTGCTGTGTATGGCGCTCAGCGAGGACGAACTGGAACACCTCCACAAGATCGACATCCCGCTGGTAGTGGTTGGCGGGCACGTTGAGGATTGCGCCTACATCGGCATTAACGATTACGACGCCGCCTCCACAGCCGTGCGGCATCTGCTGGACTTGGGACACAAGGACATCGCCCTGCTCCACGGCGACGACGAGACAGACCTGAACTTCGACGTTCCCCGTGTCCGGATCCGCGCCTTCCAGGAAGTCATGTCCGACGCCGGCTTGGAAGTCCGTCCTGAATGGGACGAATGGGGTGACTTCACAGTTGCCAGCGGGCAGCAGGCATTCCTTCGGCTCTGGAATCAACCCGGACGCAAGCCAACAGCTATTTTCTGTTCCTCCGATGAGATGGCCATGGGAGTCATCTTCGAAGCCACGCGTCACGGCGTTCGCGTGCCGGAGGACCTCTCAGTCATCGGCATCGACGATCACGACTTTTCCGAAGCATTGGGCCTCACAACCGTGGGTCAACGGCCGGACGACCAAGCCGAACTGGGAACCAAGATGCTATTGGATGAACTCGATGGCATTGCCGGTGCCGTGCATTCAGAGGTAGCGCCGCACCAATTGATTGTCCGGGAGACAACAGCACCGCCGTGCCGGTAAAGAGCCGGTAAAGAAAGGCTACGAGGCCCGCGCCAACTGACGGATGGGGATCCAGCGCGAGGCCAGCCGGCGATAAGCTGCAGCCGCGCCCGTCATATCTCCCTCGGCCAGGCATTCGATACCGAGGCGTACATCCATGGGCGATTCGTCCGGGTACACCTTGTCCGCCACAGCCCCGTAATCCAACTCCACCATGGACTGGACGTGGAACAACTCCAGCCATTCGGTGAGCTGCGTGAGATCGTCCAGCATGTCCAGGTCCGGAGCTGCCAAGGCCAGATGGGCTACAGCAAAGCGTGCCCGGTCCAGGGCCTCGGTCAACGGTGTCCACACCCGGACCGTGAGGATATGCCCATCCGACTCCACCACATCCTTGCGGTCAGACTCAGCGAAAAGCGAGAACCAACTGAAAGGGATACCCCAGGTGGAAGCCCGGGTGTGCACACGCTTGGCTTCTTCCCCGGCGTTGATGCGATCAATCCTGGCTTGATGCTTGTCCCGCTGCGAAACCGGAATCAGCAGATCAGCCAGCGGGCTGTGCACACCATCCATGAGGGCATTCGCTGCCAGCCCGGCCCGAATCACCAATTGGCTGGGGCAGTAAAGCAGCCGTCCGGCGTCGTGGGCGTCCTTATCCTGCGGTGACGCGCCAGCGGTCGTGTCTGTGGCACTATCCGCCGCAGTGTGCCGCCCGCCGGGAACCCGCGTCATGCGCACCAAATCAGTCCGCCCCGTGGGGAAAGGGTCCCCGCCGGTCCGCGTGATGCGGCCCAGCGAGGCTTGGAGCTCCGCATTTTCGACGGCGGCGCGGGAACGTATCTTGCTGCTGTCCGCCACGAGTTGGCGCTGCTGCTCGGGAGGAAATGCTTCAAGGGGCTCGTAAATGCGCAGGGACGAAGAGAACGGCAGTCCTGCCTGGCCCCTGTACAGGTTTCCAGTCATCTCCAGCCGGCCCCTTTCTTCCATCAGCGGTGATTAGTCTGCAAGCTCCACGATCACGGGAGCGTGATCCGAGGCGCCCTTGCCCTTGCGTTCCTCGCGGTCGATGGAAGCACCGGTAACCCGGGCCGCCAAGGCCGGGGAAGCCAGGCAGAAGTCGATGCGCATGCCTTCCTTCTTGGGGAAGCGCAGCTGCGTGTAGTCCCAGTACGTGTAGACGCCGGGGCCGGGTGTGTATGGGCGGACGACGTCGGTGTAACCGGCGGTTTCGAAGGCATGGAAAGCGGCGCGCTCCGGCTCGCTGACGTGCGTGTAGTTGTTGTTGCGGAACAGTTCGATGTCCCACACGTCGTCATCGAACGGTGCAATATTCCAGTCGCCCATGAGTGCGACCTGTGCTGCAGGCGCGGACTTGAGCCACTCCGCGGCGTTTCCCTGAAGGACGTCAAGCCACTTGAGCTTGTACGGCATGTGTTCGTCGTCCAGCGAGCGGCCATTCGGAACATACAGGCTCCAGATGCGGATGCCGCCGCAGGTAGCAGCGATAGCGCGGGCTTCCTGCGCGGGGTCCTTGCCGGCCTTGCCGAACATCGGCTGGTCCAGGAAGGTGCGTTCTACATCATCCAGCCCCACGCGGGACGCAATGGCGACGCCGTTCCACTGGTTCACGCCGAAGTGCGCAACCTCGTAGCCCATGCGCTCAAAGAGCTCCCACGGGAAGTTATCGTCTTTGCACTTGGTCTCCTGGATGGCCAGGACATCACAGTCACTGCGCTCAAGCCACGCTTCGACGCGGTCGGCACGGGCACGGAGGGAGTTCACATTCCAAGTAGCTATCTTCACAGCCACTAACTTACCGAACTTGGCGCCAAGCGCATCCCCTCATGAAGGATTGCTGGGCTGCGGCACGTTTGCGGCACGCCTGCCGCGACACGGACGATCAGTGGGCGTACATGAACGAAGACGAGGCGCCCCTGCGCATCTTGACGCCGCAAACGATCAACAACAGCCCCGCAACTACGGAGAAGGCTGCCAGCAAACCCACCACGCCCAGGAACCCGAAGCCGGGGTTGATCAGGACAAACAGTCCAAAAAGCGCCGTCACAAGACCCGTCAGCAGCCAGACTCTCCAACCATTGACGGAGCTCCTTGATGCAAACACGAAGATGATCTCGGAAAGCCCCAGGACCAAGGCCCAGAGTCCAATCAGGATGCCAAGGGCTGCAGCTGTGATTCCCGGCCACGCAACCGCCACTAAGCCGGCGGCGATGGAGATGAAGCCGCCCACCATCGTCCAGCCGGAATGGCGTGAAGGGTCGTAAAAGTAGTGGGCCACGTTGGTGAGGCCGTCCACGATTGCGAAGACACCGAAAACGAAAACCAGTCCGAAGACCGTGGCTACTGGCAAAGATGCAACCAAGAGTCCAAAGAGCACGGCCAGGATTCCGCGGAACAGCAGGGCAGTTCCGGAATGTTTGAACATCTTGCGTTCCGAAGCGTCGGACATAGTGCCAGCTTAACGGAATGCGGGCCGTGGATATATAGGAACGAGCCCTGAATCGCGGCGCGGTCTGCCTACCGGATGCGGCCGGCCTACCTCATGCCCTCGCGACGGATGGCGGTTGCGATAGCGCCCGCCCGCGTCTCCACGCCGAGCTTGGCATAGATGTGGGCCAGATGGGTCTTGACGGTTGCTTCCGAGATGAAGAGGCGTTTTCCCAGATCGCGGTTGCTGAGGCCCTCGGTCAGGAGGCTCAGGAGCTCTGCCTCCCTGGGCGTAAGGATTTCGTCAGGGTTCCGCAGCTGTTGGAAAAGCCGGGAAGCCACGGGCGCGCTCATCACGCTTTTGCCCTGCACGGCACCTCTTACGGCTGCAAAGATCTCTTCCGGTGCAGCGTCCTTGAGCAGGTACCCCATGGCGCCGGCATCCACGGCACGGACGATGTCGGCGTCGGAATCGTAGGTGGTGAACACGATCACCGCCTGCCGGGGATTGCGCTGCCGCAACTGCTTGATGGCCTCGATCCCATCGATTCCCGCACCCATGGCGAGGTCCATGAGAATCACGGCCGGTGAATGCTGCTGTGCCGCCACCAACGCTTCCTCACCCGACGCCGCTTCACCGACGACGACGATATCGGCCTGAGTGCCCAACAGCGCCTTCAGTCCGCTCCGGACTACGGTGTGGTCGTCCACGAGGAGCACGGAAATGGTGGTCACAGGGGCTCCTTGAATGTGTCCGCGGGCGATGTAGCTTCAGGCGTATCTTCGGGCAAGGCTGGCAGCGGGATCTGGGCTGCGATGATGGTGCCTTCGCCCGGAGTGCTCTCCACGGACAATTCTCCGCCCAGCTGCTCAATGCGTTGTCGCATGGCGCGTAGTCCGTATCCTCCCGTTTCCGACGGCGGAGGTACCGCTCCGGGATCAAAGCCGCGGCCGTCGTCGAACACGTCAAGGGTGATCCCGCCCGGAAGGTACCCAAGTGTCACGCTGGCGTTGTTCGCATGGGCATGAAGTTTGATGTTGGCCGCGGCGCTCTGAGTCACACGGAGCAGGGCGTGCCGAACCTCGGGCGGGATGGGACGGGTCTCGCCGGTGACCTGCACAAGGATGTGGTCCAGGTACTGCCGGGCGGCGCGTTCCAAGGCCTCGTGAAGGGGCGCAGTTTCCAGGCCGGGCGCCGAGAGCTCGTGCACCAGGCTCCGGGTGTCGGCGAGATTTCCGCGGAGTAGGCTGGTTGCTTTGCTGACTTCGTGATGCGCCGCGGGATCGGGCCAGGAGCGTTGGGCTGCCTCGAGCAGGAGCAAGCTGCTCGCGAGGCCCTGGGTGATGGTGTCGTGGATTTCACGTGAAACATGCTCACGTTCGGCCGCGATTCCTGCTTTTCGTTCACTCGCCGCCAGCTGTTCCTGCGCTTGGGTTACATCTTCGAAGAGCTTTCGCTGGAGGGCGCCGTCACGCTCGATCTTGTCGTAAATCAACGTGAGCAGTGCGCCTGCAGCAAGCGGTCCGAGCAGCATGGCGACATCCGTCCATCCGCTCATACGGAAAAGCCCGACGGCGGTGGCCGTCGCGGTCGCGCCGCCCGCCAGATACGCCGCCCACCCACGGAAGGCGGTTCGGCTGAGGAAGAAAATCGCAAAGGAACACCATGCGAAGCTGGGCGCCGCGATCACCAGGGCAGCCCACGCAGCCACCAAGGTAAACATCCACAGCTTGCGGTTTTGGGTTTGTTGGCTATGCATGGGATTGCGTCGTTGGATGAGCTGGAGGTGTTGGGTGAGCTGGCGGTGTTGGGCCAGCAACGCTGTCACGACGTACAGGGCACACACGCTGACAGCCAAGGCCACAGTCCACAGGTTGTCCGCGGGGGAGTGGCGCATGACATACCGGACAGCAGAGGCGACCATCAGCACGGCGAAACCCAGATGCACCACGGCGTCAATGCGGGTATCGATCCGGCCGCCTGGACCGGGGCGGCTGCTTGGATCCTGCCGTTGAGGGGCTGCTGGCATGGGGTGGTTCCCGTTTCCGTATCGGTCGGTGGTAAGCGCTCTTTCCATGCTAGATCCCGCGTGATTGCTGGTCTCTCCACCTTTTGGCTGATACGGCTGGCGGAAAGGCTGAGCTTGGAACCGGCACATGGCCGATGTGCCCCGGGGGTTGCTCCCGGAAGCATGGATATGTACCCGAAATTGCTTGCCACGAGGAGAACTCCGTGAAGAAGTCCAACAAGATGATTGCCACTGCTGCTGCCGGAGCACTGTTGCTCACTGGTGGGGTTACCGCCGTAGCCAATGCCGTAGCCCCCGAGGCCGCGCCTGTTAACGGACCCGCTGCGCCAGTCAGTGCCGAGGTCCAGCCGGCACCTGAGAACCTGGTTTCCCAGAATCGAATCACAGTGGGTGCTTCCAGCGAGGCCGTGAATGCCGCGCTTGCCAAGTGCCAGGCAGACAAGCTTCCGTTCGTGACCGTGGCCCTGGTGGATCGCTTCGGCACTGTCCAGGCCCTTCTTCGCGGTGACAATGCCGCCGAGCACACCATCGAGGCCGCCAAGCAGAAGGCCTACACCGCGGCTGCCTTTGGTGCCCCCACCAGCGAACTGGCCAAGCGCATCAACGGTACCGGCCCGTCCATTGCAGACCTTCCCGGCACGCTTTTCCTGGCGGGCGGTGTCCCGCTGAAAGTCAACGGCGTGTCCGTGGCTGGAATCGGCGTCGGCGGTGCTCCCGACGGCGCCTTGGACGAGGCCTGCGCGACCGCTGGTGCCGAAGCCCTGGCCGCAGCTGCAAAGTAACCCAAGTAAGTCGCAGCTGAGCGCGTTTTCAGCCCTCAAAACGCGCAGTGCTGCGACTTACTTGGGTTAGATCGCCTCCAGTACGCTGACGTAATTCGCGATGCCCACGCCGCCCATGTTCTGGACGGCGCCTCGTCGGGCATTGGGAAGCTGCATGTCGCCGGCGGTGCCGGTGAGCTGCATGGCCGCAATGACATGCTGCGACACTCCGGTGGCCCCCACGGGATGCCCCTTGGCCTTCAGGCCGCCGGACACGTTGACGGGAAGTTTGCCGTCCTTATACACCCAGCCTTCTTGGACAGCGCGCGAACCCTCGCCGCGGGGAGTCAGGCCCATGGCCTCGTACATGACGAGCTCGGCGATGGTGAAGCAGTCGTGGACTTCGGCGAAGTCCAGTCCATCAATGCCCACGCCTGCCATGCCCAGCGCCCGCTCCCAAGAGACACGGGTAGCGGCGAACTCGGTGGGATCGCGCTTTTCCGCGGGGAAGAAATCGTTCGCGTGACCGAAGCCCGCCAAGCGCACAGGTGCGGTCGCGCCGCCGGTAGCCGACGTTGAAATCACGACGGCGGCCGCACCGTCCGAGACCGGCGAACAGTCCGTACGGCGCAAGGGGTCCGCCACCATGGGGTTCTTGTCCGAGATGGTGCGGCAGAATTCCTCGCCAAAATCCCGGTGCATCTGGGCGTAGGGATTATCCATGCCGTTGTGGTGGTTCTTGGCCGCAATGGAACCGAGGACATCGCCCAGGCCCCCGGGGTAGGTGGCCGCGTCTATGCCCGTGCCGTAGCGCTTCCCGTAGTGCTTCGCCACTTCTGCGAACAACCCCGTGAACCCTGTGGTGGACGCCTTGCCCGCCATTTCGTACGACGCACCAAGCAAAGCCGCCCCCACCACGTCCGCTCCGGCGTCGGTCATCTTTTCCGCGCCGATCACCAAAACATTGCGGGCAGTTCCGGCGAGCACAGCCTTCACGCCTTGCTGGAACGCTGCGGAACCGGAGGCGCAAGCGTTCTCCGTGCGCGTTGCGGGGACATTGGCCAGGTCTGCAGAGAGCTGCAGGGCCAGCGATGACGTGAAGCCCAGCGGTTGCATGCCTGAGTTGAATTGGCCGAGATAGACCTCGTCGATGTCCTTGGGCTCAAGGCCGGAATTGCGGATCGCTTCACCGGCTACCTGGACAATCAATGATTCGAGGGTGTGGTCCGTGAGCTTGCCGAACTTGCTGTGTCCCCACCCTGTGAGCAGGATGTCCTTGCCGAACTGGTCTTTCAAGCTCATGCGCCTGCTCCTTCAAGTGTGTGTTCTTCGGACGTAAGCGCCACCGTAAACTCCGCCTCTGTCTTGCTGCGGATCTCTTCCACCGTGACGCTCGGGGCGAGGCGCGTGAGCAGGAGGCTCGTGCCGCCGTCGTTGTCTTCTGTGTCCGGAACGATGTCGAAGACCGCGAGGTCTGTGATGATCCGGTCAACGCACTTCAGCCCGGTCAGCGGCAGCGTGCATTCCGTGACGATTTTGGCCGAACCGTCCTTGGCGTTGTGCTCGGTGAGGACCACGACCCGCGGGGTCCCGGCCACCAAATCCATGGCGCCGCCCATGCCCTTGACCATCTTTGCCGGGATGGTCCAATTGGCGAGGTCGCCGCTGCCGGACACCTGCATGGCGCCCAGGATAGCCACCTTCACATGGCCGCCGCGGATCATGCCGAAGGACATGGCGGAATCGAAAATGCTTCCGCCGGGGGTGATGGTGACGGTCTGCTTGCCGGCGTTGATGAGGTCCGCGTCCTCCTCGCCCTCATAGGGGAACGGGCCCATGCCGAGCAGGCCATTCTCGCTTTGGAGAACCACCCGCACGCCGTCGGGCAGGTTGTTGGCCACCAAGGTGGGGATGCCGATGCCGAGGTTGACGTAGTCGCCGTCGTTCAATTCTTCAGCCGCGATGGCGGCCATCTGGTCTCGTGTCCAAGCCATGATGTGTGCTCCTTGTTTTGGTAAGCGTTAGACGGCCAGCGCTTCGGTGTGCTGTGCTCCAGGTCGCTGCCGGACTGTGCGCTGTTCGATGTCCTTAACCCGCGCGCTGGCCTGCACCAGCCTCTGGACGAAGACGCCGGGCGTGACAATGTGATTGGGGTCGAGCTCGCCCGGTTGCACAATGACCTCCGCCTCAGCGATGGTGACGGCGCCGGCTGTTGCAACCACAGGGTTGAAGTTCCTCGCCGTGTAGCGGTAGATCAGGTTTCCATCCGTGTCAGCGGTGTGGGCGTGGACAAGCGCGACGTCGGCGGTGATGGCGCGCTCGCGGACGTACGTCACGCCGTCGAACTCTTCCAACGGCTTGCCCTCGGCAACCAGCGTGCCCACGCCGGTCCGCGTATAGAAGGCGGGGATGCCGGCGCCGCCGGCGCGGAGACGCTCGGCCAGGGTGCCTTGGGGAGTGAATTCGACCTCGAGCTTGCCGGCCAGGTACTGCTCGGCAAAGAGCTTATTTTCGCCGACGTACGAGGCGATGACCTTCCTGACTTGGCCTGCTTCGATCAGCACGCCGAGGCCCTTGCCATCCACGCCCATGTTGTTGGAGACGATGGTGAGATCCCTGGCGCCCGACTCCCGGACGGCGTCAATCAAGTCGGCCGGGATGCCACTCAGGCCAAACCCCCCGACGGCGATAGTCAGGCCGTCTGCCATCAGGTCCTGGAGCGCTTGGGCTGCGCTGGCGTGCATCTTCGACATGTGGAACTCCTCTTTGAGTCTTTGTCGTGGAAGTATCCACGTTGTGGACTGGTTATCTGTAAAGGAGCCTAGGAGTGATCCTTGCTATGGTCAACGACTTCAGCGCTTGGCTACTCACGGTGTGGACTGTAAGCTCAGTCGTGTCCATATTGTGGATGAAATCTTGAAGGAGGCCTCTGTGCCGGAGAATAAGTCACCGCAGAACCCGGTGCAGGGTGCCCAGGTTGTGGGCCGCGTTGCCCAGCTGCTGAGGCTGGTGGGACGCAAACCCGAGGGGACGTCGTTGGCCGGATTGGTTCGTGAATCAGGGCTGACACGGCCAACCGTGCACCGGCTGCTGACGTCGCTGGCTGCGGAGGGATTGCTGGAGCACGATTCAGCCGCCGGGAAGTGGGTTCTTGGTCCGGAAATCTTCCTCCTGGGATCGGTAGCGGCGGCACGCTTCCCCATGGAGGACATTGCCCGACCCAGCCTGCGCCGCCTCGCCGCCGAAACTGGCGAGAGCGCGTTCTTCTCCATCCGACGTGGCAACGAAACCGTCTGCGTATTGCGTGAGGAAGGCTCGTTCCCGGTGAGGTCCTTCGTGCTGCATGAAGGCGTACGTTTTCCTTTGGGAGTTGCCTCGGCAGGAACAGCGATCATGGCCTTCCTGCCCGCCGACGAGCAGGAAACCCTGCTTGAGAACTGGCCTGCGCACGCTGGCGACTTTGCCATGGGGCATTCCGTTGACGTGGTGCGGGACAACCTTGAGCGCACGCGGCTGGCGGGCTACTCCGTGAACCCGGGGCTGATCCTTGAAGGAAGCTGGGGGATGGGCGCGGCGGTTTTTGACCAACAGGGGCGCCCGGCATGGGCCCTTTCCTTGACGGGGATCGAACCCCGGTTCCGTCCCGATCGGCAAGAATTCCTGGGCAAATTGCTGCTCGAGGAAGCTCATCGCATGACGGCAAGGCTGCAGGGCTGACCCAAGTAGGGGACAGCACATGCTCCAATGAGAGCCCAGTGGACCGTTTGCTGTCCCCTAGTTGGGTGAGCGCAGGTCCAGACGCATCAGCACCCTCGGGAATCCGTTGAGGACGGACGTCGTTTCGGCGACCTTGGTGAAGCCGGCCTGCTCGAACAGCCTGCGGGTACCCACGTACGCCATGGTCAGATCCACCCTGTTGCCCTTGTTGTCCACGGGGTAGCCCTCAATGGCTGGCGCGCCATGGCTCTTTGCGAAGTCAATTGCACCCTTTAGCAGCTTGTGCGAAATGCCCTTGCCGCGATGCCCGGGCCGCACCCTGATGCACCAGACAGACCACACATCGGCTTTGTCCGCGTGGGGGATCTTTCGGCTAGTCGCAAAGCTGGTGTCGGACCGGGGGTGCACGGCAGCCCACCCGACTACTTCGCCGCCGTCGTAAGCGAGAACGCCTGGCGGCGGATCCTCCGCAACCAGCTTTTCCACGAACTTTCCCCGCTCCTTCCGCTGGAGCTCGAGGTTCTGCTTCGAGGGAATCCGGTAACTCAGGCACCAGCACACATTGGCGTCCGGACGTTTGGGGCCGACGATGGTTTTCAAGTCCTCGAACACTGTTGCCGGGCGAACCTCGATTCCCATGCCGCCCATCCTGTCACCGCCGCCCAACTCTTCGCTAGACTGGCGGACGTGATGACCGGATCGGGCACCTGCCCTGCACGGATTGGCTACCCGGCCGAACTCTGACATGTGCCAGCGCTGCGCGCGCTCCTCCCCGTGGATTGATGACCCTGAAACCCATCGAACGAAATCCACACAACAAGGAGTCATGCATGCCCGCCCTTTTTAACCACACCATCATCGCGTCCACCGATCGCGTCGCTTCCGCCGAGTTCTACCGGTCCATCCTCGAAGCGGACGAAGCACCCAGCTGGGGGCCCTTCACCAACCTGACCTTGGCTGGCGGCGTAATGCTCCAATTCGCCGAGCCACCGGTCGAGATCCAGATGCAGCACTATGCCTTCCTCGTTGACGACCAGCATTTTGACCGCGCCTATGAGCGTCTGGTGAGTGCCGGCGTCGAGCATTGGGCGGATCCGCAGATGACCCGTGAGGGCGAGACCAACACGGAGCATGGTGGCCGGGGCGTCTACTTCAAGGACCCCTCGGGCCACGCGCTGGAGCTGATCACGAAGCCGTATGTCTAAGCCTTCGCCATTGTGTCCGAGCCATTTGGAGTTCTTCAAACGGCGAAATAATGTTCGACCGATCGCTTGATCCAGCTCGCCCCACTTTTTGGAGAACCATGACCACCACCCGTCAGTATGTAGTTGGCCCTGAAGAAGACCTCATCCTGGGGACTAAATACCGCAAGAACTCGATCATTTTTGGCATCATCGGCCTGTTCATTTTCGGCGTGGGCTTTGGAGCCATGGCATTCCTCACCGCCCGCAAGGCCGAAGGATACGGAGTAAAGGCTACGGCCGGGAAGGTTTTGGGAATCCTGGCTTTCGTCAGTGGTGCCATCTTCCTTGCCGTGTACTTCGCCAACAAATAGGCTCTCCACGCCACGAGCTTGCTCTTGTTCGTTTCCCCCGCCGTACAAGGGTGAGGAGAGCGAACAAGAGTGGGCCCGGCCAACCCAGCTTCCAGCAGCGCACCCTATCCGAATGTGAAGGAGTACGCCTGGATGCCCTGTGGGATCTTGACTTCCAGCTTGCCCTCGTGGATCCCGGAGTCGTCCACGATCTGATAGAGCGTCGGCGTCCCTGAGACCGCTACGGCCGTGGTCTTCCCATCCCGGACAACGTCGATCATGCCTTCACCGCTGACCACGATGTACACCTGCTTGGCGTGGTAATTCAGGGCAATGGAAGAACCGGCGCTGGCAGGGGTGATGGATTGCGTTCCGAGATCCCACGAACCCTTCAAAGAAAAGCTGTCACCGGGCTGATTCGCCAGCGTTGAATACAGTCCCACCCCGGCTTTATAGGGTTCCCTGCCCGCATAGTTGACCTTCTTGGTGGTGCCCAAATACGTCTCCGGAGTGGTGGCACCTGCTACCGGGCCGTCGTCGGAGGCTTCAATGGGCGCGGGGAGCGCCGCTGAAGGGTTCGCCTCTTGCAGGAGTTCGCGGATCAGCTTCTCCGTGGTCTGGTAGCCGCCCTCGCCGAACTTGATGTGACGGACTGTTCCCTCGGAATCGATCAGATAGTGGGCTGGCCAGTAGCGGTTGCGGTAGTTGGTCCATGTGGAGAGGGTGTTGTCGATGGCAACGGGGTAGGTGATGCCCAGGTCCTGCGCGCCGGACATGACGTTGCGGGTCTCTTTCTCGAACGCGTACTCGGGGGAGTGGATGCCGATGATTTCCAGGCCGGAGTCCTTGTACTTGCTGTACCAATCGGTGAGATGCGGAACGGAGCGCTGGCAGTTGATGCAGGAATAGGCCCAGAAATCCACCAGGACCACCTTGCCTTTGAGGTCCTTCAAGTTCACGGCCTGACCGCCGGGGGTGTTCAACCACTCCTGGATGCCCTTGATATCCGGCGCCGTCCCGCACGATTCCAGATCGGTGGAGCCGTTGCTGCACTTGTCCAGCTCGCGGTTTTGGTCATTTACCAGGCCACCAAGATCCAGGGCTTTCTTCACGGCCTCGTTGTCCTGGACCTGCTCTTGGAGTGTGGAGGTGTAGTCGGGCACGAGTTTCTGCAGCAGCTGCGGGAGGTTGAACACCAGGCCGATTGCGAGGGCGATCATCATGACGCCACCGGCGATGCGGATCTTGCGCTGGTTCTTCCGGAAGGCCTTGACGCGCTCTGCGACGCGGCGGCCAGCCAGCGCGAACACCAGCAGCGGAACGGCTGCGCCGAGGGCAAACGTCAACGTGAGGACTATGGTTTCGACGCCCACCTGCCCCGTGGCACCGGCTACGGCAATGGCAGCAAGCACTGGTCCTGCACAGGGGACATAGACGACGCCGAGCGCCAGTCCCAGCACCAGGCCGCCGTTTTCGGTGCCCACTTTGCGTTGCGGGATCCAGGAGAACGGCTTCTCCAGGATGTGCTGGAATCGGTCGAAAATCAGGCCGCAACCAATCAGCACCAGCACCACCAGCCCGATCCATCGAAGCAGGTCCTGCGGCAGGTTCACCAAGGTCAGCAGGAACGAGCCAACCAGCGTGAAGGTGCTGAAGCTGATCACCAGACCGAGGATCACCAAGTACGGGCGCCAGCTAGTTACAGTGCCTTTGCGCGCACCCTGCACACCTCCGGAAAGAAAGATGACCGGCAGGACGGGCAGGATGCAGGGCGAAATACCTGTAATCAGCCCACCCAGCAGGCCGATAAGTGCTAATTGCAGCATTGCGTCTCCCAACGTCGCCGGACCGGCCGTGAAGGGTGCCGGCTCCGGATATCTGTAAGCAGTTCGGAGCCGAAGCCGCGATGGCTTGGTTTGAAAACTTTTTCAATCCGCACCCATCCACGCCGGTGCCACCTCCGAATAGCTGGTGAGGCACAAACCGCCGGCGACGCAGAAGCAGCGCCGGGCAGCCAGTGCCCACACCCAATGGACCCAATGCCCTGGTTCCACGAACAAGGAGAATGACATGTTGTCCACAAAGCGCCCCGCCCTCGCCTTCGTTGGCCTCACTGCAGCCGCCCTTCTCGGACTCACGGCTTGTGGTGGTACAAGCAGTTCCAGCACGCCTCCGTCGTCGGCGTCGTCGTCCCCTGCGCCGGAGATGACGTCCGCGGCACCGTCGCCGTCGGCTTCTGCCATGACCAGCGCCGCCATGGATCCCGCCCGTGATCTTGTTGGCCCCGGCTGTGCCGGTTACGCCGCCCAGGTTCCGGATGGTGCCGGCTCGGTAGTGGGAATGGCGCAGGATCCGGTTGCCGTTGCCGCTTCGAACAACCCGCTCCTGAAGACTTTGACTGCCGCTGTTTCAGGCAAGCTCAACCCGAAGGTGGATCTGGTCTCCACTCTCAACGGCAGCGAATTCACCGTCTTTGCACCTGTTGACGATGCGTTCGCCAAGATCGACCCCGCCACCATTGAGACTCTCAAGACGGACGATGCCCTGCTGAGCAAGATCCTCACTTACCACGTAGTCCCTGGCCAGCTAAGCCCTGACCAGATCGTCGGTATGCACAAGACAGTCCAGGGCGGCGAAGTGACCGTTGGCGGCAGCAAAGATGCACTCACAGTTGATGGCGCCAACGTGATTTGCGGCGGCGTCCACACGGCCAACGCAACGGTTTACCTGATCGACTCCGTGCTGATGCCCAAGTAACCTGCCTGCCCGCAAAAAAAGCAGGCGCCGGAATCAATCCGGCGCCTGCTTTGCTGTGTTGGAAATCAGCGCTTGCCCAGGTCGCTATTTACGTAGGAGCCCTGGACGGTGGCGGTGCTTCCACAAGTGCAACCACCGTCAACCTGGAGCTTGACCGTTACGGGTTTCGTTGCATCCAGGGTGAAGCTCACGGTGTCTCCGGAATCAGTGGAGACACGGAGAGTGCTTTCTTGTTCATGGGTTTGAGTCATGGCGGGATACCTTACTTGTCGGTTGGGTCGGTCCGGGGAGACTGAACCCTGGGGATGCTTCCGGTCGGAGTTCCGCCGGGACAGTCGGAGTCAGGGCAGTCCTCCGCACACTCGTGCCTGGTCACCAGGTCAAATTGAACGCCCCGATGTTGTTCCACGCCCGTACGAATCGCGCGTTCAACAACGGATGTCGCCAAGCGCTTATGCAGTGACAGCGGATCACGGCGCAGGTCCTTCGTGAGGGCGAAACAGAGCAGCAGCATGACGATGACGAACGGTAGCGCGGCAACAATCGTGACTCTTTGAAGTCCGGCCAAAGCCTCGGATGGTTCGTCGCCGCCAGCCAGGAGCATGACCGCTGCTACTGCACCGGTAAGGCTTCCCCAGAAGATCACTACTCCACGCCGGGGGTGTTCTGCTCCGTTGGAGCTGAGCGATCCCATGACGATGGAGGCTGCGTCTGCACCAGTGATGAAGAAGATTGCCACCAGCACCATGGCCAGCACGATCACCGCTGCTGTGGCCCAGCCGGGCATGCCAAGGTTCTTGACGAGATCGAAGAGTGCGCCGTCGAAATTGACGGAGGGCACACCGTTGGCCATGGTCACCAAACCGGGTGTGCCGGCCTTGTCAGCTTCCTGCTGGACGTGGAAGGCAGCTCCACCGAAGATACCGAACCAGATAACGCTGACGATGCTTGGCACCAGCAGAACGCCGGTGACGAACTGGCGGATAGTTCGGCCGCGGCTGATGCGTGCAATGAACATGCCGACGAAGGGCGTCCAGGAGATCCACCAGGCCCAGTAGAAAATGGTCCAACTGGTCATCCAGCTACGCAGTGCTTCGTCGCCGACCGCCTCTGTCCGGGAGGACATTTCTGCCAGGTCCCGGGCGTAGTCGCCGATGGCTGAAGGGATCAGGTTGAGGATGAACAAGGTGGGGCCGGCAACAAACACGATGAGTGCCAGGACGACTGCCAGCACCATGTTGATGTTGGAAAGCCACTGGATGCCGCGGCTGATGCCGGAGACTGCAGATGCGACGAAGCAGAAGGTGAGGATGGCGACGATCACCACGAGTACCGGGGTGCCGATCTCGCCCACCCAGCCGTTGGAGGTCATGCCGCTGCCGATCTGAAGGGCGCCAAGGCCCAGGGAAGCGGCAGTACCGAACAGGGTGGCGAAGATGGCCAGGATGTTGATGAATTTCCCGAGCGGGCCTTCCACCATCCTGATGCCGAAGAGCGACGTGAACGCTGCAGAGACCAGCTGCCTGCGGCCCAAACGGTAGGTGCCGTAGGCCATGGCAATGCCCACTACTGCGTACATGGCCCATGGGTGCAGGGTCCAGTGGAAGATCGAGGTGGCCATGGCCGTCTGGATGGCAGCAGGGGTGCGGCCGTCCACAGTGCCCGGTGGTGGCGAGATGTAGTGGTAGAGCGGCTCAGCCACGCCATAGAACATGAGCCCGATGCCCATGCCGGCGGCGAACATCATCGCTACCCAGGAGACGGTACGGAATTCCGGCTTCTCGCCGTCCTTGCCAAGCGGGATGTTGCCGAACTTGCCCAGGGCGAGCCAGAGGACGAAGACGACGAACAAGGAGGCAAGAACCATGAAGAGCCAGCCGGTGTATTCCATGACCCAGTTCAGGGCGCCTTTGGAAGTTTCGGAGAGGCTGTCCCGGCCGACGAAGCCCCAGACCACGAAGGCGACGGCGATGGCGCCCGTGATTCCGAAGGTGACTTTGTCGAGCGTAAGTTTCTGGTTCCGGCGGGCAGTAACTGCCTGCTCGGTCCTGGCATGGCGCAGTTCTTCAAGGATCTGTGCGTATTCCTCAGTATCCGGCAGCGTTTCTGCGCCTCCGTCCTCATCGTCGAGGACTGCGGGGTTGGCTTCGTCCGGGGAGACGCTGATGACGTCCCCGGAGTTTTCCAGGCGGTTGGTTCTACGTGATGAAGGGGTGTCGGCCAGGTTATCCGTGGCGGGCACTTCCTCGGGAGTTAGAGGCTTTAGATCACTATTTATAGCCATGAGCGGGTCCTTTGCTCGGCGAGTCATGGGCTTGGGTTTATACATGGCCCTGGAGGGTGGGAGCGGGTAGAGGGTTGGGGGCTTCGTCCGACTCCATGACCATCATTTGTGGAGCAGTATCAAGTCGGAGCGCCTGCCCCGAATCGAGCTCACTGATGGGGCAGGCCTTGTGCATGGTGCACCTCTTTTGGTCGGCGAACGGGATTTGTGGTCGCTTAGGCTTAGTCGCCTTCTTGCGTCTCGCAAGGATCAACAGTTCTCACGTTATGCAACAGAGTGCGCCCCGTCACAGGTCAATGTCAAGGTGTTTCTTTTCCACTTCAGGCATCTTGACACTCGCCCCGAGGCGCCTCAGGAGTTGCGCATAGTGGTTACTGTTGCGTAACAAGCGACATTCAAGGCGAAAAATGGGCACGCTAGCGACGCCAGCTAGCTTTACTTAAAGGCGTGCATTACGCGGCGGGCCGGGCGGGCAGCACCTAGCGGCGTCGGTAGCCCATCTTGGCGCTGATGGCCAGGCCAGCCTCGCGGAGGGCCTCTATGAGCCCTGGCTGCTCCTCGGGAGCAAAACGGAAGGCAGGGCCGGAGATACTCACTGCGGCGATGACACTGCCCATGTGGTTGAAGATAGGCACGGCCACGGCCGTCAGGCCGATTTCGAACTCTTCATGGACCACCGCGTAGCCGTTCCGCGCGACGTCGAGCAGCTGCTTCTCCAGCTCCCCACGGTTGGTGATAGTTCGGGGAGTGCGGGCTGGGAGTCCGACGGTCTTAAGGACTTGGTTCCGTTCGTCAGCTGTCAGCGCGGCCAGGAGCACCTTGCCGCTGGACGTGGCATGCAGTGGCGTCAGGCTGCCCACCCAGTCGTAGGTGGCAAGCGTTGAGGGGCCCATGGCTTGATCCACGTTGACGGCATAGTTGGATCGAAGCACAGCAAGGTTGACAGTTTCCTTGAACTCAGCCGCGAGCGCTTCCAGTACTTCCCTTGCCTCGCGCACCACGCTCAGCCTGCCGGGGATGGATGTTGCCAGCCGGAGAATGCCGAAACCCAGCTGGTACTTGCCCCTCTCATTGTTCTGCCGGACAAGGTCGCGGTTAACCAGCGAGCCCACAAGCCTGGACACCGTGGATTTGTGGACGCCCATCTCGTCAGCAATTTCACTGACACCGGCGTCGCCTTCGCGGGCGAGGATTTCCAGGATTTGGAGCGCGCGGTCCACCGACTGGACGCCTCCGCCCTGGGCGTCTGCGTCCTTCTCGATGTCCGGATTGTTGCGTGGGGCCATGATGCCTCGTGTCGTTGTCCCAAGCAGGCGGCCGGGGCTGTAACGCCCTACCGGCCTGCTCCTCGTCTTTCCTCATCCTAGTCCGACACGGACACGGGCCTTGCGCACAAACTCGCAGAAAGGGCGATCAGCGCCCGGCTAAGGCCTCCTCTCTGGCGGCTTTGCGGGGGCGGACCAGTCTGTCACGTCCGGCGTAGACGTTAAGGCTGTGTCCGCGGCTGAAGCCAACCAGTGTCACGCCGGTCTCAGCGGCGAGGTCCGCTGCAAGGCTGGAGGGTGCGCTAACGGCGGACAGGACGGGGATGCCGGCGAGCGCAGCCTTCTGGACCAGTTCGAATGATGCCCGCCCTGAAACCTGCAGGACCAATCCCGTCAGTGGCAGCAGATCCTGGCGCAAAGCCCAGCCCACCACTTTGTCCACGGCGTTGTGGCGGCCCACGTCCTCCCGTAAACAGAGGAGCTCGGGGGTGGCGCCGTCGAGCCTAAAGAGCCCGGCCGCGTGGACGCCACCGGTCCTGTCGAACACTGCCTGGGCTTCCCGGAGGCGTTCGGGCAGTTCGGCCAAGATGTCAACGGGAACCCGCAGCCCGTCCTGGGAGGGGTCGAAATGGAGGGTCTTGCGGACGGCCTCGATGGAGTCTGTCCCGCAGATGCCGCATGAGCTGGAGGTGTACACGTGGCGCATGGTGTCCGGCATTTGTACGTCTGAGCGGAGCTGGGCCTCCACCACATTGAACGTCTGCGTCCCGTCCTTCTCGCCGGCGCAAAAACGCAGGGAGATCAGCTCGGACTGGCTGCGGATGATGCCTTCGGACACCAGGAACCCGGCCACCAGGTCAAAGTCGTCTCCCGGAGTCCTCATGGTCACAGCGAAGGAGCGGCCGCCGATCCTGATTTCCAGGGGCTCTTCGGCGGCCAGGACGTCTTCCTTGAACCGCACCGGATATTCGGTACCTGTCCCGTCGAGATGGAAGCGGTGGATCTTCCGGCGCTGTGTCATCCGTGCCATGGTGCGTACCTTCCTGGCTGGTTGGGGACATCGATGGTTGCTTGCGCCTGTGACCAGGCGCTTGTCCAGGCACTTGACCAGGCGCTGGTCCAGGGCAGCGGCATGACCGGGACGGGTTCGCCTGCTTCCACTCCGTCAGGGGGAACGGCCATGAAGCCGTCCGCCCAAGCCAGCCCGCGCATCATGCCGGGGCCTGTGTGTGAAGCAGGGAAAGCGAGGCCGTGGACAAAGGTGCAGGGAATGAGTTGTGTCCGGCCTGGGCCCGGATCGATGTCCGCCCCGGACGTGAGGTGGCCAGCTGTCTGGAGAGGCCGGTTTTGGAGGGCAGCCAGCAGTGGCTCACCGATGGTCATGAGGGCCATCATGGCGGCCAGGGGGTTGCCTGGGAGGCCGATGATGAAGCGGCCGTCCGGAAGTTCAGCCAGTACCGCAGGATGCCCCGGGCGCATGGCGATGCCGTCGAGCAGTAAGCGCCCACCGAGCGCGGCCACTGCAGTGCGGAAGTGGTCCGTTCCGGATTTCCCAGTGCCGCCGGTGGTGATCGTGACATCGGGACGCTCACCTCCGAGCGGGCCGCCAAGTGCGGACAGCCACTCTTCGTAGGAGTCGCCGATCCGTTGCTGGCTGCCTGGAATTCCGCCCAGCTGTGAAATCACTGCGCCGAGTTGCGGGCCAAACGTGTCGCGCACCTGCCCCGCTGCCGGCATACCCGAGGTCACCACCTCGGAACCGGTAAGTACGACGGCGACCCGCGGCTTGCGTTGTACCTGCAGTTCGTCGTGGCCTGCTACGGCAGCAAGGGCAATGTGTGCAGGATTGAGGAGTGTGCCGGCGGGTACGAGGACGTCGCCGGCTCGGGCTTCTTCACCGGCTGGCCGTATGTGGCGGCCGGGGAGCGTCTCGCCGGGTTTCGCATCTGGTTTCAGTGAGAGCTGCAGCCCGTATCCGGCGTCGAGGACCTGTCCGCTCTCTTTCCGAAGTACCGCTACGGCACCGTCGGGGACCAGGCCCCCAGTGGCAATGACGCTGGCTTCTCCTGATGAGAGCGGCAGCCCCGCCGTCGTGATCTTCCACGGTCCTCTGCCATGAATAGCCCAGCCATCCATGGCAGAGGACGCGTAGTGCGGAAGGTCCTGCTGCGCCGTCACTTCCGTGGTCAGCATGTATCCGATCGCGTCCGCCAGTGGCACAGACGCCGACGCAAGCGGAACAGCGCAATCGAAGGCTAACTGCCGGGCTTCAGACCACGTCGGGGCAGGCATCCGCTCGCACGGCACATGGGACGTTGGCGACGTGCCGCCGATGATTTCCTGTGCGAGCATGGATGCCCCCTTCCTGGTGTTTTTGCGTACTAAGCCTTCACGTAACCGTTCGGGTTCAGTACGAACTTTGTTGCCGCTCCGGCGTCGAATTCGGCGTAGCCGCGGGGAGCGTCCTCAAGGGGGATGGCTTGGGCATTGACTGCCTTGGCGATCTGGACCTTGTCGTGGAGGATGGCCATCATCAATTGGCGGTTGTACTTCATCACCGGGCACTGTCCCGTGGTGAAGGACAAGGACTTTGCCCAGCCGGTGCCCAGCGAGAGCGACAGGGAGCCGTGCTTGGCTGCTTCATCGATTCCGCCCGGATCCCCGGTGACGTAGAGGCCCGGGATGCCCAAGGAACCACCGGCTGCGGTGATGTCCATGAGGGAGTTCAGCACGGTGGCCGGAGCCTCGTGCGAGGCGTCCCGTCCGTGGCCGCGGGCTTCGAAGCCAACGGCGTCCACGCCGCAATCCACTTCCGGCACCCCGAGGATCTGCAGGATCTGCTCCTTCGGGTCTCCGTTGGAGACATTGACGGTTTCGCAGCCGAACGAGCGCGCCTGTGCCAGCCGGTCTTCGTTCATGTCGCCCACAATCACGACGGCGGCGCCAAGCAACTGGGCGCCGACGGCGGCAGCCAGACCCACAGGGCCGGCACCGGCGACGTACACCGTGGACCCTACGCCCACCCCGGCCGTAACGGCGCCGTGGAAGCCGGTGGGGAAGATGTCCGAGAGCATAGTCAGGTCCATGATCTTTTCCAGGGCCTGATCGCGGTCCGGGAAGCGCAGCAGGTTCCAGTCGGCGTAGGGAACCAGCACGTACTCGGCCTGTCCGCCTACCCAGCCGCCCATGTCCACATAGCCGTAAGCGCTGCCCGGGCGGTCAGGGTTAACGTTGAGGCAGATACCGGTCTTTTGCTCTTTGCAGTTCCGGCACCGGCCACAGGAAATGTTGAACGGCACCGAGACGATGTCGCCCACCTTGATGAACTCGACGTCGGGACCCACCTCCACCACTTCGCCGGTGATTTCGTGGCCGAGGACCAGGTCCTGCGGGGCTGTGGTGCGCCCACGGACCATGTGCTGATCGGAACCGCAGATGTTGGTTGTCACAGTGCGGAGGATCGCGCCATGCGGTACCTTCCGGCCGACGTTGGCCGGGTTGACGCCCGGTCCGTCCTTGAGTTCGAACGTCGGGTAGTCAGTGTTGATGATTTCGACTACGCCGGGTTCCTTGTAGGCGACTGCTCGGTTTCCAGACATGGACACTCCTCCTGGGGCGGGTTGTGGTACGGAAATTGGATCTGTCCAATTGCCCGAGAGCGGTGCTTCGATGAGGAAATACCTCCCCAGGTTTCAGGCCACCGAAGCACCATTCACGGACAATTGGATAGTTTTTGCTTAACGTTTTTTGGCTAAAGCCCAGCTGCGCCCTGAAGCTGGACTGCTGCTCCTGCGGATGCGACCGCGTGGTCGTTCTCCACGGTGCTGCCGCTGACGCCGATCGCACCGATCACAGTGCCGTCCTCGCTGCGCAGGGGGATGCCTCCCGGGAAGGTGATGAGTCCTCCGTTGGACACCTCGATGTTGTAGAGCGGTCCTCCAGGCTGCGAAAGCTCGCCGATTGCCCCCGTTGGCATGTCGAAGAAGCGGGCCGTGCGTGCTTTCTTGATGGAAATATCGATGCTGCCCAGCCACGCCCCGTCCATGCGGGTGAAGGCCTTGAGGTTTCCGCCGGCATCCACTACGGCGATGTTCATCGCGGTCGCGGTTTCGCTGGCAGCGTCGCGGGCTGCGGCAAGCACGGCATCTGCTTGGACTTGGGTGATGTCAGACATTGTTTCTCCGTTGATTGATGTCTTCTTGACGAGATGGCTCTTGGCGGGTTTGGAACTCTGGTTACGCGTTGGCCATCTGATATCTCTGCGCAACTAGGAAAGATATATCAGTCACATACTATGGCAGGCATCACACTCTGTCCAGAGCTTTTAAGCCCGTTCCAGCCGGACGATGACGGACTTGGACGTCGGGGTCCCACTGGTATCGGCTACAGAGTCCAGCGGTACAAGGATGTTGGTTTCCGGGTAGTAGGCAGCGGCGCACCCCTTGGGAGTGGAATATGAAACGATGCGGAAGTCTTCTGCCCGGCGCTCGGTTCCCTGGAATTCAGAAACCAGGTGGACCATGTCACCGTCGGCAAAGCCCAGCTCGGCGATGTCGGACTCGTTAATGAGGACCACTCGCCGGCCACCGTGGATGCCGCGGTAGCGGTCGTCCTTGCCGTAGATGGTGGTGTTGTACTGGTCGTGGGAGCGCAGTGTTTGGAGCACCAGCCGGCCGGGCGGGGCCTTGATGTATTCAAGCTCGTTGCCTGTGAAGTGTGCTTTGCCTGACGCGGTATCGAACTTCCTGGCATCGCGGGGCGGGTGCGGCAGCACGAAGCCGCCGGGGTGCTGGATCCGCTCTTCGAAGTTCTCGAAGCCATCGAAGACGGCCTCGATGTGTTTGCGGATCAGCGAGTAGTCATCACGCATGGACAGCCACGCGGCCTTGGGGGCGTTGGGCAGGCGCACGTCGCCGTCGGTGAAGAGCCGGTGGGCAAGATTGCAGACAATGGCAACCTCCGAGTGGAGGTGCTCGCTTGCGGGCTTGAGGCGCCCGCGGGATGCGTGGACCGCGCTCATGGAGTCTTCCACCGTGACCCTCTGGTCCCCGGTCCGCTGGGTGTCTTTCTCCGTGCGTCCGAGGGTTGGCAGAATCAACGCCCGGCGACCCGTGGACAGGTGCGAGTGGTTCAGCTTGGTGGAGATCTGGACGCTCAATCCTGTGTTGGCCAGCGCTTGTTCCGTGACCTCCGAGTCAGGGGCGGCGCGAACAAAGTTGCCACCCATCCCCATGAAGAAGCGGACCTTTCCGTCCCTCATGGCACGGATGGCGGCAACAGTGTCATAGCCGTGCTCCCGTGGTGAGTGGAACGCGAACTCGTTGTCCAGCCGGTCGTGGAATTTCTCCGGCATCTTCTCGAAGATGCCCATGGTGCGGTCGCCCTGGACGTTTGAGTGGCCCCGGACCGGGCAGACTCCTGCGCCGGGCTTGCCGATGTTGCCCTGAAGAAGCAGTACGTTGACCACGTCGCGGAGCGTGGGTACGGAGTGTTTGTGCTGGGTCAATCCCATGGCCCAGCACACGATGGTGGCGTTGGAGGCCAGGAGACGTTCGCCTGTGGAGCGGATCTGCTCCAGGGTGAGGCCTGTTGCTTCCACAATGTCGTCCCACTGCACTTTTTCCAGGAAACGCAGGTATTCGTCGATGCCCACCGTGTGGTCCTCGATGAACCGGTGGTCCAGCACGGTTTCCAGGCCCGGGGTCTTGCGACCCGCGGCTTCGGCCTCCACAAGGTACTTACCCAGGCCCTGGAAGAGGGCCTGATCGCCGCCGGCACGGATCTGCAGGAAGTCATCCGTCAGCTGGGTCCCTTGAATCATGCCAGCCACGTGCTGGGGGTTTTCAAAGTGCAGGAGCCCGGCTTCGGGAAGGGGATTGACGGACACGATGACCGCGCCGTTCTTCTTGGCCTTCTCCAGGGCGCTGAGCATGCGCGGATGGTTGGTACCTGGATTCTGCCCGGCTACGAAGATCAGTGACGCCGTCTCCAAGTCGGTCAGGCTTACCGAACCCTTGCCGATGCCGATGGTTTCCACCAGCGCCGAGCCCGAGGACTCGTGGCACATGTTGGAGCAGTCCGGAAGGTTGTTGGTGCCAAGGCCGCGCACCAGGAGCTGGTACACGAACGCTGCCTCGTTGGAGGTGCGCCCGGAGGTATAGAAAACGGCCTGATCGGGATGGTCCATGCCCCGGAGTTCCTCGGCCATGAGGTCATAGGCTTCCTCCCAGTCAATTGCCCTGTAGTGGGTTGCACCTTCATCGAGGAACATCGGGTGGGTCAGCCGGCCTTGCTGGCCCAGCCAGTAGTCATCGCGGGTCTTCAATTCAGCTACGGAGTGCTGGGCAAAGAACTCTGGCGTGACGCGGCGCCGGGTAGCTTCCTCGGCGACGGCCTTGGCCCCGTTCTCGCAGAACTCTGCTGCGTTGCGCTTCTCGTGTTCCGGCCAAGCGCAGCCCATGCAGTCGAAGCCATCGATCTGGTTCACTGCCAGCAGCGTTTGCACGCTTCGCACCGGACCCATTTGTTCCAGGGAGATCTTCAGTGCGTTGGCAACGGCCGGAATGCCGACAGCCTTTGTCTTGGGTTTGGTGACGGTCAGCTTTGACTCGTCGATGTTTTCACGGGGGGCTTTGGAAGCCATGCGATCTTCCCTTCAAATCTGGGTAGGCGGCTGAGGTCGTTGAAGCTGTAGACGTGGATGCCGGCAAACAGCGGATGGCCGTCGAGGGCCTGATGAACGTCCCGGATCAGGCCGGAGCTGTCATAGCGCATCACGTCACCACCGCGCAGGAGTGCCTTGGCCATTCCTGTGCCGCGGGCCAGCTTGAGTGAGCGTCCCACGCCCAATCGTGCACCCATGGCCAGCAGCTTCTGCATGGAGACCGGCCCGGGAACGCCAACCCACACGGGAAGCCGGTACCCGGCCCGGTGCAGCTCGTGCAGGTATGAGCTGATGGATTCCGCCGAAAAGCACATTTGCGTGACCATGGACGACGCCATGGGTGACTTGCCGGCCAGGCTGCTCCGCAACTGTTCTGCGCTCAGTTGTGGGTGGCCTTCCGGGTAACCGGCGATGCCAAGGGAGAAATCTTCCGAGAAAGCCTTGGTGTCCTCCATCAGCTGGCCGCTCCAGGAATACGGGCCGGCAGGGGCACTGCGGTCTCCGGCAATGAGGAAAAGCTCCCGGACGCCCTCATCGCCCAATTGGCGCAGGAAAAGGTGCAGCTCTGCCTGGCTGGCGATGCTCCGGGCTGCGAGGTGCGGGACCACGCGATAGCCCAGCCGGGCAAGCTCAATCGACGCAGCGACCGTCCTGGCCGGACCGTGATGCGGCAGGCAGGTCACGCTGACCATGCCCGGCGCCTCATAAGCGGGAGACAGTTGCCGGGCAAGGTCAGCGGAGGGACTAACCTCCAGGCGGATCGGCGTTTCCATGGCTAGCCAGCGGTTCCCGAAACCAAGGCCGGCTTCTCCAGAAGCCGTGCTTGTGCCCGGGCCGCTTCAGCGGTGTGGAGGAGCAGCAACGCCGTGGTGACTGAACCCACCCCGCCGGGCACCGGCGTCAGGGCAGCCGCCACTCCGGTGACACTGGCCTCGTCCACGTCTCCCACCAGGGAACCGTCGGGCAGGACGTTCGTACCGACGTCGATCACTACCGACGCCGGCGAAACGTGGCTGCTCGTCAGCAGTCCGGTCCGCCCCGCGGCAACAACCACGACGTCGGCAGGCCGGGTATAGCGCTCAAGGACCCCTGATTTGGAGTGGCAGATGGTGACCGTGGCGTCCTTTTCGAGCAGCAGCAGGGACAGCGGCTTTCCCACCACAGCGGAACGCCCGACGACGGCGACGTTACGTCCGGCGAGCGGAACCTGGAAATGCTCGAGGAGTTCCACCACCGCCTGTGCGGTCGCAGGGGCGAAGGCGGGCTGACCCACAGCGAGGCGGCCAAGGCTGAGCGGGTTGGCGCCGTCAATGTCCTTTTCCGGAGCGATAAGGCCCACGAGCCCGTCCGTTCGAACACCCGCGGGCAGCGGAGTTTGAAGAATAATCCCGTTGACGGACGGTTCCGCACTGAGGTCTTTCAACACACTCGCCAGCACCTGTTCCGTGGCGTCATGGCCAAGGTCCAGGATGCGGCAGCCTATTCCGGCGCGCTCCGCGGCGCGCTCAATGGACCGGACGTACCAGTGCGTGGACTCGTCGTCGGTTGCCACCACCACGGCCAAGGAAGGGCGCTGGCCCTCATATTCCAGGAGGCGGGCCTCATCCTGCGCACGCTGTTGGATGAGGGCGGCCAACCCCTTTCCGGAAAGCACTTCAGTACTCACGCGAGGATCCTTTCGCGGACGCGCTTGACGAGGGAATCGGCCGCGAGGACCACCTTCTCCTCAAGGCCGTCGGTCTGTTCTGCCAAGCGCGAGCGGGCGTCGCCGTCTTTAATGGCCACCACATTGATGTCGATGTTGACACGGGCGGTTGTGGCGGCGGCACGGGCAGCATCTGCTGCTGCCGCGACGTCGCTGATGACATTGGGGTTGGCCATGTCAAAGAGTTCCGTGGCGAGTTCCACCACCTCACCGGCAAGCTTGATCAGCTGAGCAGGTGTATGGGCTGCCTGGACCAGGGCATCCTGGATGCCGGCAGCGCGCATGGCCTTGAGTTCCTCGGTCCCGGACGGGAGTTTGTACGAATCAATAACTCGTTGGAAGGCGTGCTCATCGGCGTCCGCGAGGCGCAGCGCTTCGACAATCAAATGGTCGGCAGCGCTGGTGATGCGGGCAACGGGTTCTGCGTGCTGCGCATACTTTTCACCCGTGGTGTACCTGGCCACCATGGCCACCAAGGCGGCGCCCTGGGCAGCGTGAAGGGCGGCTGCTGCACCTCCGCCGGGGGTGGGCTGTCGTGAAGCGAGCCGGGCGAGGTAGTCGTTGATGGTTTCTGAACTGATCATGTGTCTTCCTGGGCTGGTTGACGAAGAGAGGCTGGCTGACGAAGCAAGGCTGGGGTTGAACGGGTAAGACAGCGGCCCGGACCCCGTTGCGAGGGGATGAGTCCGGGCCGCTGGCCTACTGAAGCGTCCGTCAAGCCTTAGCCGCGGAGCCTGCTCATGGTGGGGTCGTACAGCGGGTCCTGGGTGACTGTCGCCTGGATGCGGCGTCCGAAGTATTCGATCTCCACGGAATCACCAATGGAGACAGCGGCAGGAAGGTACGCGTAGGCAATGGGCTTCTTCACCGAGTAGCCGTAAGCGGCGCTGGTGACGTAGCCAACCGCTTGGTCCTTGTAGAACACAGGTTCCTTGCCCAGCACCAGGCTGCGGCCGTCGTCGACCGTCAAGCAGCGCAAGCGCCGCGCGGAGCTTTCCTCGGTGCGACCCTCAAGGGCGGCCTTGCCGACAAAGTTTTCCTTGGTCATCTTTACGGCGAAACCGAGGCCTGCTTCGAAGGGGTCGTGCTCCGTGGTCATATCGGTGCCCCATGAGCGGTAGCCCTTTTCCAGACGCAGCGAGCTGAAGGCGGCGCGCCCGGCAGCGATGACGCCGAACGGCTGGCCGGCCTTCCACAGTGCATCCCACAAGCGCTGTCCATTGTCGGCGCTCGTGTAGAGCTCCCAGCCGAGTTCGCCCACGTAGGACAGGCGCATTGCGGTAACGGTGACTCCGCCGATGGTGACCTTCTTGGAACGGAAGTACTTCAGGCCGTCATTGGAGAAGTCGTCGTTGCTGACCGTGCTGATGAGGTCACGGGCAAGCGGACCCCACAAGCCGATGCAGCAGGTGCCACCGGTGGTATCGCGGACCTGCACCCAATCGCTGGCCGTACCGTTTTCTGTCTGGTGGCGGGCGGCACGCTCGAAGTAGGCAGTGTCGATGTTGCCGTTGGCGCCCAGCTGGAACGTGTCTTCGCTGAGGCGTGCAACGGTAATGTCGCTTCGGATTCCACCAGCGTGGTCCAGCAGGAGGGTGTAGGTTACGGCGCCCGGCTTCTTGGCCAGGTCTCCCGTGGTGAGTTCCTGCAGCAGTTTCAGGGCGCCCGGGCCGCTGACTTCAAGGCGCTTGAGCGGCGTCATGTCATACATCGCCACGGCCGTGCGCGTCTTCCAGGCCTCCGCCGCAGCAATGGGTGAGCTGAACATACCGGACCACGCGTCGCGTGCCGGCGGCTGCCACTCGTCCGGCATTTCCTTCAGCAGTTCCGCGTTGGCTTCGAACCAGTAGGGACGTTCCCATCCTGCGCCTTCCAGGAAGTAGCCTCCCAGCTGCTTATGGCGGGCGTGGAACGGGCTGACGCGAAGGTTGCGGGGGGAGAGCTTGGGCTGGAGCGGGTGCATCACGTCGTAGATTTCCACGAAGTTCTGCTGGGACGTTTCGCTGACATATTCAGGGGTCAGCTGGACCTCTTCGAAGCGGTGGATGTCGCAGTCACCAAGATCAATTTCGGACTTGCCCGTGGTCAGTAGTTCGGCCACGGCGCGGGCGATGCCAGCAGAGTGGGTGACCCAGACGGCCTCGGCAACGAAGAACCCGTCCACTTCCTTGGACTCGCCCACCAATGAGCCGCCGTCCGGGGTGAAGGAGAAGATGCCGTTGAAGCCATCCTCGATTTCGCTTTCCCGCAGTGCCGGCAGGATCTGCTTGGTGGCTTCCCATGCGGGCAGGAAGTCTTCCAAGGTGAAGTCCAGGCGCGAAGGCATGTTGTGTTCGGTGATGCTGCTGGGCTCGTAGCTTCCCAGTTCATCGAGGTCCACAGGCATGGGGCGGTGGGCGTAGGAGCCGATGCCGTAGCGCTCGCCGTGCTCACGGTAGTAGAGGTCCTGGTCCTGGTGGCGCAGGATGGGCAGCTGGGCGCCGTTGGGCAGTTCGTTCTTGCCCTTCTGGGCGGGAACCGGGGTGGTCTTGACATACTGGTGGGCCAGCGGGAGGAGCGGAACGGACATCCCAATCAGCTCGCCCACTTTGGCGCCCCAGAAGCCGGCGCAGGAAACTACAATGTCGGCCGGGATGACGCCATTGGCGGTCTCGACGCCGGTCACGCGGCGGTTGGACTGCTCGATTCCGGTCACCTCGGTGTTGCCGATGTACTTCACGCCGGCGGCTTCGGTGCGCTTGATGAGCAACTGCACGGCGCGGGCTGCAAGTGCCAGGCCATCGGTGGGGACGTGGAGGCCACCAAGGATGTCTTCCTCATTGATCAGGGGGTAGAGCTCCTTGCATTCCTCGCGGGAGAGGATCTTGCCGTCGATGCCCCACGACTGGGCGTAGCCGAGCTTGCGCTTGAGGTCAGCCAGGCGGGTCTCGGTAGTGGCAACTTCAAGGCCCCCCACCTGGTTGAAACAGCTCTGACCATCTTCGGTGAGGGAGAGCAGCTTTTCCACCGTGTACTTGGCAAACAGTGCCATGGACTTGGAAGGGTTCGTCTGGAAGACCAGGCCCGGGGCGTGGGACGTGGATCCTCCGGGCATGTTCAGCGGCCCCTGATCCAGGACGGTGATGTTGTTCCAACCGCGGGTGACCAGTTCGTCGGCGAGGTTGGTGCCGACAATCCCAGCGCCGATGATGACAATGCGAGGCGTCGATGTCATGAAAGTTTCTCCTGCTGAAGTTCGTGTGTGTGGACGGTGGGGAGGGTGGCTTACCGGAAGACGACTGTGCTGGTTTGATCCAGCAGCACGCGGTGTTCGCAGTGCCAGCGGACAGCCCGGGACAGTGCCAGGGCTTCGGCATCCTGGCCCACTGTTGAGAGTGCGTTGGGGCCGTAGCTGTGGTCCACGCGGATGACTTCCTGCTCGATGATCGGGCCCTCGTCAAGGTCTGCCGTCACGTAGTGCGCGGTTGCGCCAACGAGCTTCACGCCGCGGTCATAGGCCTGGTGGTAGGGGCGGGCGCCCTTGAAACCGGGCAGGAACGAGTGGTGGATGTTGATGGCCCGGCCCTCGAGGGAGCGGCACAGGTTGTCCGAGAGTACCTGCATGTAGCGGGCGAGCACCACCAGGTCAGCCTTGTATTCATCCACGAGTTCCAAGAGCTTTTGCTCCGCCTCGGCCTTGGTGTCAGGGGTGACAGGGACGTAGATGAAAGGCAGTCCGGCTGCCTCGGCCATGGCGCGGTGGGTCTCGTGGTTGGAAACGACAGCTACGAGGTCTCCGCCCAGGCTGCCGCCGCGCCAGCGGAAGATGAGATCGTTGAGGCAGTGTCCAAACTTGGACACCATGACCAGCACGCGCTTCTTGGTCTTGTCATGGAAGCTGAATTTCATGTCGAAGCGGTCAGCGATTGCACTGAACTCTTCCTCAAGCCGGTCCGCCGAGTATTCGGGGGAGCCGGAAAAGGCGGTGCGAAGGTGCAGCGTCTGGCGGATGCCGTCGTCGAACTGCTGGTGTTCGTCAATGTTGAAGCCGCGCTCAAACAGGAAGGTTGTGACCGCCTGCACGATTCCGGCGCGTTCGACGCACGACAATGTGAGTACGAACTTCTGTGCTTGCTCGTCATTGAGCGCTGCTGGCTGGGGCAGGGTGCTTGTTGGTGAGTCTGTCGCCACGAGGGTCATGTCTCCTCCTTTAGATATATTCTTGGGTCCCGTACTGATATATTAGGATTCGGAATCAGCGTATACTGGTCTCAAGGACAGGTCAATAGGTTTTCGGGAACTGCGGAAAGGGCTGGCACTGTGGCATTTGGAACTCTGGCAATCTCGGACGATACCAGCAGGAAATCCTTGGCCGACGTCGCGTATGAGCGTTTGCGCGATCGGCTCCTGATGCTGGACATCAAACCCGGGGACCTCCTCAACGATGACCAGTTGGCGAAGGATCTGGGGATCGGACGCACTCCGGTGCGCGAAGCCTTGAAGCGGTTGGAACTGGACCGCCTGGTGGTCACCTATCCGCGCCGTGGAACATTTGCCACCCGCGTTGACGTGACGGACCTGGCCTTTATTTCAGAGATCCGCACGCAACTCGAGCCACTGGCTGCAGCACGCGCGGCACGGGTGGCTTCTCCGGCCACGAGGGAGCATCTGCGGAACGTAATGAAGGAGGTGGATGCCTTTGATGTGGCCGCCGCCTCGGTTGTGGAGACCCTGCGACTGGATGCCAGCGTCCATCAGGGCATCTATGCGGCCGCGGCAAATCCTCATCTCGAGGACGTCCTGATCCGCTATGACAACCTGGCAACCCGAATTTGGTGCATGGTCCTGGATAGGCTGCCGGACCTTGAGCATCACGTGCGCGAACACCTGGACCTCCTGCGCGCGGTCATTGACGGTGATGAGGAAGAAGCGGCGGAGTTGGCAAAGGCCCACGTCACAGGCTTTGAGCACGCCGTCCGCACGGCCCTCTTCGCCGTGTAGTAATTGCCTCCCGGGAATTCTGGGATTGACTCCCCGCTTCGGCGATTGCATACTGAAACTAACTAATATATCACCCGGATATCAGTCTCCTGGCTCTTCGCCCGGCGTGCAGTACCGGGCGCTTGTGATGAAATCGCAGGCTTCAGTCCCTTGGAGTATCACGTGACCTTTGCACCACGCCCTTTCGAACACATCACGCTTACTGGCTCCGGCCGTGTAAAGCGGGGCATGGCGGAGATGCTCAAGGGCGGCGTCATCATGGACGTCGTTAACGTCGAGCAGGCCCGAATCGCCGAGGACGCCGGTGCCGTCGCCGTCATGGCACTCGAGCGCGTACCCGCCGATATCCGCGCCCAGGGTGGCGTGTCCCGCATGTCAGATCCGGACATGATCGATGCGATCATCGCCGCCGTGTCCATCCCGGTCATGGCCAAGGCCCGCATCGGCCACTTCGTCGAAGCCCAGGTCCTGCAGTCCCTCGGCGTGGACTACATCGACGAGTCCGAGGTCCTGACCCCGGCCGACTACGTGAACCACATCGACAAGT
>NZ_JBFRFP010000037.1:0-42518 GCF_052114885.1 Paenarthrobacter sp. 2TAF44 | reverse complement strand
ATCTCCTCGGCGACCTGTTTCACCGGCCGGTTCGTGGACAAAACAAGCCGCACAGCATCCTCACGGAAAGCCGCATCGTATTTTCTTCTGGGCGTGGTCATCTGAACTGAAGCTCCCATCAAGCTGTCTCACAAAACCATACGACCGCATCCCCGATCGTTCTCTCACGTCCTGCGGTCTTGTCCCGATCCCTCTCTCACATCCTGCCTCCTTTTCCGGATCCCTCTCTCACATCGCCTGTACATTTCGTCCCCTATGTACATTAGGTACAACTGGCGCTAGGATAGGCGCATGGGTGCTGCCGACTACTTCGTAAGTGTTGCTGACCTGAGAGTCCATCTCTCAGATACGATCAATCGCGCCGCATACGGGCACGAGAGGATCAACATCACGCGTCGGGGCAAGGTTGCGGCGGTGTTGATAAGCGCCGAGGACCTTGAACGTTTCGAGCGTCTCGAAGACGAAGCGGACGTTAGAGCCCTCAAGGAAGCTAAAGCAGAAGACGACGGTACCCGCGTAGGTCTTGACGAACTCCTGAAGGAGAACGGCATCAACCGTTGAGTTCGTATCGTGTGGAGTTAAGCAGCGGCGCGGCAAAACAGCTACGGAAGCTCGACCTTCCAACTCGGCGAAGATTGCTCCTGGCGATCGCCGATCTGGAAAGCAACCCTCGACCCGACGGGGTGAAGAAACTCAATGGCACATCAAATGCTTGGCAGATTCGAATAGGCGACTACCGGGTGCTCTACGAGATTCACGAAGACGAACTCGTCGTCCTGATCTTCCGCAGCGCGCACCGGCGGGAGGTTTACTGAATTAGCCTTGGGGCATGACTTCCAGGCCGATTCGCACCGCCATCGCAGGTTTTGGGTTATCGGGCAGCGTATTCCATGCGCCCTTCATTGCAAGCAACACTTCGTATGACCTTGCCGTCATTGCCACATCAGACGCCCAAAGGCAGGCAAAGGCGGCTGAACGATACCCGCAGGCCAAGGTAGTCAACACGCCGCAGGACATCCTGGCACTGGCCGACGAACTGGATCTCGTCGTCCTTGGCACACCGCCCGCCACGCACTATTCGCTAGCGAAAGCCGCGCTGGAAGCCGGACTCGACGTCGTCGTCGATAAGCCGTTTGTTGTCCACAGCGAGCAAGGTGAGGAGCTGATCCAACTCGCCGCGCAAGCAGGCCGCGTTCTCACTGTCTACCAAAACCGCCGCTGGGACGGAGACGCGCTCACCCTGAAGAAACTGCTCGACGCCGGGACGCTGGGCACCGTGACCAGGTTTGAAGCGGGGATGGAGCGCTGGGCACCCGAGATCGCCAAAGCGTGGAAGGCTAGCGCTACTGCCGAGGACGGCGGTGGGGTCCTGTTCGACCTCGGTGCACACGTGCTGGACCTGGCCGTCCAGTTCTTCGGACCGGCGCACGTCACCTATGCCGAGATCATGGCACGACGTCCGCAGGAGAAGGCCGACGACGACGTCTTCATCGCGCTTCAGCACCAATCCGGCGTCGTCAGCCACGTGACCCTGAACCTCAACAGCCACCTCCACGGACCGCGTTTCCGTGTGCTGGGCACGAAGGGCGCCTTTGTAAAGTTCGGCACCGATCCGCAGGAGCCTTTTGTTCTGGGCGGTGGGCTGCCTACCGATCCTGAGTACGGTGTCGAGCCTGCCGAAAACTACGGGACCCTTGAATCGGACGGGCAGCGCCGAACCATCCCCACCGAGCGCGGTGCCTATCCTGAGTTCTATCGCCTCCTCGCCGAAAAGATCGACGACGGCGGTGCGGCATCCGCGCGTTCCGCACCTGTGGATCCGGCTGACTCGGTGGAAGTGCTGAAGCTGATCGAACAGGCGCGTGCCGCGGCCCGGAAAAACAATTTCGAGGAAGGCGTAACCTCAACCGTGCCCGGAACGATGTAGAGGGAGTGCGGGCCACGTCCGCACGCTGATCATCCGGCAGCGACCCAAACGCTGCCGGGGCAATCCCCACATCGTTTGTCGGAGGCTTTTATGTCCTTGTTCACTGTCCTTGCCACCAGCAAAGTCGCCGCGGGCGTCCTGGCTGCCGGAGCTGTAGCTGCCGGCGGAACCGGTGTCGCTGCCTTCAATGGCGCGCTTCCCACCGAAATCCAGCAGAGCGCTCACGACCTCGTCGGCGCACCTGCTCCCCTCGCCACGAAGGCAGCTGATGTAGCCGAGGCTGGCCAGGCCAAGGCGACTGACGCCGTCGAGACCGCACAGGCAAAGGCAACGGACGCTGCCAAGGCTGGCGAAGACAAGGCAACGGACGCTGTTGACGCCGCGAAGTCCAAGGCTGAAGACACTCTCGCTACAACCCCTGAAGCATTCGGTCTCTGCACCGCCTTCATCCATGGTGGACTCAAGGCTGACACCAAGGTGCCGGGTTTCCAGTCCATCGTGGTGGCCGCAGGCGGCGAAGCCAACGTTGAATCACACTGCCAGGCCGTAGTCGACGCCGGCAAGGCTGCCGGTCTGAAGGCTGAGGGCTCCGCAAACGCAAACGCGAACGCTGACGCTTCGGTTGCATCCAAGGTGCCTGCCGTTCCGGCCGTCCCCGCTGTTCCGGGAACGGACGGCGCCCCGGCCGTCCCCGCTGTACCGGCAACCCCTGCAACACCGGCCGCCCCCGCGCTGCCGACGCAGGTGCCCGCCGATGTTCCTGCCGCTCCCGGTGCAGGCCTCGATTCGGTCCGCTAAAGACCCAGCGGTTACGGTTTAAGGGTGGGGCTCCTTGGCTTGGACCGAGGAGCCCCACCACTTTACGGACGGCGGAGTACGTAACAGACCGCAGTGGCAATGGATGTCCTGAGCCCGGAAAACAACCGGGGACGGTGCTCCAAAGAGGCCGCTGCGCTGCGCGGGATGGAGGCATCCACGGGTGCTAAACCCACTAGCTGATGAATATGTGCAGACGGACGAGGACGATCCCGCTCTGCTCTTCACCGATGCCTACAACCAGTTTTCAGGGCCGGTTTTCGGTTACCTCCGAGCCCGTGGTGTGGACGATCCCGAAGCCGTCACGCAGGACGTCTTCCTTGCCCTGTATCCGAAGCTGCCGGACCTGCAGGGCGGTCTCCAAGGCGCCAGGACCCTGCTGTTCTCGATCGCCCACGCGCGTATGGTGGACCATTATCGCAAGCGCGAACGGACCCCGGATTCAGCTCCGTACGAGGCTGAGTTGGACGCGCGGCGCGCGCCCTCGGCAGAAGACCAAGCATTTGGCCGCGGCAGCCTGGGTGTCACGGAACTTCTGGAGGACCTCGCTGCAGATCATCGCGAGGTCCTGGCATTGAGGGTGGTGGCTGACCTCTCGGTGGAAGAAACGGCGGCCATCATGGGCAAATCCCAAGGGGCAATAAAACAACTGCAGCGCAGGGCATTGAGTGCACTGAGGAAAAGTGCACTACGAAGGAATGGCACACCATGAGTGAACACATCACCCCCGCCGGACGGCGGAGCGGTCACACCGACGGTCATAAAGGCGAGCAGGCCGTGGACCGCCTGTTGGCCGATTCCGGACTCGACGACGCCCTCGACATCCGTGCCGAACTTCTTGAACTGCGCTCCCTCGCCAGCACCCCTCCGACGCCCTCCGCGGCCGTCCGTGCGTTGATGATCAGCGACCCGGCTGCCAGCAGCAGAAGCACGACGGCGGACGTCACCTCCGCGGTGGCAGGTGCACCGACGGCGATACTTACGTCAGTCCAAGGGCCCACTTACGTGGCTGACCCAACCCCTGCAGACTCAACCTCTACTGACGAACTCGCGGCCCGCCGTCGTCGTAAGCGCCGTGCTGCGATCGCCGGATTCGCTGTGGCAGTTTCATTGGCAGGCGGTGCTACGGCTGCAGCCGCTTCCGAGGGCGGCATCCCGGGAGCTTTCCAACACCTGGGCTCCACCATCGGCACAGTAGTTTCGCAGCTGACGCCCGGATCAGGCAATGGATCAAGGCAGAATCCTGGTTCCCCCTCGGAAGAGCAGCGTGGCCGCGATGTCACTCCGGCGTACCCTTACCCATCCGGTCACAACCCTGCGGGCAACACCACCACTGGGAAAACTACCAACCCGAGTCAGGAGCCTCAAGGCGGCACCAACGGAGCGTCAGGACACCCTAATGAACCCAAGGCTCCCAACGGGGGAATGCCCGAAACACCGAAGATCCCCGGAAATGGTCAGCCCGGCAACATCAGCATCCCGACTCCCGCGGCACCCATCACGCCTCCCGGCATCGAGGCGCCCAATGTAACCCCGCCAACCCTGCGGCAATCGGATATCCCCGTGCCGGTTCCCACTCACGTTGTCCCTGAGGAACCAGTCACTCCCGGCAACGGCTAGAGAGCCCGTTGACGCTCACCAATCCCCAGAACGTGGAAAACCCGCTGTTTCGTCGCTGGCCCTGACACACAGGGGGGCAGCGACGAAACAGCGGGTCAGCGACTTGTCAACGCCAGGGCAAAGCCTAGGCGGTAACCACGCTGTGCCAGTCGGCCACGAGGGGCAGGTTGTGCGCCTCCGAAACCGAGTGGTGTGCCACGTGGCCTGCAGCGATGTTGAGGCCGGCGGCCAGGGCGGGGTCGCGGTCGAATGCGGCCTTGACGCCCAGGTTGGCCAGTGCCACGGCGTAGCGCAGGGTGACGTTGGTCAGTGCGTACGTGGAAGTGTTGGGAACAGCGCCAGGCATGTTGGCAACGCAGTAGAAGATCGAGTTGTGGACCTTGTACGTCGGTTCCTGGTGGGTGGTGGGGTGTGTGTCCTCGAAGCAGCCGCCCTGGTCCACGGCGATGTCTACCAGGACAGAGCCTGGCTTCATCCGGGACACGAGTTCGTTGGTGACGAGCTTGGGCGCCTTGGCGCCAGGGATCAGGACGGAGCCGATCACGAGATCTGCGTCGACAACTGACTTCTCGATCTCGTAGGCGTTGGATGCCACGGTCTTCAAGCGGCCCTGGTAGAGGGCGTCGAGTTCCCGCAGGCGGTTGATGTTGATGTCCATGATGGTGACATCAGCACCGAGGCCCAGTGCCATGGCGGCGGCGTTGGTTCCCGCAACACCTGCGCCGAGGACAACAACTTTGGCCGGACGGACACCCGGTACGCCGCCAAGGAGGATGCCCTTGCCGCCTGCCGGTGCCATGAGCGAAGAGGCGCCGACCACGACGGACAGGCGCCCTGCGACCTCTGACATCGGGGCGAGCAGCGGAAGGGTGCGTCCTTCCTGGACCGTTTCGTAGGCGATGGCCGTGACACCGGAGTTGATGAGCTCGGCGGTGAGCTCGGGCTCGGCGGCCAGGTGCAGGTACGTGAAGAGGATCAGGCCCTTGCGGAAGCGGTGGTACTCGGCCTTGATGGGTTCCTTGACCTTCATGACCATGTCGGCCCGGCCCCAGACGTCGTCCGCGTCGGCAACGATTTCGGCGCCCGCGATCGAGTATTCCTCGTCCGTGATGCCAGAGCCCAAGCCCGCTCCCCGCTCAACCAGAACGGTGTGTCCGTGAGTGCGGAACTCGTGGACACCTGCGGCCGTGATGGCTACGCGGAACTCGTTGTTCTTGATTTCTTTAGGGACGCCGATGATCATTTGCTGGCTCCATCGTTAGCGGCTTTTTCGGCCGGATATTTGCTGCGGGCTGTGATTCCAGAATAAATCCGGCTGTGAGGCAGGCGACATGATCCTCCAGACCAAGGGAAGCGAACTCCCTGTAAATTCAAGGATCTTCTTCCATTGAGCTCGACATTTGTCGAGTGCTAGAGCGTCAGGTGTCGCCTAGTGTTGGTACGCTTTCTGGATGCAGCAGGACGTCGAGGAGATAGTTGAACGCGTGGCGCTCAAGCTGGGCAGGGGGCTGTCCCTGGAGGACCTCGACGGCGTCCTCCTCGCCTACAGTTCCAACCAATCCCACGCCGACCGCGTCCGGGTGAACTTCCTCCTGAGCAAGCGCGTTCCGAGCGATGTGAGCGCTTGGCAGCTCTCCCATGGCATCGCCACAGCGGTGCGGCCAGTGGTTGTTCCTGCCAACGACGAATTGGGCATGCTCGGTCGGGTCTGCGTCCCGCTGCTGGTGCGCGGTTTTCGGGTGGGCTACTTGTGGGTGCAGCAGGACCTTGAGGAGCAAACCGCGACGGCGATACTCGCCGAATTGCCCGGCGTGCGTGACGAACTGGACTTGTTGGCTGGTTTGCTGCTCGATTCCAACACGGCCGAATCAGAGTTCCGAAGGAGGCGGGAGCAGGAGTTTCTGGCGGCCTGCGCCGGGGAGTCGAACGCAGTGGCAGCGGTGGCCGGTTGGAAGGAGATCCAGGGCCGCGGTCCGTGGCAACTGGTGACCGTCCTGGACGCGGATGGTGGGGGAGCCGACGTCGACCCCATTGCCGCAACGCTAACCCACCGGACAGCAGCGTTGCAGTCCACGATTGGTGTCAACGCCGCGTTATTCAGCGCCGGGACGGAGACACATTCCGTTGTCCTGTTCCGGGAATCCGGAGGCCGGGCGGACCACGCCCAGGTCCTGGTGCACTATCAATTGGAGCTCGCCAAGCGGGCGGGCCGCGCGGTGGACCGTGTGATCTTGGGCATCAGCGAGCCGTTCCAAGTCATCCGGCAATTGGCAGGGGCCTACAGGCAATCCAAAGTGGCAGCACAGGCCGCAGCCGTGGATCCGCCCCTCGGGGAACTGGTGGAGAGCCGGGCCGTTGGCGTGTATCAGCTCTTCGATCGTCTTCAAGCGCCGGGCGGCTGGGATGACACGGGCTCCGTTCATTTCCGCACTTTGGAGGACCAGGATAAGAACGGCGAACTCCTGCCAGTGCTGGAACTGCTCTACGACAACGACAGCTCCGTGCAGGACGTAGCAGCGAAACTCCACTTGCACAGGAGCAGCATCTACAACCGCCTCGGCCGGATCCGCCAACTCATCGGAGCTGATCCGTTGAGCGGTGGGATCCGGCTCGAGCTGCATGCTGCACTAAAGGCCCAGCGGTGGGCCTCGCGCCCGCGGATCTAGCGGGTGTCGTGCCGGTGAGTCGCCAAGTGTTGTGGAACGCGTGTTGGGGAACGCGTGTTGTGGAACGGTAGCGCTGAAGTGGACACCCACGCAGGCGTCCCCTACGCTGAGAAAGCGGTTTCTCAACAATTTTTAGGAGCAAGGTGGGCGGCGTTGTCTCGGGGATCCTCATCGTCGCCTTGGTCATCGCGGTGGGCTATTTCGCCGCCCGCTACAAAGTGCTGGCCCCTGATGTCCAAAGCGCACTGACTCGAACGGCCTTCTACATCACCAATCCTGCGCTGCTGTTCACCGTGGTAGGGAAAAGCGATATCCGTGCCGCACTCGGGGTTGACGCCCCTCTGGCGCTCCTGTCAGCAGCCGTTATAGGCCTTCTCTATTGTTTGCTGAGCTTCGTGTTCTTCCGGCGGCCGGTCGCCGAAACGGCAGTTGGTGCCATGGCCAGTAGTTATGCCAACGCGAACAACATTGGCATTCCTGTCTCGTTGTATGCAGTGGGCACGGCGCAGCACGTTGCTCCAGTCCTTCTGGTTCAACTCCTGATCATGGCACCCTTCTACCTCAGCGTCCTGGGCGTGGCAGGTGGTACAAAAATCTCCTGGAAACGAATGCTGTTGCAGCCCTTCTCCAATCCCATGATTATCGCCTCGGGGCTGGGAGTGGTGATGGCTCTTACGGGGTGGGACGCACCCGAACTCGTCCAGAAACCCATCGACATGCTGGCTGGCGCGGCCGTGCCCATGGTTCTGTTGGCTTTTGGCATGTCGCTGGCAGGCAAGGCACCTCTCCAAAAGGGGGATGGCCGCGTGGAGACCGTGGTGGCAACCACCCTGAAGGTGGCGGGCATGCCCGTGGTGGTCTGGGCGCTGGGACGCTTTGTGTTCGGCCTGGAGGGGCAGCACCTCCTGGCCAGCGTCATCATGGCAGCCCTTCCAACCGCCCAGAACGTTTTCCTTTTCGCTTCTCCCTACGGACGCGGAATGACAATGGCCAGGGACGTCATCCTCTGCACAACGGTGCTCTGCATCGGGGCACTGGTCATGGTCGCGTGGCTGCTGGGTTAGAAACGCCATGCCAGGAACAAGAGCCACACGAAACAAAAAGCGAGACGGAACAGATGAGGCAGGCACCCGCGCGGGTGCCTGCCTCATCTTGTTACCGTGATTGCTGTAGCTGTGATTCCTTAGGCCCGACGAAGCCGTTGGCAGCTCCAACGGCCCATCCGATTGCGGAAGGTGGCAGTGCGGCTGCTGCTGCAGTACCGGCCGTGCCATCCGACGTGCTTGCTGGTCCTGGGAAGTTGCGTGCTCACTTCAAGATCCCTGTGGCGCCCTCAAGTATGCCGTCCAGGTCCAAGGCTGAACCATTGGCCGGCGTGGTGGCATTTGGATTTCCGGTTGGCTTTGGCTTCGGTGCCTGAGTCTGGGTAGGAGTAGGTGTCGGAGTAACCGTGGGACTGGGCGTCGTCGTGGCAGGTGGGGTGGTAACCGTGTCCGACGGAACCGGGCTCGGGGCCGGCTGGGTCGGGACAGGAGTTGTCACGCCCGGCACAGGAACAACAGCCGACGGGGCCGACGAAGGGACCCAAACAGGATCCGCGAGTGAAACTTCCGGAGTCGGAAGTGACGACGACGACCCCTGAGCAGGTGCCTCTTCTGACGACTGCGTTGCAACAGTTGCCGGCTGTCCGGCCTCGCTGGTCGCCGACGAAGCTGATGCAGTAGAGCTGGACGAGCGGGGTGCGGGGGTGGCCGAGGTTGACTGCCTGCTGTCGCCACCCGTCTTTGCGTCACTGGCTTCCTGAGCCGGTGTTTCCTGCCCGAAGAAGGGAAGCTCGAAGGCCTGGCTCATGGTGCCAACGGTCAATACCAGGCCCAATGCCCCAGCGACGACTGCCATGCGCTGGCCCATTGTCTTGACCGAGGCGGCCTTGGTGAGGACTGCATGTGGTTCGTGGCTGAAGGACGACGCTCCAAACGTGGGGACAACGCCCGTCGGGGACTCGGCAACCGTTGTCGCGGAAGGGGCTGTCCCGCTTCCGGATGCTTGGGCACGAAGGGCTTTCCGGCTTGCGAGACCAGCTGTCGCGGTGGCGGCTGCCGCGAGCTGGGCAGGGCTCTTTGACTCCGCCGGCGAAGCAGGGAACGCCGGAGCCGCAGGCGTGGGAAGAGGGGTGGCAACGGTCGGAATTTCAGCTGTGACCGGATCCCCAGGGCCGGGCGTGGGCGCCTGCACTATCGGGATGGCAGCGGTGGCGGGCTCGGGTTCGTGCGCGGCGGGGGTGGGTGCAGCAGCAGCCACCATCGGGATGGCAGCGGTGGCGGGCTCGGGATCTGCAGCCGGTTCGGGAGCGACCGGCGTGGGCGCCAGAACTGTTGGAATCGCAGCCGTAGCCGGCTCCAGAGCAGCGGAGTCTACTGGGGCAGTTTCTGCCGGAGCTGTTTGAGGAGCGATTACAGCTTGGGCTGCCCGTTCACGCTCTGCCGCGCGAGCGGCTGCGCGCGTGGTGGGCGCCGCAGAGGTGGGAACAGAAGCAGTGGCGGGTTCCGGCGTCGTGCTTGTAGAACCTGTTTCTGCTGCCGGCGTGCTGGTGGAGGATCCGCTGGGTTGGGCCCGACGGCGTCCGGTTGGTTGGGTACGCTCGCGCGCTATTTGGGCGCGGCGCGGCTGATCCATGGTTGGGGACATGGTGGTTGCCTCTCAACGCCTGCGAGGTTAGCTGTCGGGTTCGGACGAGGCCGTCCGGCCGCACATGGCGGCTTCACCCCAAGGGCCCATGAAAAATCAGGCCCGGGAACTCTGGGTCCCCCGTCTCTGCCGCTAGTCTGGCGGATCCCGGTTTGCGGCAGAGCTCGGCGTCAACCCGGAAGCGGCCCAGCGGAGATACGGGTCGCTCTTAGACCGTACATGAGCGCCATAGTAAAGTCACATTAATGTAACGGGCGGGACGCCTTCCAGCGCGAAGGTCCGTTAGGACTTAGGCTCCGGGGCCGGAGCCGGGGCTGGCAGCTCGTGCTGGATCCTTTGGACTTGGTGTGCGTAATGGGTCTCGGGTCGGAAAATTTCGTCCGCCACGCCCAGGATCCCACCCGCGGCGCCGCGCCGGACTTTCCCCTTGCTGTTCTGGCGCGAGACCCAGAACCAAAGGGCCGCAACGAAGGCAGGTGCTGCCAGTACTGCCACTAGAACGGCCAAGATATCCATCGCCCAAGACTAGCTTCCGCCGCGGCTGGCAGGTAGAACATAGTCGTATGGACCTCCCAGTGATGCCGCCCATTTCGCCCATGCTTGCCAAGTCCGTTCCTTCGATCCCTGATGTAGGCCACTTTGAGCCGAAGTGGGACGGGTTCAGGACCATCGTTTTCAAAGATGGCGACGAGATCATCTTGGGCAGCCGCAACGAACGTCCCATGACACGGTACTTTCCCGAGTTGGTGGAAGCCCTTCAGAAGAACCTTCCGGACAAATGCGTGATCGACGGCGAGATCGTCCTCATAGCTGACAACAGGCTCGATTTCGAGGGCCTTCAGCAGCGCATCCATCCTGCCGATAGCCGTGTGCGGATGCTTGCCGAAAAGACACCGTCCTCCTTCATCGGATTCGACATCCTTGCCCTGGGCGGGGAGAACCTCATGGACAAGCCGTTTTCGGAGCGTCGAGCCGCCTTGGAGAAGGCAATGGCCAAGGCTGAGGCGCCCGTGTACGTAACGCCTGCCGTGACAGAACTTGATCAAGCGCAGGAGTGGTTCGTGCAGCTGGAAGGTGCTGGGCTTGACGGCATACTTTCCAAACCGCTCGGGGGGACGTACCAGCCGAATAAGCGCGTCATGTTCAAGACCAAGCATGAACGGACCGCGGACTGTGTGGTGGCTGGATTCCGGTGGCACAAAACGGGAAAGGTTGTGGGGTCGATGCTGCTCGGGCTATATAACGACGCCGGCCAGCTGCAGCACGTGGGGGTGGTGGCTTCATTTCCCATGGCCAAGCGCGAAAGCCTGGTGGCCGAACTTGAGCCGTATCAGACGGAATTCAGCGAACATCCTTGGGGCCAGTGGGCCGATCAAGGAGACGCGGCAGCTACAGGTTCTCGAATGCCGGGCGCACAGAGCCGGTGGAGCGCCGGTAAGGACTTCTCCTTTGTTCCCCTCCGGCCGGAACTCGTCATTGAGGTTGCCTACGACTACATGGAGGGCGAGCGGTTCCGGCACACCACCCAGTTTCGTCGGTGGCGGCCGGACAGGACCCCGGAGAGCTGCACATACTCACAACTGGAGGAGCCGGCTGATTATGACCTCGGGGAGATCCTGAGACTGCCGTAGCCTCGGGCTCCTCGGGTTTGGTTCTACGTTGTCGAGCCGCTGTTACGTCGTTGAACCGCTGTCACGTTGTTGCCCAACAACGTAACAGCGGCTTGGCGACGACCTACTCTTCGTGCCCCTGGTCGCTGCTCATGCTGTCCTCGGCAGGCGGTGTTTCGCCCGGGGGTACGCCGCCCCCGGGTTCGAGTCCCGTGACGTTGCCATCCAAGGGGTCGGGGTTGGCGGAAGCTGCGGGATCGTCCTCTTCGTCCTGGCGCATGTCTGGGTCGGTGTGTACATCATCCGGATCGCCGGCAGTGTCGCCCGCGGTGTCGTCCGGCTCGGCTGCGCCCGAGACGCCGAAGGTCCGGGGATCGTCCTCTGGGTCATAGCTGGTCATGGTCGCCCTTCCTAAGCAAACTTACTATTGTGATTGCCCGGCCAGCCTAGTCTCCAGATCGCAAACCCAACAAGGGGCACCCATGCCGGGATTCGACGTCGTGCACTAGTGCCTAACTCCGGCGGGACGCCTAACTCTGCCGGGATGTCGCCGCGACAAAGCTCCTGATAGCGTCCGCCACGGCCTTGGGGCGCATGTGCTGTGCAACATGGCCCACGCCCGGGATCTCCACGAGCCGCCCTTGAGGAATTGCCCGCGAGAGGCGAAGAGCCCAGTCCGGCCCGGCGACGTGATCGCGGCTCCCTCGGAGCACCAGCACGGGAGTTCGGACTTTGGCCAGCTGCTTCTCCGTCGGGTACTTCATCATCACGGGCAGCTCCGTGAGGTACCAGCGCGGCCCACATTGCAGGTAGTCCGTGACCACAATCCAGTTGGACGACGGGCTTTCCCGGAGAAGGCCGTCCAGGAACAGGGCAAGCGACTGCCGGGCGACGTTCTTGTGCCGGGAGTCCACCACAGGGCCCATGAGCACCAGTTGCTGGGCGCATTCGGGCTCGTGGAGGGCCGCTTCGATAGCGAACTGCACGCCCATGGAATGCCCCACCAGAATGTACGAATCGATGCCGCACGCCTTAAGTGCCTCAGCAATGAATGCGCCATAGTCCTCAACGGACAGTTGCCGGCCGGGTTTCCGAGTCCCGGCAAAACCCGGAAGATCCAGCGAATAGGTGGGGACGCTGGCGGCGAGGACGGCATGAAGCCTGGCCAGGTAGCGGTGCGAAACGCCGATACCGTGGATGAGAATGTAAGCGGGCTCCCTCGGGTCCCCGGATTCGGCGGGCTCCGGGTTGGCATGGCTGCCCGGCCGCGGCGGTGCCGTTCCATCCGTCCATAGAATCCGGCCGCTCAGCCCGCAGGCCTCGACGTCGGCAGATAGTAGCGTCGTCAGCTCCCGAACCTCCGGTTCTCAATTGTGCTTTGGATAGCCCTGCGGCTCCATAGCTCTTCTTGCCTGTTTGTTGAGAATAGCGCCCGAGGCTTCCTGTAAGGGAGGAGCTGGCAGATGGGAAATTCGCGGCGCGGTTGCAGATCATACACAGCGCCGCGGTAGCCCTCCTGTGGATAAACCCGGATCTGAGGAAGGCCAGGCAAATCACGTGCTTAGACTGGCAATTCAAAGAAATAACCCCGGCCGCATCATGGCTCTGGTCCAGAGAGGCGGGTCCGGGGACTTCGCACTCAGCCTAGCAAGGAGCATGAGGACTTGGCCAATCTTGAAACATGGTCCAACGGTGCTCACAACCGAGCTCTCGATGAGGCAATTACGCCTGTCCGGATGGCAACTTACGCGGCTGCTGCCTCCCACGATGCGTCGCTGGCCAGGCGGCTCTATGTCTGGGACCGCGACGTGGCGATCGCACTTCTTGCTGATATTGCAATCGTCGAGGTAGCTCTGAGGAATGCGATGGCCAAGCAGCTGGACACTGTCTTTGGTCGATTCTGGTATGCGAACGACATAGGCCTTGATGGCCCTGGCCGGAGTAAGTTGGCCGAAGCGTGGTCCAAGCTGGGCCAAGACCGACGAACATCTGGTCATCTTATCGCTGGGCTGATGTTCGGCTTCTGGAAAGGTCTGCTTGAGCCAGGCGGCTACGTAGGCAGAGAACCGCAAAGATTTCACATGTCTCATGAAAATCTATGGAACTCGTGCCTGAATAAGGCATTCCGCGGCGGCAGGACCGTGGCGGCCGCAGATGGCGAACGATTCACGAGGTCTTGGACCCTAGGCGTTGTGGCAATGGTTCATGCTGTACGGAACTGTGCTGCCCACCATGAGCCGTTCGTAGCGGGTTTTCCCCTACCTGGGCAGCGTCAGAGGCTCACTGCAGAGCAGGGGCATGAGGCTTGTCTGAAGTTGGCTCGGATTCTGGACCGGGATCTTGCAGAGTGGCTGGCGGCAACCACTCAACTCCCTCAAGTGTTGTCAGCCCGCCCCTGCTAGAGAAGGAAGCGGTGCCGGATGCTGAAGTGGGTTCCAAATCCGACCCCCCGGAACCTAGTCCCGGGTGACGTCGTCGGACTCAGTGGGGTCGCCAGCCGCACGCGAAGCGTCAGGGGCGGCGGCAGCATCAGCCGCTTCCCGGCGTCGGGCGATCTTGGATTCTGTCCACATGGCGACCGCCACGAAGACAACGCAGGCAAACATGAAGGTGGCTACGAAGTTCAATCCCATGGCCGATCCCAAGGGTGCGGCAAGGGCCATTGCGGCCACCCCGGCCACTATATGCCACCCTTTGAAATTGCCCACCAAACAAGCGTAACCCCGGCCTAATCAGGTGCTGGCCCGTTGGCTGGGATCGTTGCTTGATCCTTATCACTCCGACGCTTTAGTCGTTCGGAGCGTCATTTCCCGCGGAGGTCTCGGCCTGCTTGCGCTTCTGGGTTTCCAACCATTCCATGATCGCAGCCTGGCGGATTCGCCGATGCGTGCCGCGGTATTCCACGGGGATCTCTCCGCGGTCGGTCATATTGCGCAGGTAGGTGTGTGAGATACCCGCGAGCTCAGCGGCCTGCGATGTCGTGAGCATTTCCTCCACGCTGCTGACGGTTACGGTTTCGCCGCGGCTCAGCCTCGCAAGAAGATCGACGACGGCGTCCCTCGCCTGATCGGGCAGGCGGTGGACCGTGCCATCGACGAACACGGTGATGTCGTCGCTGTCCTGGAGGGAGCGTGCCAGATTCCGGGCGTCATCGGCGGGGAGGCCCACTGTAACGCGGGGAGCTATCAGTGCCATGGCAGAAGCCTAGCGCGGTGGTGTGCTGGACGAGGGGAGATGGCCCGGTTCGATGGTTTGCTGCGCACAAGACGGTAGGAGTCGTCTTGTGGGCAGGGCGTCGTCTATTCGGGCGGGGCAGGGCGCGGGCGGATAAAAAGAAGACGTTGACAGAAAACAGGTAACGCGCGTAACCTAAATCACACGTTCCAAGTAATGCGCGTTACCAAAAGTATTCCCAACCAGAACCAACAAGAACCAAGACCCCGGAGCATTCAATGGCGAAAAGCACCACCCCCAACAAAGCCGCGGCTGTGCGGCAGCGGGGAGTCACCATGAATGACGTCGCCAAGCACGCCGGCGTCTCCCGGACCGCGGTCTCGTTCGTGCTGAGCAACCGCGAAAACGCCAGCATCTCCGAGGAAACCCGCACCCGTATCAACGATGCCGTGCAGGCACTGGGCTACCGCCCGAACGCCGGAGCACGGGCGCTGGCATCTCAGCGCAGTGATTGGTACGGGCTTGTCACCGAGATCGTGACGGCACCGTTCGCCGTCGACATCATCAAAGGAGCGCAGGACCAAGCGTGGCTTGATCGTCGGTTCCTGCTCATCGCGCCCTCCGACCAGGCCGATGCCGTAGGACCCAACAAGGGCTTGGAAGATGCCGCCATCGAAAAGCTGCTGGAACAACGAGTGGAAGGACTTCTCTACGCAGCCACCTTTCACCGGGGCGTGCATGTTCCGCAGAGTGCCAACGAAGTACCAACCGTCTTGATCAACTGCTTCGACGCGGACGGAAAGCTGCCCTCGATCGTCCCTGACGAGCGTGCGGGTGGCAGGGTCGCCGTCGAGCGCTTGCTTCAAGCCGGCCACACCCGGATCGGAATCATCAACCTTGACCCGGTCATTCCTGCAGCAGTCGGACGTTTGGAGGGTGCCCGCGAAGCACTCGCCAAAGCCGGGCTGGAGCTGGACCCGGAACTGGTGGTGTCCGGATACGCAACGGCCGACGGCGGCTACGAGGCCGCCTGCGAAATCCTGGACCGCTATCCGGAAAAGGACAGGCCAACCGCACTGTTCTGCCTCAACGACCGCATGGCGATGGGCGCGTACGACGCCATCAAAGAACGGGGCCTGACCATCCCCGGAGACATCGCCGTGATCGGCTTCGACAACCAGGAGCTGATTGCGGCCTATCTGAGGCCAAAACTGACCACCGTTGCCTTGCCGTTCCAAAAAATGGGAGCCCTGGGAGTCCAGACGCTCGCCGCTCTTACAGCAGGACAGTCGATCATTGCCGACCAGCAATTGGTCGACTGTCCGCTGCTAGAACGCTCTTCGGTCTGACCGCGAAATCAACCTCGAAGAGCAAACCCCTTACCCACCCCTTCACCTTGGACGATGAAGATAGGAAAGAGATAACCATCATGACACAACCCCGATTCCTGAGGTCTGCCCGCATCACGGCGGCCGGACTGGCGGTGGGCGCTATGCTGCTGACCGGCTGTGCCGCCACCGTCAACAAGACCGCCGGCACGGACGCCGCAGCAAACGCGAGCGCGTTCCTCACCATTCCGCGTGAGGACATGGGCACGTTCGTGCAGAACTTCAACCCGTTCGCGCCCACCGTCAACCCGATGGTCCAGCAGTCCATTTACGAGTCCTTGCTGATCTTCAACCCGGCCAAGGGAGACACGGTGCCATGGCTCGCAACTGAGTGGAAGGCAGCCGACGACGGCAAATCAATCACCTTCACGTTGCGCGACGGCGTGAAATGGTCCGATGGCCAGCCCTTCGTCGCTGACGACGTGGCTTACACCTTTGAGCTTCAGAAGAAGATCAAGGGTGGCTATGAGTACCTGGATAGCGTGACTGCCGAGGGAACCAACAAGGTCACCTTCAACTTCAACAAGCCGTGGTCGCCGGCCCTTTACGACGTCGGACAGCTCAGCATCCTGCCCAAGCACATCTGGTCCGCACTGGCCGACCCGGAAAAGGATGCCAACGCCAAGCCCGTGGGCACCGGCCCCTACACTGAAGTGGACAGCTTCCAGGCCCAGTCCTTCGTGCTCAAGAAGAACCCCAACTACTGGCAGCCGGAAAAGCAGAAGATCGCCGGCATCAAGATGCTCGCTTTTGCAGGGAACGACGGCGCCAACCTCGCCGCTGCGAACGGGGACGTGGACTGGGCCCCGCAGTACATCCCGAACATCGAAAAGACGTTCGTTTCCAAGGACAAGGAACACCGCCAGTACTGGTTCCCGGCAACGGGCGCCATGATCAACTGGCAGCTCAACACCGCCAAGGCTCCCTTCAACGATGTTGATGTCCGCAAGGCACTGAGCATGGCCGTTGACCGCGACCAAGTCACCAAGATCGGCATGAGCGGCTACGCCAAGCCTGCCGACTGCACTGGCCTTTCCGGCAACTACGAGAAGTGGAAGAACTCCGAGGTCAAGGACAACTGCACCTGGACCAAGCTGGATGTGCAGAAGGCCAACGAGCTGCTGGACAAGGCCGGCTACGCCAAGGGTGCTGATGGCAAGCGCAAGCTGAAGGACGGCTCGCCGTTCGAGTTCAAGATCTCCGTGGGCGCCTCATCTTCTGACTGGCTTTCAGTAGCCAACGTGATTTCGCAGAACCTCGCCGAGGTTGGCGTCACGGCCAAGGTTGACTCCCCGGACTGGGCTGCCGTGGTTGCGGGTTACGAGACGGGCGACTTCGATTCCGGCATCGTCTGGAGCGCCAACGACCCCAGCCCGTACAAGTACTTCAACACCTCCATGGGCACGGCAACAGTGAAGCCGGTGGGAACCAAGACGTTCGATAACTACCACCGCTTCGGTGACACCAAGGCTGATGCCCTGCTGGCCGACTTCGCAGCAGAGGCCGACGAGTCCAAGCAGAAGGACATCGCCAACAAGCTCCAGGAAGAGTACAACGACGTCGCACCACTGGTGCCGCTGTTCTCCGGCCCGGAATGGGGTGCCTTCAACGACACCCGCTTCACCGGCTGGCCCACCGAGGGCAACCCGTACGCAACCCTGTCGGTACGGTCACCCACAACGGTGCTGGTGCTGACCACGCTGGAACCGCGTAAGTAGTCCCCACCTCACACTGCACGCCCGGCGGCGATCCGCCAACTGGCAACCGCCACCTGGTAGCCCCCGCCGGGCGTGCCCCCAAACTTTCCGTAATTCCCGAATGGAGGGAAACCGTGCGCTTTATCCTGCGCCGCCTGGGTTTCTACCTGATCGCCTTCTGGGCATCCATCACCCTGAATTTCCTGCTCCCGCGCTTCATGCCCGGCGACCCCGTCTCCCGCATGTTTGCCCGCTCCCAGGACAGAATGCAGCCCGAACAGATCGAGGCACTGCGCAAGCTTCTTGGCGTGGACGATCGGCCCATTTGGGAGCAATACGTCGACTACATGCACAACATTTTCACGGGCCAGATGGGCGTCTCCATCTCCCGTTTCCCAACACCGGTCACAGAGGTCATCTCCTCCCAGATCGGTTGGACTCTCCTGCTGGGCGGAACCGCGCTGGTGATTGCCGCCGTCGTGGGTAACCTGCTGGGCATCCTGGCCGCTTGGCGACGGGGCGGCGCGATCGACTCGGCACTGCCGCCGGTGCTCGTGTTCATCGGCTCGTTCCCGTACTTCTGGCTCGCGATGGGTGCGCTGTACCTGTTCGGCGTGGTGCTGGGTTGGTTCCCGATCCGCCACGCGTTCACGGATGGTTTGGAACCCGGGGTTACCTCCGAGTTCATCGGCGACGTCGGTGCGCACCTCGTGCTGCCGGCGCTAACGATCGTGCTGGTTTCCATTGGTGGCTGGATGTTGGGCATGCGCAACACCATGATCGCCACGAACTCGGAGGACTACATCACCATGGCCGAGGCCAAGGGCCTCCGTCCGGGTCGCATCATGCTCCGCTACGCAGCGCGAAACGCGATGCTGCCGTCTGTCACGAGCTTCGGCATGGGACTGGGATTCGTGGTGGGCGGTGCGCTGCTCACCGAAGTGGTGTTCGCGTATCCCGGCGTGGGCTACCAACTCCTCAACGCCGTCCAAGGCCTGGACTACCCCCTCATGCAGGGCCTGTTCCTGACCATCACCGCAGCCGTGCTGCTGGCGAACTTCCTGGTGGACATCCTCTACGTCCGCCTCGACCCGCGCGTGCGCAGCAACTAGAGGACTGATCATGACAACCGCACTTCTGAAGCAGCCAACTCCGACCCCGGCTGTCCGCAAGCCCAACCGCAGCTTCGTCCACGGACTCCTCACCAATAAAAAGGCCATGCTGGGCATGACCGTCATGTTTGTGTTCATCGCACTGGCGTTGCTGGCGCCCGTGCTCTTCCCTGGCGACCCATCGCGCATCACGGGGATGGCCTCCTTGGAGCCCTCCCCAGAGCACTGGCTGGGCACCACCGCCAAGGGACAGGACGTGCTCGCACTGACCGTCCACGGCTCGCGGAGTTCCCTGTTCGTCGGGCTGACTGTGGGCTTCGCGTCGACGTTCGTCGGCATCCTGGTGGGCCTTGCTTCGGCCTACTTCGGCAAATTCATCGACGAAGCACTCTCCTTGGTCACCAACGTCTTCCTGCTCCTCCCCGGCCTGCCGTTGCTGGTCATCCTGGCTGCCTTCCTGCCACCGGGCCTTGGCACAGTGATCCTGGTACTCGTGGTCACGGGATGGGCCGGTTCGGCCCGCGTGCTGCGCTCGCAAGCGTTGTCCATCCGTTCCAAGGACTTCGTGGCCGCAGCCGTGGTGTCCGGTGAACGGGCAGGCCGGATCATGTTCCGCGAAATCCTGCCGAACATGGCCTCGATCGTCATGGGCACGCTGCTGGCCTGCGTCATTTACGGCATCGGAGCCCAGGCTGGCCTGGAGTTCCTCGGTCTGGGCGACGTCAGTACAGTCTCGTGGGGCAACAACCTCTTCTGGGCCGGCAATGAGGGCGCCCTGCTGACGGGCAGCTGGTGGGTCTTTGTTCCCTCCGGTGTCTGCATCGCTTTGGTCGCCTTCGCGCTGGCACTTATCAACTACGCCGTGGACGAAGTTACCAATCCGCGGCTGCGGAAGATCAAAACACCCAAGACCCCCGCAACCACCGAAAGGAGCGCCGCCAAGTGACCGTCTCCCAAGTCTCCTTCGGCTCCCACGAGCCCGTCCTGGACGTCAAGAACCTCACCGTAAAGTACGTGGGCGATACCCGCTCAACCACCGCCGTCGACCGCGTTTCCTTCAGCATAGGCACCGGTGAGGTGTTCGGGCTGGCTGGTGAATCGGGCTGCGGGAAGTCGACCATCGCCAACTCGATCATGCGGCTCCTGAAGGATCCCGCCAAGATCGCCGGGGGCAGCATCTCCTTTGGTGGCAAGGACGTCCTGGCCATGAGCCCGGAGGAACTGCGGCGCTTCCGGTGGCAGGACGTGGCCATGGTGTTCCAGTCGGCCATGAATTCGCTCAACCCGGTGCTGACCATCGGCGAGCAGATCGTGGACATCTTCACCACACACGCCGGCTACTCGCGCAAGGAATCACTCCGCCGGGCGGGCGATCTGCTGGAACTCGTGAGGATCGACCCCGCGCGCCTCAAGTCCTACCCCCACCAGCTCTCCGGTGGCATGAGGCAGCGCGCCGTGATTGCCATGGCCGTCGCCCTCAAGCCGTCGCTGCTGATCCTGGACGAGCCAACTACTGCACTGGACGTTGTGGTGCAGCAGGAAATCATGGCCCAAATCAAGGAACTCCAGCGCGAACTCGGCTTCTCCGTCCTCTTCATTACGCACGACATGTCCCTCATGGTGGAGTTCTCGCACCGCATGGCTGTCATGTACGGCGGCCGGATTGTGGAAACCGCCAAGGCGCAGGACGTCTACGCCAATCCCCGTCACCCTTACACGCAGGCGCTCATGGGTGCGTTCCCGCCGCTCACCGGTCCTCGCGTTCCGCTCACAGGACTGCCCGACGGCGTGAAGTTCCGGAACATCCCGGACCTCACCGAAGTGGCACCTGGCCATCTGGTGGCACCCTTTGATGCTTCCGCCGCTGCGGTGCCCGGCGCTTCAACGGTGCCCGGCGCGTCAACGGTCGATCCCGCAATCCTGGAAGGAGTCGCACGATGAGCCACTCTGCGGTATCCACTACGTCACTGTCCCCTGCGGTCGAAGGTTCGGCGCGCCACGCCGGTGCTTCCGAAACGCCCGCCCTCGAAGTCCGCGGTCTGGGCAAGTCGTTCCCCATCGGAGGCCTGTTCTCCCGGCAATCCGTCCGGGCCCTGCACGGTGTGGACCTCACCATTGGCCGCGGCGAAATCGTGGCACTCGTGGGGGAGTCCGGTTCCGGCAAGAGCACCCTGGCCCGCTGTGTTGCCCGGCTCGAAAAGCCGAGCTCCGGCGCGATCCTGGTTGACGGCGTCGACGTCCTCAAGCGCGACCGGTTCCAAGCGTCCCGTGCCTTCCGGTCGCAACTACAGATGGTCTTCCAGGATCCGTTCGGTTCCCTGAATCCGGCCCACAGGATCGAGCACTTCCTGCGGAGGTCCTTGGCCATCCACGGGAAGGGCGGTTCGGAGTCCGAGACGCAGCGCCGGCTTGAAGAACTCATGACCACCGTTGGTCTGCAGGCCGACATGCTCAACTCCTACCCGCATGAACTCTCGGGTGGGCAGCGTCAACGCGTCGCGATCGCCCGTGCGCTCGCCGTGGAGCCGGAGGTCATCCTGGCTGATGAACCCACCTCCATGTTGGACGTGTCAGTGCGGATCGGCGTGCTGAATCTGATGCGGAAACTCCGCGACGAGCAAGGCATTTCCATGCTCTACATCACCCACGACCTCGCGTCGGCACGCTACCTGGCCGACCGCACCGCGGTGATGTTTGCCGGCGAACTCGTGGAGGAAGGGGAGTCCCTGGATCTGCTCGCCAACCCGGCCCACCCCTACACGCAACTCTTGGTGTCGGCCGTTCCGGACCCGGCACGCGCAGGCTCCTACGATCCTGTCCGCCGCGCTGAACTGCGGCAGGCTGTCATGGCTTCCACGGGCTGCGCTTTCGACGGCGATCCGAACCAGGCCTGCTCCGCTTCCGAACCTGTACGCCATCAGGTGGGCGATGCCGCAAACCGCCACTGGGTGCGCTGCCACCTCTACCGGCCGCGGGCTGGAGCGGGCGGACACGCGCTGGCTACTGAACCGGCCGAGGCTGTATCGGCTGGGACGACTGAACCCCTGGCGACTGAACCCCTGGCGACTGAAAAGACAGACAAGAAGGCTTCCGCATGACTGAACTGACCCACCCGCTCGCCACCGTTCCGCGCGACGAGCTGGTTGCCCGCGCCGAAGCCGATCCCCTGCGGCCGCGATTCCACTTCGTTTCCCCGGCGGGGTGGCTCAACGACCCCAATGGCGTCAGCCAGTGGAACGGCGTCTACCACCTCTTCTACCAGTACAACCCGGAGGGTGCTTTCCACCACCGCATCCAGTGGGGCCACGCCACCAGCACGGACCTCGTCACGTGGACGGACCAGCCAATTGCTTTGGAGCCGTCGGCCGGTCCGGATGCGGACGGTTGCTGGTCAGGTGTGTTGGTGAACGACGGCGGAACGCCCACCTTGGTGTACTCGGGACGAGTCGACGAGCGTGAGCTGGCCTGCGTTGCCGTGGGATCTGCTGACCTCATGACGTGGACTAAGGTGCCCGAAAACCCGGTGATTGCGGCCCCTCCGGCGGGCGTTGACATCACCGCCTACAGGGACCACTGCGTGTGGCGCGAGGGCACCACATGGCGGCAGTTGGTTGGCTCGGGCATTCGAGGGCGTGGTGGGACGGCGTTCTTGTATGAGTCCTCGGATCTTCGTTCGTGGACCTATGTGGGTCCTTTGTTCATTGGCGACGCATCCAAGGGCGATCCTGCAGATACCGACTGGACCGGAACCATGTGGGAATGCGTGGACCTGTTCAGGGCGGGTGAGGGTGCTTTGGGTTCTGTTACCGGCCTTGATGAGGCAACCCATCCTGATGTGTTGGTTTTCTCTGCCTGGGACGACGGCGACACCCGTCACCCGTTGTACTGGACCGGGCGCTACTCAGGGGACACCTTCGAACCCGCTGCCCTGCACCGGCTCGACTATGGTGGGCGGTTCTTCTACGCCCCTCAATCGTTCGAGGATGAATCAGGCCGGCGCATCATGTTCGGTTGGATGCAGGAAGGCCGCAGCGATGCCGCCATGGTGGAGGCAGGGTGGTCGGGCGTGATGAGCCTGCCGCGCGTCACCACTTTGGCCGATGACGGAACGCTGGAGTTTGCGCCGGTTCCTGAGGTTGAGAAGCTCCGCCGGAACCATGTGAGCGTACCGGGCAAAGTGCTCGTCGGGGGCGGTACGCCAGTGGATACCGGTGTCTCAGGGAACCAGTTGGACCTTGAGCTGGACGCGCAGTTGGCACCGGATGCGGTGCTGCGACTGGGCATTCTGGGTTCCGGGGACGGCGTTGAGGAGACGGTCATCGAAGTCAGCCGCTCTCTTGAGGGCGAAAACGGCATCCTCCGGCTCGACCGCACCCGGAGCAGCCTTGACTCCGAGGTGGATGTGGAGGACAAGTCCGGCCCCGTCCCGATGCCCGACGGATGGGTGCGCCTGCGCGTCCTGGTGGACCGGTCCGCCGTCGAGATTTTCGCCAATGGCAAGCCGCTCACGGCCCGGGTTTACCCAACTTTGGGCGGCGAGCGCGTGACCCTGACAGCCGCAGAGGGCACCGTCAGCTTGGCGAGCTTCGAGGCCTGGACCATGGCCGACTCCTGGGGAGGCCCGCGCCCGCTCTTCCCCTAACACCGCCCCTAGCACCAACCGCACAACCATCCCTCTCTCACATCCCGGGCGTTTTCCGCCGATCTTCTCTCACATCAGGGGAGGTTTTGGCGAACGCTCTCTCACCCTGAGGTCAAAGGCGATCTGAATGCATAAGAGAATAGTTGCCGGCCTCACGGCCACGGTCCTTGGTGTTGGCTTGGCCGGGACGGGGGTCGCTGTTCCGGCGGTGGCCCTCGATCCCGCGCCGGTCACCCTCAACAGCACCACGAGCCCCATTCCGGATGTCGTCGGAGTCAGCGGTTCGTGGACCCGGACAGCGCAGGGCGGGTACACCGCCGTCGCGCCGTCCGGCCAGAATGCGGCGGCCACCAGCGAGCAAGTGGTTGCAGGAACCGCCCGGTATACGGCCTCGGTGACGGTCGACGCCGGGAGTCCCTACGGTGTGGGGACGCTCGTCTTCCGCGCAACTCCCGACGCCAGTGCGGGTTACGCCGCGACGATCGACCCCAATCTGGACCGGGTGAGGTTGTTCGACCTCGCGACCGGACAGGACGTTGTAACCCCTGTGTCCCTCCCGCTGAATACGGGGCAGGCCTACACGGTGGATGTCCACGTGGACGGCCCGCGAATCTATGTGGCCGTCGATGGAATCAAAAGGATTGACGCCACGGACTACCGCTACGAGTCGGGCCGGGTGGGCCTGCACGCGTTCAACGGGGCTGTGTCCTTCGGCAGTCCCGGCGTGCGGACCATTGATTCGAACGTCAGCGGCTGGACCGTAACGGACACGGGCTGGCAGGCCTCGGCCACCGGCTTCCGCGGAGTCGCGCCGTCGAACAGCAACATCCGGGCCATCGCCACGGGGCAGTCACCAACCGACGTCGACTTTTCCACAGACATCCAAGTCACCTCACAATATGGCGTGGGGACGGCACTGTTCCGCACCAACGACTCAGGTACATCGGGTTACGCGGCCGAGGTGGACCCGAACGCCGGACGTTTGCGCCTCTACAGGGTCTCGGACAACGCCACGCTGGGGACGTTCACCACTGCCATCACGGTCGGCCAGGTCTATCGCCTTCGGGTCACCGCGCTCGGTAATCAGTTGGCCGTCTACTGGCAGACCGACTTCCTGGACCCCGACGGCGTCATACCGGCCATAACCGCTACGGATTCCGCCCACGCTTCCGGCTATGTCGGGCTGGGCTCCTTCAATGGAACCGCCGTGTTCCAGAGCATGACGCTTCGAGGACTTGAGACGTCGTTGCAGGGTTGGCGTGTTGCCTCCGGTTCGTGGGAACCCGACTCCGCTGGCCTGCGCGCCTACGCGGCGAGTGGCACAGCGGCGCGGTTCATTCCGGCGGTGGCGTCCGACGTCGTTGCCTCCTTGGACCTGACTGTCACCTCCCCGGCAACCGCCTCAGTGGTGGTCCGCAGCGGCGCCGACGGCAGCGGCGGCGTGGAACTGAGGATCGACCCAGGAGCGGGCACGGCGAAGCTGTACAACCGGGCCACCGGGGCGTTGCTGCACTCCGGCAACCTTCCCTCCACAAGCTTCAAAGCCGGCCAACTCAACCGCGTCCAGCTCACTGTCCAGGGCAGCGAAGCGTCTGTGTTGATTAATGGCACGCCCGTGCTAAATGGCGCAGTACCGGCCTCCGCCGGAGAGGGTTTCGTCCTGCTGGCTACCGGAACGGCCTGGTTCCAGAACGTCCGTGCAGACGATGTGAATCAGTATATAAACGGCCTCTACCAGCCTGGCTACCACTACAGCCAGAACTCCGGGAACAGCTCCGACCCCAACGGGCTGGTCTTTTTCGACGGCGAATACCATCTCTTCCACCAAGACCGAGGACGCTGGGCGCATGCCGTCAGCACAGACCTGATGCACTGGAAGCAACTGCCCATCGCCCTCCCGCACATGGACGCGGGGGAGTCGTGGTCCGGCTCGGCGGTGGTGGACGCCTCCGATTCCAGCGGCCTCTTCGACGGCGGATCCGGGCTCATCGCCTACTACACAAGCTTCAACCACGACGCTTGGAACGGAAACCAGTCCATCCGCGCCGCCTACAGCAAGGACAAGGGACGCACTTGGCAGACGGTCCAGACCACTCCGATGGTGGAAAACCCGGGTGGCCCCGACGGCGGTTGGGACTTCCGCGATCCCAAGGTCACCTGGGACGCGGCTTCCAGTAAATGGGTGATGGTGGTGGCTGCGGGCGACCACATCCGCTTCTACTCCTCCACAGACCTCATCCACTGGACGTTCGCCAGCACCTTCGGCTACGGCGACTGGGTTCGCGGGGGTGTGTGGGAATGCCCGGACTTCTTCGAAATGCCTGTGGAGGGACAGTCCGGCGTTAAGCGCTGGGTGCTGTGGTGGAGTACTGGAGCGGTTCGCTCTACCAACGGCTCCGCGGCGCAATATGTGACGGGCGCGTGGAACGGTACCGCATTTACGCCCGACACCCCCGCTTCGCAGGTATTGCAGGCTGATCACGGTCGGGACTACTACGCAGCGATGAGCTTCTTCGGCGCGCCCGATGGCCGACGCATCATGATCGGTTGGATGAGCAATTGGGACTATGCGTTCAGCCCGCCCACAGGCCGCTGGAATGGGCAATTGTCCATCCCGCGCGAGCTCAAACTCGCCGATGTTCCCGGCGCCGGGCTCCGGCTGACGCAGGCTCCCGTTGTGGAGGTAGAGTCGCTGCGCACGTCAACCTGGCAGGCCTCCGATGTCACTGTGACGCCGAGCTCCGCGAACGCTCTCGCGGGTGCTTCGGGCCGCTCCTTCGAGCTCGAAGCGGAGGTTGGGATTCCTTCTTCCGGTGGTGCCACGTCCTTCGCGTTCGGGCTGAGGAAAGGGACCGGCTCAACTGGTACTCCCGCTCAAGAAACAACAGTAAAGTTCGACGCCGGTGCTGCCGCACTCACCGTGGATCGCGGCAATGCCGGACGCGAGGACTTCACCCGGTACTTCGCGGGTTCCGCAGCGGACAATTCCACAGCACCCTGGAGCTCCACTGTGGTGGGTTCCGAGCGTCGCGTGAAGCTCCGAATCCTGGTGGACGCATCCTCGGTGGAAGTCTTCGGTGGGGACGGTACAGCGGCCATCACTTCGCTGATCTTTCCCGACCCTTCCTCCACAGGCCTGTCCTTCACAGCCACCGGAGGGAATGCCCGGCTGGTGTCCGTCAAAGTACACCAGCTCAGCGACACGGCCCGCCTGACCACCGCGCCGCCGTCGAACGTTTTGCCTGCCGCGGGTGGGACGGCTCGCCACAACCTTGGCACATATTCAGTGGTCCCCGGCGGCAAATGGGAGAGCACAGGCGCAGGCCTGGCAGGTACGTTCGACAAGGACTCGACGGCCATGAGCGCAGCCGCATTCACCAATGTGCGGGTGCAGGCAACGGTGCGGTTCGGCGGCGAGCCCTATGCCGGCGAGACGCTGAACCGGGACCTGGCTCCAGAGAAAGGGTACGGCGGCGCGGGCTCGGTGTTGCTCAGATCCTCCGCCGATGGATCCAGCGCCTACTACGTGAATCTGGACCCGAATCTCCGCGTGGCGCGGGTGTTCTCGCTGAACAACGGCGTGTTTACAGTTCTCGCGAGCGTTCCGGCGGCCTTGAGCCATGGGGTGAGCTATGCACTGGACACGTCAGTTGTTGGCAACAGGATCACGGTCTCTGTTGATGGAACGCAGCTGATCGATGTCACGGACAAGGCGCTCACATCGGGCAAGGTCGGCGTCAACGTGTTCGACGGACGTGCCGCGTACCAAGACGTGGTGGTGACCGCGCTGCCATAGCCCGGGCGAGCCCGATTCGATGACTCGCTGCAGACCAGACGATTCCTACCGTCTAGTACGCAGCGCATCATCGAATCGGGCACATCTCATAGCCCGAAGCTACCCTGATGAGGCTCGCCGAGTCACCCATTTCGCTGCTTCCCTGCGCACTGTGCCGTGCGCACGGCATGATGCGCAGCGCATCATCGAATCGGGCAGCCGAACCCCCGCGCAAGAACTACTCCGCGTCCAAATCCGTCTCCAGCAACGCCACCAGCGCGTCCAGGGCAGCGTCGGCGCCGTCGCCCTCCGCCCGCAGCACAACGACGTCGCCCTTCGCAGCGCCGAGAGTCATGAGCGAAAGGATGCTGGCGGCGTCGAGGGCTTCATCGGCGGGTTCGCCCTGCATGGCAATGGTGACTTCCACCGGCTGCTCACCTGCGGCTTCGGCGAACAGGGCGGCGGGCCGGGCGTGCAGGCCGGAGCGGCTGGCGATGGTGGCTGTGCGTTCGGGCATGGGTTTCTCCTAAAGGTCGGAAGCGAAAATTAGAGGCCGAGTTCTTCGAGCACGGGGAGTTTGGCTCGGACCCAGTCGCGAGCCTCGGTAGCGCTCGGTGCGGTGAGGGCCAGCCGGGCGAGTTCCTGTGCCTGCTCCAGGGTCACGGTCTTCAGCACAGTCCCGACGGCGGCCAGCGAGCGCGCGGTCATGGACAGTGTACTCACGCCGAGTCCGGTAAGTACGACGGCGAGGGCGGGGTCCGCGGCTGCCTCGCCACAGACGCCCACGGGTTTGCTGTCGCCCTCCCGGCCGGATGCTTCCTGCGCTGCACCTTCCACCGTGAGCTGCACCAGCCTGAGGACCGCGGGCTGCCACGGAGTGTTCAGTTCCGCGAGGGGCCCGAGTTGGCGGTCGGCGGCCATGGCGTATTGCGTGAGGTCGTTGGTGCCCAGTGAAGCGAAGCCAACTTCCCGGAGCACGGAGGCGGCGGTCAAGGCGGCGGAGGGAACTTCCACCATGACACCAGGCGTTTCGATGCCGGCAGCAGCGCATAGTGAGGCGAATCGGCCGGCTTCGGCAGCCGTGGAGATCATGGGGGCCATGACCCAGACGTCGGCTTCGGATTCCGAAGCGGCCCGGGCAATGGCTTCCAGTTGGCGCTCCAAAACGCCCGGCGTGGTGAAGTCTGTCCGGTAGCCGCGAACACCAAGGGCAGGGTTGGGTTCGGTGGCGTCCGTGAGGAAGGGGAGGGGCTTGTCGGCGCCGGCGTCGAGGGTCCGCAGCACTACTTTCTTGCCCGGGAACGCGTCAAACACAGCCTTGTACGCTGCTGCTTGTTCGTCGACAGAGGGCTCGGTGTCGCGCTCGAGGAAGCAGAACTCGGTGCGGAACAGGCCAACACCCTGGGCGCCGAGGCCCGCTGCTGCCACCGCATCCTTGGCCCCACCGACGTTGGCGAGAAGCGGGACCAAGTGGCCGTCCGCCGTCGTCCCGTTTCCGTCGAAGGCGGCCAATGTTGCCGACGTTTCCGCCCAGGCTGCCGCAAATGAACGCTGCTCCCCCGAGGGGGAGACCACCACGAGGCCAGCGGCCCCGTCCACGTAAACCTCACTGCCATCCACAACAGAATCGACCCCATGCGCAGCGACCACTGCCGGCAATCCCAGCGAGCGGGCGATGATCGCCGTGTGCGACTGCGGCCCGCCGCCCGAGGTCACCAGGGCCAGCACCTTCTCAGGGTCAAGGGTTGCTGTGTCTGCAGGGGCGAGGTCTTCTGCCAGCAAAATGAAGGGCGTCCCGGAAGAAGGGATGCCCGGCGCGGGGACCCCCCGCAGCTCCGCCACAATACGGGCGCGCACGTCCAGCACGTCGGTGGCGCGTTCGGCCATGTAGCCGCCCAGGTTGTGAAGCATTTCAGAAACGGAGGCGCCGGCTTCCCAGATGGCCCGTTCCGCGGATGAGCCTGCGTTGATGAGCTTGGCAGCCGATTTCAGGAGCATGGTGTCCTTGGCCATGAGCGCGGTGGCCTCGAGGACGGCCTTGCCGTCGCCGGAGGCAGAATCCGCGCGCCCCTTGAGTTCGTCGTGGACAGCTTGCGCTGCGGCTTTTAAGCCCGCGACGGCGTCCTCCGGACTGACGTCTGTGTCCAACCGCTCGCCCGACGGCGGTTCACTCACCGGTTTGGGCATCTGGCGGACGGAACCAATGATGCGGCCAGGGCTTACCCCTACTCCTTGGAAATTCTGCACTGAATCCTCTGTTCCTGCGTGTTGGTTCAGACCCACCGGCAACGGCACCACGAGCCTGCGAAACTAGCCTACAAAATTCTCTTGTGAGCCACTTCATATAGCAACGCTATAGGTGCTAGGGTAGCGGTTATGAGTTTCGATGACCAGCTTCCGCCAAAAGTTCGGTTGCTCCGCGCAGCCGCTGAATTGTTGGCAAATTCGGAAGGGTCAGCAGTCTCTACGCGCCAGATCACGGCCTTGGCCGGGGTTACGGCCCCAACGCTCTACCACCACTTTGGAGACAAAGAAGGATTGTTCGACGCCGTCGTTTCCGCCGGCTTTGAAGAGTACGTGGCGGGGGAGCGGGACTTTGCCCCGTCCGGGGAGCCCTTGGAAGACGTCCGGCGGATGTGGGACAACCACGTCCAGTTCGGGTTGACCCAACCCCACCTGTATCTGGTGATGTTCGGCAATATCAGGCCGGAAAGCCGCCCAGCAATCGTGGCCGATGCTGAAGCGCTTCTGGAGGAAATGCTGAACAAGGCCGCCATCGCCGGTCAGATCAACGTGCCGCCCCGCGAAGCGGCACGAAGCATCCTCGCGGCCAACGTGGGTGTAACGCTCATGCTCATCGCCGAACCGGTGGAAGAAAGGAACCTCGAGCTCTCAACGATGACCCGGGATTCCATGATTTTCGCCGTCTCCACGGACACCGCCCGTGGCGCCGCACCGGAGGACTCCGGTAAGTCCTCCGTGGTTGTTGCGGCAATCGCCCTGAATGCGGCACTGCAGGCCTCGCATTCAGACCAACTTTCCAGCTCTGAATTGAAGCTCTTCCTTGAGTGGCTTCACCGCATTTCCAGCAGCTCCTAAGGCTGTTCTCTCTCGATCTATATCGACTGACCCCGCGACGCCGCGGGACACACGTTAGGAATTCACATGGCAACAGAGACCGTTGCGAAGCCCCGCACCAGCCTGCGCGTGGGCGTCCAAAAGTTCGGAACATTCCTGTCCGGCATGATCATGCCCAACATTGGCGCCTTCATCGCCTGGGGCCTCATCACGGCCCTGTTCATCAAAGAAGGGTGGATTCCAGTCGCGGAACTTGGCGGTTTCGGGACCAACGCTGAGGGAGTGGCCAACCCCGGCCTCGTTGGCCCTATGGTCAAGTACCTGTTGCCGCTGCTGATTGCCTATACTGGCGGCCGCATGGTCTACGACGTCCGCGGCGGCGTGGTGGGCGCTATTGCCACCATGGGCGTCATCGCGGGTACAAGCTCTCCGATGTTTATTGGCGCCATGATCATGGGCCCGCTGGGTGGCTGGACCATCAAGCAGCTTGACCGCCTGTGGGATGGCAAGATCCGCCCCGGCTTCGAAATGCTGGTGAACAACTTTTCCGCCGGCATCTGGGGCGCAGCACTGGCCTTGGGTGGCTTCTACGGCCTCTCATATATCGTCAAGATCTTCACCGACGGCGCAGGAACGGTGGTCCAGTTCCTGGTCAACAATGGCCTGCTCCCACTGACCAGCATCTTCATTGAGCCGGCAAAGGTTCTCTTCCTCAACAACGCCATCAACCACGGCGTGCTGACCCCACTTGGCATCCAACAATCCCTGGATCACGGCAAGTCCATCCTGTTCCTGCTTGAGGCCAACCCTGGCCCGGGCCTGGGTATCCTGCTGGCTTACATGTTCTTCGGCCGCGGCGCAGCAAAGGCTTCGGCACCAGGCGCAGCGATCATCCACTTCTTCGGTGGCATCCACGAGATCTACTTCCCGTACGTCCTGATGAAGCCGATCCTGATCCTCGCTGCCATCGGTGGCGGCATGACGGGCATCGCAACCCTGGCGATCACCAACTCCGGCCTCGTGGCTCCCGCCGCGCCAGGATCCATCATCGCCGTGATCGCCCAGACCTCCCGTGACAGCTATGTCGGCGTGATCCTGGCCGTAGTCCTGGCAGCCACTGTTTCCTTCCTGATTGCTTCACTGATCCTGCGCACCTCCAAGAACAAGGGCGAGGACGATCTCTCCGAAGCCACATCCCGCATGGAAGCCATGAAGGGCAAGAAGAGCTCCGTATCTTCAGCCTTGGTTGGCGACAGGGTTGACGATCGGACAAGCGACCGCAGCGGCACTGTCCTTACCCGTCCCGTCCAGAGCATCGTGTTCGCTTGCGACGCCGGCATGGGCTCCAGCGCCATGGGTGCCTCGGTCCTGCGCAATAAGATCAAGGCTGCAGGCTTCCCGGAGGTCAAGGTCACCAACTCGGCAATCGCCAACCTCAGCGATTCCTATGACGTCGTCATTACCCATGAAGACCTCACCGAACGCGCCCAGCCCAGGACGGCCAGCGCCATGCACTTCTCGGTGGACAACTTCATGAACAGCCCGAAGTACGACGAAATCGTTGAGTTGGTCAAGGCAAGCAACACCGAGGAAGGCGCCGCTTCTGACACAAGCACGACGGCGGAGCCCACCGCAGGTGCCCAGCCCGCCGCCGGTGCCCAGCCCGCCGCAGCTGCTGCAGCCGGAGCAGCCGCCGGTGCCGGAGCAGCCCCCGCCCACGGTGCCCATGCCGCCGAGCCAGCTCCCGCCGTCGGGGGTAAGGAAGTACTGCTCCCCGAAAGCGTTGTACTGAACGGAATGGCGCACGACCGTGATGCTGCGATCGACGAAGCCGGGCAGCTCCTGCTGGACCGCGGCGCCGTGGATGTCAGCTACGTGCACGCCATGCACGAACGCGAGGAATCCGTGTCCACGTATATGGGCAGCTTCCTGGCGATCCCGCACGGCACCAACGATGCCAAGGAGCACATCAGGCACTCGGCCGTTTCCATCATTCGGTACCCGGAGGGCATCGACTGGGGTGGCAAGCAAGTGAAGTTCGTGGTCGGCGTGGCTGGCCTTAACAATGAGCACCTCCACATCCTGTCCTCTATCGCCAAGATCTTCACCAACAAAGCCCAGGTGGCCCAGCTGGAGGAAGCGACCACGGTTGAGGAAGTGCTGGAGCTGTTCGGAAAGGTCAACGCATAGTGAAGGCAGTCCATTTTGGGGCAGGCAACATCGGACGCGGCTTCGTGGGGCTGTTGCTGCACGAAGCCGGCTACGAGGTGGTGTTCGCGGATGTTGCGGATGCACTGATCAGCCAGCTCGCCTCCGCCAGCAGCTACGACGTCCATGAGGTGGGCGAGAACCCGGCGGTCAAAACCGTGGACGGGTTCCGTGCGCTGAACTCGAGTACGCAGGAAGATGCCGTTGTTGAGGAAATCTCGACGGCGGATGTGGTTACCACCGCGGTGGGGCCGCACATCCTGAAGTTCGTAGCGCCGGTGATCGCGCGTGGGCTGGCAGCACGGGAGCCTTCGTTGCCACCGTTGCAGGTGATGGCGTGCGAGAACGCCATCAACGCGACGCACCTCCTGGAAGTGGAGGTCCGTGCGGCCTGGGACGACTCCGCGGCTGATTTGGACTCCGCGGCTGTCTTTGCCAACACGGCAGTGGACCGCATTGTCCCGAATCAGGAGCCGGGCCAAGGCCTGGATGTCACGGTGGAGACGTTCTACGAATGGGTCATCGACCGCACCCCGTTTGGTGATCGCGTCCCCGTCATTCCTGGAGCCACTTTCGTGGACGAGCTTGGCCCGTACATCGAGCGCAAGCTGTTCACGGTGAACACCGGCCACGCTTCTGCTGCGTACTTCGGGTACGCGGCGGGCCTGGAGAAGATCTCCGAGGCCATGGCTGATCCGTCCGTGGCAGCGAAGGTCAGGGCTGTGCTGGAAGAGACCAAGGAACTGCTCGTGGCCAAGCACGGATTCGTGGAGGCAGAGCAGGAAGCGTACGTGCAGAAGATCCTGTCCCGCTTCACCAACCCGTACCTGCCGGATACCGTGGTTCGCGTCGGCCGGGCACCGCTGCGGAAGCTTGGTCGGCACGAGCGGTTTGTCGGACCAGCGGCTGAGCTTGCCGAGCGTGGTGTCACGCCGGTCGCGTTACTGGAGGCGATGTCGGCCGCCCTTCGTTTCGACGACGGATCCGACGACGAAGCCGTGGAACTCGCCAACATGCTCTCCGAACTGGACGCGGCTGCCGCCGTCGAGCGCATTACGGAACTTCCGCCGTCGCACCCGCTGTTCCCGGCGATCCAGAAGCTCATAGAGGACCGCAAAGCCGAAGCCTGATTCTTCTCTCACGTCCTGCGGCTTTTCGCCGGACGTTCTCTCACATCCTGCGGCTTTTTTCCGGACGTTCTCTCACATCCTGCAGCCTTTTGGCGGACGTTCTCTCACATAAGAAATGCGCGACGTCGGCACCCAGCCTTGGGTGCCGACGTCGACGGTTATACCGCTCCACCGAGAATATCAGCAGCCTTATCTTCTTCTCTGAACGCTGCTACCTTGGCATTGTTAGCTGACGTGGATTGCCGGTCCACAACCCTGGCCCGGCGGCCGACAACAGGAGGTATCTTCAGTGAACGACGCCCCTCAGCACCATGAATTGCCCTTGGCGGATTACGACCATCTTCCCAGTGGGACCTTGCCCTCGCGGATTTCCGGCCTGGACCAGAACGGCATCGAGCAGTTGCTCAGCTATGAACGGGCCCACGGCAACAGGCTCCCTGTCATCCAGATACTCGAGCATCGGCTCGAAGCACTCAAGAACGGCGCCGAGCCGAGCGGAACAAGCGCCCCGACCACCCCCGAAGTCAGCCAGACAAGCACGGGTTCGCATGTCAGCCCAGCAACTGCAGGGCCACCGGTTAACCCTCCGTCACAAGGGGTTCCGACGAATCCGTCCCAGCCGCGATGAACTCAGCCGAACGCCGCGGGATGTGAGAGAAGATCCGTCAAGAACCTGCGGGATGTGAGAGAAGATCGCCCACAAAACCGCAGGACGTGAGAGAACATCGGGAGGGGGTTAGCGCGCTGCCGCCGTTTCGGCTTCCGCCATCGCCTTCCATTCGGCCACGCGGGCCTGATGGAGCGGCGATTTGCGGACCACGGCGTAGGCGATGCCAAGAACCGCGAACCAGATAGGCGTCACCAGCAGGGCCGTGAGCGTGTCCGGCTGCGTAGTGAGTGCCCAGACCAGGAACGCGAAGAAAGCGAAAACAATCCACACCATCGGTATGCCGCCGGGCATCTTGAACGGCGACGCCGCGTGCTGCTCGGGGCGGCGCTTGCGGTACACGAGGTAGCTGGCCAGGATGATCGACCAGACGAACATGAAGCAGACCGCTGACACTGTGGTCACCATGTCGAACGCTGCGCCGACGTCCTTGCCCGCGTAGAGGAGTACGACGCCGGCCAGCAGCAGGACGCACGAAAGGAACAGTGCGTTCTGGGGTACTTTGCGGCTGGAGAGCCGGCCGAATACCTTGGGTGCGTCGCCATCGTTGGCCAGGCCGAACACCATGCGCGACGTCGAGTAGATGCCCGAGTTGGCCGAAGACATGGCCGAGGTGAGCACCACGAGGTTGACCACCGTTGCCGCCATGCCGAGGCCTGCCAGGGAGAACATGGCGATGAACGGGCTGTGTCCTGCCTTGAACTCGGTCCACGGGGTGACGGACATGAGGATCACGAGGGCGCCTACGTAGAAGAGCATGACGCGCAGGGGGATGGCGTTGATGGCGCGGGGCAGGTTGTGCTCCGGGTTCTTGGTTTCGGCTGCGGCAGTGCCCACCAGCTCGATGCCCACGAACGCGAAGACGGCGATCTGGAAACCGGCCACGAAGCCCATGAATTCCTTGGGGAAGAACCCGCCATGGCTCCAGAGGTTGGTGAAGCTGGCGATGCCGGCGTTGGACTGGAAGCCCGTGAAGATCATGACCAGGCCAACGACGATCAGCGCGACGATTGCAACGATCTTGATGAGCGCGAACCAAAATTCGGTTTCGCCGAATGCCTTCACGGTGGGGAGGTTCAGGAGGAGCAGGATGATGATGGTCGCAATTCCCGGGACCCACAGTTGAACGCCTGGCCACAGTTCATTGGCATAGCCGGCAATGGCGATGACGTCGGCAACACCGGTGACCACCCAGCAGAACCAGTAGGTCCAGCCGGTGAAGAAGCCTGCCCACGGGCCCAGGAGATCGCCGGCGAAGTCGCTGAAGGACTTGTAGTTCAGGTTGGACAACAGGAGTTGGCCCATGGCGCGCATGACGAAGAAGAGCATGAAGCCGATGATCATGTACACGAAGATCACGGACGGTCCAGCCACGGAGATGGTTTTGCCCGAGCCCATGAAGAGGCCCGTTCCGATGGCCCCGCCGATTGCCAGGAGTTGGATGTGGCGGTTGCTGAGCGAGCGTGACAGATGGGGCTCGGTGTCCCTGCTGGAGACGCCGGTCTTCGCCTGTGTTGTCTGATCGGACATTAGTTCAAGAACCCTTCGAAGAGCCGGCCAAAATGGTGACGGCCGTTACAAATCTGTTTCGATAAAGCTATAGCTAATGTCTGACCAATGGCTAATCGGCCCTCACGGCGAAAGCTCCCCTGTGGATAAAAAGGGGAGCTTAGGCCTGGTTTATACCGCAGCCCTTAGGCGATCTGCTTCCGATACGCTGCCGCCGCAAATGCATAGGCGAGCACGAGGATCCCCAAGCACCATGCCAGGGCAACCCAGATGTCGCCGCCCACGGGTCGCTGTGCGAACAGATCCTGGATGGTGTTCACGATGGACGTGACGGGCTGGTTCTCGGCGAACCAGCGGACTGGTCCGGGCATGGTCTCCGTGGGGACAAAGGCCGAGCTGATGAATGGCAGGAAGATCAGCGGGTAGGAGAATCCGCCGGCGCCATCCACAGACTTCGCCGAGAGGCCGGCAATGATGGCGATCCACGTGAGTGCCAAGGTGAAGAGCGCCAGGATTCCTGCAACGGCCAGCCAGTCCAGCACGCTTGCCGAAGTCCGGAAGCCCATGAGGAGGGCTACGGCCACGATGATCACCAGCGAGAGCCCGTTGGCTACCAGTGATGTCAGAACGTGGGCCCACAGAACCGAAGAGCGTGCGATCGGCATGGACTGGAAGCGCTCGAAGATGCCGCTCTGCATGTCCGTGAACAACCGGACTGCCGTGTAGGCGATGCCGGACGCGATCGCAATCAGCATGATGCCCGGCAAGAGGTAGTTCACGTAGTTGTCCGTATCGGTCCTGATGGCGCCACCGAATACGTAGACGAACAACAACATGAGGGCGATCGGAGTGATCGCTGTGGTGATGATGGTGTCCACGCTGCGGAAGATGTGCCGCATTGAGCGGCCCAGCAGCACGGACGTGTCGGCGAAGAAGTGGGTGCTCATGACCTGTCCTTTACTGACTCGTTGTTACCAGTGCCAACCAGTGCCAGGAAAATGTCCTCCAGACTCGGTTGCTTCTCGACGTACTCGATCTTGGCCGGCGGCAGCAGCTGCTTGAGCTCGGCAAGGGTGCCGTTGGCAATAATTCGCCCCTCATGAAGGATCGCAATTCGGTCCGCGAGTTGCTCAGCTTCATCCAGGTACTGCGTGGTGAGCAGGACCGTGGTCCCTTGGTTCGCGAGGTTCTTGACGATATTCCACACCTCCAGGCGGGCTTCGGGGTCAAGGCCGGTGGTCGGTTCGTCCAGGAAGATCACCTTCGGGTTGCCGATCAGGCTCATGGCGATGTCCAGGCGGCGACGCATGCCGCCGGAGTATGTCGACACCTTGCGGGATCCTGCCTCAGTGAGGCTGAACTGAGCCAGCAACCCGTCGGCGATCATGCCTGGGTTTTTCAGGTGTCGCAGTTTCGCTACCAGGATCAGGTTCTCCTTGCCGGACAGCACCTCGTCCACGGCCGCGAACTGCCCGGTCAGGCTGATGGACTGCCTTACTTGGAGCGATTCGGTGGCAACATCAAAACCCTCGACGGCGGCAGCGCCGGCGTCGGCTTTCAGCAGGGTGGACAGGATCTTCACCATGGTGGTCTTGCCCGCTCCGTTGGAGCCGAGGAGGGCGAAAATGCTGCCGGCCGCTACCTCAAAATCCACCCCGCGCAGAACATGGAGATCCTTGTACGACTTCTCGATGCCCTCTACCCGGATTGCCGTTGCGGTCATGATTCAGCCTCCTTGGCTTTATCGACAGCCTTCGTGAGGCGCTCGCGTTCCTTATCAATCCAGCGCTTTCCGCCATAGGCCTGGGCAAAGGCCTCCGCGAATTCGATCGGATCTTCGCCCACGATCCCGCTCACGGGCGTTCCGTCGATGGCCGCGCGTTCCCACAGATCCGCGAGATCAGTGAACATCTGCACCATGGTGTCCCCTTCGGTAACCCCGCCGTAGTACATGAGGTACCGGTTGAAGGCTGTGGCCACGGTGAGGTAGGGCTCTGGCAGGGCATCCAGCCGCGCCTTGGCCTGCTTGTACTGCTTCTTCTGCTCGAGTGATCCGGTGACCAGTTCGATCCATTTTGCTGCCATGTCAGTTTCCTTCCTTGCGGAGCTCTTCAAGCCGTTCGGACAAGAAGCTCCAGGTGTTCCAGAATTCGTCCAGTTCGTTTTTGCCCTGCGCGTTGAGCGTGTACACCTTGCGGGGTGGTCCTTTTTCAGACGGGCGCTTTTCGACGTCTACCAGCCCCTTTTGTTCAATCCTGACGAGCAGTGCGTACACAGTGCCCTCAGCGATCTCGGTGAAGCCCTGCTCCCGGAGCAGCGTGGTGATCTCGTATCCATACGCTGCCTTTCCGGTCAGGAGGGCCAGCACGATGCCCTCCAATGTGCCTTTGAGCATCTCCGTCATCTGCTTGCCCATCGGACACCTCCTTCACTACTCAGTATTACTAGCTACCACTACATAGTAGAACTAAGTACCGGTACTTAGCAATACTGAGTTCTGAATGAAATGGCATGCTGGGGTGGTGACCACAGACCCTGCCGCCGCGCCCGCTTTGATGACTGCCGACGTCGACTCCGGAACCTTTAGTCTTCGACGCGCTACCAAGGCTGATTTGCCGCGAATCCTTGCGTTGCTGGTAGATGATCAGTTGGGCGCTACCCGCGAAAATCTGGACGACCTTGCGCCGTACGAGCGTGCTTTTGAAATGATCGACGGCGATCCCGCCCACCTCCTGGTGGTGGGCGAACTCGGCGGGGAGGTTGTCGCCACTTTCCAGCTCAGTTATCTCCCAGGCCTGTCGCGCAGGGGATCGTTGCGTGCCCAGATCGAGGCTGTCCGTGTGGACGATGCGCTCCGCGGGCAGGGGGTGGGCGCGCTCATGGTCCAGTGGGCGATCGATCAGGCGCGGGCGCGGGGATGCTCCCTGGTCCAATTGACCACTGACAAGTCCCGCGCGGCTGCACATCGTTTCTATGAGCGATTGGGTTTTGTCGCTAGCCATGAGGGCATGAAGCTGAAGCTTTGACCCGCTTGCGCTTGACTCTTAGGTACCCTAACTATTAGGCTGCCTAAATATGACGAGCACTTCGGCTTCCGACCCCCGGCTTCTCCATATCGCCCAGCAATTCCGCGAATCACTGCGTCTGGGCGTGTACATGTTCCGCCGCCTGGATCCGGAAGGTGAACTCACCGCAGCGCAGCTCAGCCTGCTCTCGATGATTTCCGACGGCGGACTCCGCGTGGGTGACATCGCCAAAAACCTGGGGATCAAGGTCCCCAGCGCCACCGAGCAGATCATCAAGCTCGAACGCTCAGGCCTCGTCAGCAGGCAGCCCGACGTCAACGATTCCCGCGCAGTCCAGGTGGTTATCACTAAAGCCGGGACCGCCGCCGTCGAATCTGCCAACCAGCGCCGAAACGCGATGGTGGCGGGGTTGCTCCAGGAGCTCAGCAGCGATGAAATTGAGCAGCTCGCCGCGGCGCTCCCTATCATCAGCAAGCTCAACAGCTCATTCCAGAACTAACCAGAACCAAACGCACCGACAAGGAGCCCTTGAATGTCACGCCAACTGGCTGACGCTTCAGAAAGCGCCGAGACAACTACCGAAACCACCCTCGAAGCTGAAAAGGCTTCATTCCTGAAACAGCCGAAGGCCGTGTGGGCCACCGCGCTCGCAGCGGTGTTCGCGTTCATGGGCATCGGGCTCGTGGACCCGATCCTGCCGGCAATCGCCAAGAACCTGGACGCGTCAACCAGCGAAGTTTCCTTGCTCTTCACCAGCTACTTCCTGGTGACGGCGATCGCCATGCTGATCAGCGGTTTCGTGTCCTCGCGCATCGGCGGTAAGAAGACGCTACTGATCGGGCTGGCCGTGATCGTGGTGTTCGCATCGTTGTCCGGCTTGTCCGGCAGTGTTGAGCAGTTGGTGGGTTTCCGTGCTGGTTGGGGATTGGGTAACGCCCTCTTCGTCGCGACCGCCCTCGCCGTGATCGTTGGTGTGGCCAGTGGTGGGACCGGAACAGCGATCATTCTTTACGAAGCAGCTCTCGGCCTGGGTATCTCCCTGGGCCCGCTTCTCGGGGCATTGTTGGGCGGGTGGCAGTGGCGTGCGCCCTTCTTTGGAACCGCGGTCCTCATGGCTGCCGCTTTCATCGCGCTGCTGGCTTTGCTTCCCAAGACACCCGCTCCCGCCAGGAAGTCACGTCTGCGGGATCCGCTGCTCGCGCTGGGACACAGGGGCCTCAGTACGACGGCGGCAAGCGCCCTGTTCTACAACTACGGCTTCTTCACCATCCTTGCCTTCACGCCTTTCATCCTCGGCATGGACGCATACGGCATCGGGGGAGTGTTTTTCGGTTGGGGCGTTGCCGTTGCCGTGTTCTCGGTGTTCGTGGCTCCCGTGCTGCAGAAGCGCTTCGGCGCTGTAAAGGTCCTGACCGGCACCTTGGCCGCGCTCATGCTCGACCTCCTTGGACTGGGACTTGCTGCGGGGCACTCGGTGACTGCCGTCGTCGTGCTTGTGATCGTGGCAGGTGCCCTGCTGGGCATCAACAATACGATTTACACCGAACTGGCCATGGGTGTCTCCGATTCTCCGCGACCCGTCGCATCCGCCGGCTACAACTTTGTGCGGTGGATGGGTGGTGCGCTGGCCCCGTTCGCCGCCGCCCAGCTGGGCGAGCACTTTGGGCCGCAGGTGCCCTTCTATGCCGGTGCCGTTGCCATGGTGATCGCGATTCTCATTGCCTTCGGAGGCCGCGGGTACCTGAGGTCGCACGAGCCGCACCTGGTGTAGTCGCGCCCTTAACCACGAAAAAGCCCGACGGAATCCGTCGGGCTTTTTCGTGTTATTTCGGCTCGTTGGACGTGACCGGCAGCGGCGCTACCGGTGCGCCCTTGGGCACGAAGAGCGTCTCAGCCTGCTCCAGGGACATGCCGTTCGTCTCGGGAACCTTGAACATCACAAAGAAGAACGACGCCGCAGCGAACGCCGCGTACAAGGCGTAGGTCAGTGGCAGCGAACCCGCCGCCATGATGGGGAAGCTGAGCGTGATGGCAAAGTTGGCGATCCATTGCGCGGCCGCCGCCAGTCCGAGTGCGCGGGCCCGGATCCGGGACGGGAAGATCTCGCCAAGCAGCACCCAGACGAGCGGGCCCCATGATGCGCCGAAGCTGATCACGAAGACGTTGGCCGCCACGAGGGCAACCGGGCCCCAAGCACCAGGGAGGCTGATTTCGGAGCCCGTTCCAACAGCGGAGGAGAAGGCCAACGCCATGACGCCGAGCGAGACGGCCATGCCGATGGAACCGGTCAGCAGGATAGGGCGGCGACCAATGCGGTCCACCAGCGCGATGGCTACCAGGGTCACCAGAATGTTGGTCACAGAGGTGGCAACCGAGATGGTGAGGGAGTCCTTCTCGTGGAATCCGACCGCTTTCCATAGCGTGGTGGAGTAGTAGAAGATCACGTTGATGCCAACGAATTGCTGCAGCACGGACAGGATGATGCCGATCCACACCACTGCCTGCAGGCCGAATGTCTTGCCCCGCAGCGAGCCCTTCTTGGTGGACAGCTGGTCCTGCTGGATGGATTCGCGGATATCGCGGATGTGCCGCTCGGTATCGTCGTTGGGGATGAGGGTATCGAAAATGGTCCGGGCTTGGTCTTCCTTACCGTTGAGCACCAGGAAATGCGGTGACTCGGGCAAGCGGAACGCGATCCAGCCATACACCGCAGCGGGCACAGCACAAGCGATGAACATCCAGCGCCAGGCTTCCATGCCGAGCCAGAACGTGCTGCCGGCGCTGCCGGCCGAGTTGGCCAGCACGGCGTCGGACAGCAGTGCCGCGAAGATACCGGTAGTGATGGCGAGCTGCTGAAGCGACGCCAAACGGCCACGCACGTGCCGCGGGGAAATCTCGGAAATGTAGGCCGGTGCGATGACTGAAGCAAGGCCGATGCCCAAGCCCCCCACCAAGCGCCAGAAAACCAGGTCCCACACACCAAACGCCAGCCCTGTACCTATGGAACTCACCAGGAACAGGAGGGCGCCGATCTTCATCGCCGGAATGCGGCCGTAACGGTCGGCGACTTTGCCAGCAAGGTAGGCTCCCAGCGCGCACCCCAGCAAGGCGACCGCGACGGCAAAACCAGTGACGGCCTCGCTCATCAGGAATTCGTCCTTCATGGCATCCACGGCACCGTTGACCACGGAAGAATCGAAGCCGAACAGGAAGCCGCCCACCGCTCCAGCAACGGCCAGGCCGATCACTTTCCTGGACACTGGGGGCACGCCTACTGTGCTGGGATTGGACATGGGTCTCCCTTGGGAATGGTGGTGTGGGATTCACGGTGCGGGACGTCGTCGGCTGTTCCGACGGGGACGCCGGTGCACACGCGCTACACAGTGTGGCACGCCCCGTCCACCAAGTTCCAGTCAAGGCGATTCAAATGACGTGCATTCACTAAATTAACGCACCGGTCCTGGTTGATGGCTGGGAGCGGGTTGGGAGTTTTATGCGGTGACTCGGCAGGGCAAGAAAGTGCGCGGTTGGGGCCACTACTTGAACGCAAAGCACGACGGCGGCAGGTGCGTCTAGGAGTCAAACACACGTGCCGCCGTCGCCGGCTTCCACGTCAACAAGCCCGGCTCCAAAGTGCTAGTGCCGCGTGTTTGAAGTTGTCTTTGGCTTGGCTTTCGCCAGGATTTCTTCGGGTGATTTGGTCCAGGTGAAGGGGTGGCTGCGTTTGTTCCAGCCGGTGATGAATTGCCGGATCTTGCGCATCAGGTCCGTGACCGAGGTGAACG
>NZ_JBFRFP010000036.1:0-43106 GCF_052114885.1 Paenarthrobacter sp. 2TAF44 | reverse complement strand
TTGCCCTGCGGGTAGACGGGGCTCCGCTGGCCGCCAAGCAAGCAAGCTTGCCAGCAACCAAAAAACAACGGGGGGAGAGGGGAAGCTGGCCGGTCACCATTGGTCGCCCCACCCACCCAACTTCTCGGACAAGAAGGACCAACACCATGAACGCAGCACCCACGCTGGAAATGCTCGACCCCACTACCTTGATCATGGACATCAACGTCCGCAAAGACGCCGCCCTGACCCCGGAGTTCATCGCAAGCATCAAAGAACACGGCGTCATCGAACCGGTCATCGCCCACCGCAACGAGGACGGCACCGTGTATGTGCGGATGGGCCAGCGCCGTACTCTTGGTGCAGTCGAAGCCCAGTGCCCCCTGATCCCGGTGATGATCACCGCATCCACAGAGGACGCAGAGAGGATCGTCTCGCAGGTGGTTGAGAACATCCAGCGCGCCGCGATGACAGAGGCCGACGAAGCCGACGCCTACCACCAACTGTCCCTGATCGGCGTTTCAGCGGCAGCGATCGCGAAGAAAACCGGACGGAAAAAGGCCGCCGTTGAAGGTGCGCTGAAAGCCAAAACATCCGACGCCGGAACCGCAGCCCTGGGCAAGGGGCACACCATCGAGGAAGCCCTCGTGATGGCCGAGTTCGAAGGGGACGAGGAAGCCACAGCAGAGTTGGAATCAGTCATGGAGGACGAACCGGATCAGCTGCTCCACGTCGCTCAGCAACTCCGGGACGCACGTGCTCACGCTGCTGCTCTTGCAGCGTTCACCGCTGAACTTGAAGCAACCGAGACGACCATCGTTGAGAAGCCCGGTTACTACGACGACGAAACGGCCCGTGTCAGCTCCTTGAACCGGGCAGACGGAGAACGCGCCACCGAAGAAGACGCGAACGCCGTCTACATCGAACAGGACTACAGGGGCGAATGCTCAGCCGTGCCGGTAATCGTTGGCTGGAAGAAGCTCGGCTTCAAGGACCGCAACCGCTTCTCATCCTCGGCCAACACTGGTCCGATGACCGAGGAACAGAAAGCCGAACGGAAAACCCTGATCGCCAACAACAAAGCCATGGAATCGGCCACGACAGTGCGCCGGGAGTTCGTCAAAACCCTGCTGGCGAAGAAGCAGGCACCGAAGGGCTGGCAGTACTTCACCATCCACGCGCTCACGCACCACTCCGAAACCGCCAGCTATGACGCAAAAGTGGCAGCGCAAATGGTCAGTGCGAAGACCGACGGCGAGAAGTCATGGGCATGGAACCCGCTCAGGGATCACGTGGCCAAGTCCACGGCCCGGCCCGAGTTCTCCCTGATCGCGCTGGTCTGCGCAGGGTGCGAGAAGACCATTGCCAAAGACTCATGGCGCAACCCATTCCAAAGCCACCGGGACTACCTGAACCAGCTCGTCACATGGGGCTACACCCCGAGCGAGGTTGAGCAGATCATCATCGACAGCGCCAAACCAGCCGAAGGAGAAGCGGCATAAGACCCCTTGCCGGGCGGAACCCCACCGCCCGGCAAGGCCCCCGGCCGCTCACCACGGCAGGGCCGGAACCTCCCAAACGTCGGGCGGTCCGCCGCCCAGTGCGAACCACAGCAGCCAATCACCCGCGGCGGACCGCCATTCAACGCCACCAGGCACGGGCCCACCAAAAGCCGCGCCTCGCCGGCTACCTGGCTATTCCATCGGCTCACCACCGAAAAGTTTTGTCAGAGGCCGCCGCTAGTCTCATCCCAGAGCACCACGAACAGGAGTCACCATGACCACGCAGCCATTCCCGGGGATCTCCCTTGCCGAGATGTTTCCTGGCCTGAATGAAATCCTGGAGCATTGGATCATCGGGGCAGCAATCTTCGGCATTATCGGTACGATCTACGTCTTTATCCAATGGGGGATCGCCCATTCCAGAATGGAGGACGTCGATTCCGACACTCTTGCGTTCGACATGGGCTTCATCGCTGCCATCTCCCTGCCATTGATCCTGCTGAACATCACGGGAAGCATTACCGGACGGATCCTCGGTGCAGTGATCGGAGCAGTCCTTGCCCTGGCTACATACCTTCTCCTGCGCCGATACCGGGCAACACACAAGCGAGCCACCCACTGAGGCGCAATTCTTCAGTCTTGTAGACTGAACAACAGATTTCCTTTGTCCGAGGAGAGCGATGCAGGACCGGCCGCCGGTCCTGCTTTGTTTAACCCGCTAATCCGGCCACCCTTCCCATGGGTCAAGACAATCGCCGCCGACCCACCATCCGCTATGGAGGCTGTTCCTTTCAGCCGGGACGCCACACTGGGGCCACGCGGAATCACCTGACGCAGGCACAAGAACCCAACGCCCAGGCCAGCTCCTAACGAAGCCCGGGGGAGTCACGCCGGCCTACTACCCGCAAGACCAAACGCACCACCCTGAGCGCGCCAAAGAATGCAAAAATGAGTAGAAAAACCCCTACAATCCGGGGTGAAACCCTTTTTATTCGATTGGATAAACGCTAGAATGGAGGTAGCAAGTCAGCCAGACGAACCTAACCAAAACTGATACGAAACGCAGGACTGAAAATGACTACCTCAATCACCGATTACACGGTCTACACCAAGCCCGGTTGCCCGAACTGCGACCGCACCATGGAGTACTTCGACTCCAAAGGCATCACCTACGAAGCCGTGGACATCACCGAAGTACCGGCAGCGCTGGAATACATCACCGCCGAGCTCGGATACTCACAGGCACCCGTTGTCGTGAACAACTCCGATGACCAGGACCACTGGTCAGGCCTCCGCCGCGACAAGCTCGTACAGGCGGCCATGAACCAGAAAGCGGCGTGAACATCATGGACGCACGGCACCCCGTCGACGGATTCACCCTCAGCCCCCGCAAGTACGTGGACCTTGAAGAGTTCGGCCGTATCGGCAACCCATCCGGCGTCATCAACGTCCCGGCCCCCGACCCCTACGACTGCGCCGCCGTGAACTACCCGGTTGGCACGCAGGATCTGCCGCCGTGGCCGATTGGCACCATCTGGGATCCTTTCGCAACGGAGCCAGACATTGCAGACCGGCAGCAGCCCGAAGAATCAGACGACCCTGCACCTCAGAACGACATCAGCAAAAACACCGAGAACGAGACCAGCGCACGAGGACAAGGAACCATCATGGCAGGCGAAACCACCATCACAGTCATCGGAAACCTGACATCGGACCCTGAGCTCCGCTTCACCCCGTCAGGCTCTGCGGTAGCGAACTTCACCATCGCATCCACTCCCAGGACCTTCGACCGGCAAGCCAACGAATGGAAGGACGGAGAGACACTCTTCCTCCGCGCCAGCGTGTGGCGGGAAGCGGCCGAGAACGTAGCCGAGTCGCTGACCAAGGGCACCCGCGTCATCGTCTCCGGCAGGCTTAAGTCCAGGTCCTACGAGACCAAAGAGGGCGAAAAGCGCACCGTGGTAGAGCTCGAGGTGGACGAGATCGGCCCGTCCCTCCGTTATGCGAATGCGAAGGTCAACCGCACCCAGCGCAACAACCAGGGCGCAGGAAACGCCGGAGGCTTCGGCAACCAGCCCACCACCGGACAGGTCGCCCAGCAGGACGACCCATGGGCCGCGAACTCGCAAGCCAACGCCGGCTCCTGGGGGAACGGCCCCGACTCCGACCCCCCCTTCTAAACCATTTGGTATCGGGGCTGGCCACGACGGTGGCCCCGACACTACTTCGCCCTTCAGACAAGAGGATCCGCACATGCCGAGTCCAAGGAAGCTGTTCAAGGCAGCAGAAAAGGCTACGGACGGGGGAAAGCGGCAGCTGGCCGAAACTTGATCTGAATAGCGCAAAGACTAACCGAGCCACTGTTGGTCGAGACGGATCCCCGACATGAGGACTCCGACAGGTTTCTGGCCGTGGCAGACGAATGGGCGAGGCCTTGCACCGGCGCATCTTCGGCCAGGACCAGCCATAGCTCAAGACGAATCGAAACCCTGCCAGGAACTGGCACCTACTCTCCCGATATCAGAAAAGACGTGAAGAACAATGCTCCCTGGATCCTCGCTTTCCTCGCTCGATCCCATCACCGGGTTCATAGAGTGGGCGGCCTTCATCGTGGCAGTCCTGTCGATCGTGGCAGCGAGTGCGACCATCGTTCTCCTCATGATCAAGAAGATTCAGCTGCAGCAGCTGAAAGAGCAACTGCAGAAGGAAACCAACGCGGCCCGTACGGCCGAAGAAGCTGCCGACAGGATGAAGCTCGGAAGAGTTCCCAGGGCAGAAAAGAACCGCGCAATGGCGGACGTCAAGACCCGCCAAACCCTACGGGATTCGCTCGGGACTCTTGCTGCCATGAAGACGCAGCAGTTCAGCGGTGACAAATCCCGATATGGGAAGAGGATGCTGGGCTTGTTGGCAATCGGACTGGTCAGTTTCTCCCTGCAGTTCCTCATGTTCTATCTCCAGGCGTCCTGACCCATGAAGTCGGGTGAGAAGAAGGGGCCCTATTTCACTGAAGAGGACCTGAAGCAGATCCGGGCCGCCGTTCAAGCAGTCGGGAAGCTGGAAGGGTATGTGTCCATTACAGACTTCGTTGAAGGAGCTGCCCGCAGAGAGCTACGCCGGCTGCAGCGCAAGTACAACAACGGCCGGAAATGGCCCGGTATTGAAGCCGGTGAACTCCGCCCAGGGAGACGAACCCGTGAGGAAACCGCTCGTCACGAAGACCGCTGACATTCCATCTCTTCTGGGGCACCAACTTGGGGCTCGACTTCGGCCTGCAGCACCCTTGAACAACGTCGGTCATGGCATTCGAAAACCGGGACTCAAGGAGTTGTCGTCCATTGGGTTTCTATGGTTTATGACGTGCGCTGCGGTAGGTAAGTCTGGGGTGAAAGTGTCGGGTACCTCAGCGTGAATCCCCGTGGCGCTTTAGAGGTCTCCTGTCAGGCTCGGTTCCTGTGCCTGCGTGTTTGGGCCCCAGCGCGACCAGTGTGTGTCGTCAAGGCTGAAAGAACGCCACCACGGATGTTTGGGGTGCCGGGAGCTCCGGCGTGGACCAGGAGAAATGTTCCCGTTGGGGTGGCTGAGAATTAGTCCAGAGTACGTGGTTGAGGGTTTACCAGAGCTTTCGGAGGATGCGGCGGATGATTCCGGGTGAGCTGGATTGGAGATGCGCTTCGAGCGCTGAGGTGAGTGCGGCTACTTGTTGTGCTGTTGCGAGTTGAGTTTCCCCTTCTGCGGTGGCTGTTTTGTGTGCTGCTGATGCGCGTATGGCGAACTTCGTCAGCAGCAGGTCGCAGAGCTGTTCATATCGCTTTAACTCGCAGTACCTCTTGAGGCGTGCCGTCGAGCGGGCCCAAAAGTTGAAGTAGCTAAACGTGCAGCCGAGGGCGAGTGTGCCCACTCCGAAGAGGAGAAGGCCTGGGACATCGGGAGTGCTATCCGGTGTCCAGAGGAGCAGTACCGTGAGCCACGAGAATAGGACGGCAAACAGGGGAGTGAGTAGCCAGAGAGATCGCCACACGTGCCCGCGGATCATCGCCGCTATCGTCTTGAAAGTTGTCAGTCTGGCGAGTCTTTTGAATCGCATGTCGGTGTAGTCGTAGTCCAGTGATTTATCGATCGCTGCTTGGTAAGCGGCGTTGAGAGGTCGCTTGGAGGACACCATGGATCGGCCTCCGTTCGTCCTCATGAAGTCGCGCAGCCATGCTCTGCGGCGTGCGATGGCGTGACGCTTTAGGTCCTCTTCATCTACCCAGGATTTCCGCAAGTCACTGTGGAGGTCAAAGAGGGTGTCTGGGGATTCGCTGGCTACTTCAAGTTTGTACGTGACTAACGCTGCGACGATTACCACTATCAGGGTGAGAGCGGGGGTGTAGTTCGGAATCCCTGGTGCGGTTTGTTGTGCAAGCCCTGGAACGACGAGCACGATTGCGACCATGCTGGCGGCACCTGTGGTGAGTATGACCTTGATGACGTTGGTGATGAATTGCTTGCGTTGGTTCTCGGTGAAGCCAATCACGCGCTGTCCAAAGAATGAGACTTCAATGATTCCGATAGAGATTGAAATCAGGGCGAGACAGGCGACGAAAGCCGATGCGAGGGTCGCGGCTATAAGGAGAGGCTGATCCATGGATTCCTTGTTTTGGGGGACGCACCCGCCCACTCACAGAACAGATTGTGCATGATCGCCGGCCGCCCATGGTGACCTGCGCAGAAGAGGTTCCCTGGCGATTGTGTGCAACCGGTCAGGTGGGTCCCGTCGTCCACATGTGTGCGGGAAAAGCCCGAAGGGTTTAGCTTTTGCCGTGCCCGTGTGGGCGAGGGGCTTTAGTGGCTGTGGGAGTTTTCGGAATTCGCTTGAGGCCTGCCCATCGGGGAATCTGGTGTCTTGTTTTGGGCCTTGCGCCGGCGGGTTACCGTCGCGGGTTCGAGGCCGAGCTTCTTGAGTTCATCGGCGCTCCAGCCGTCCCTGATGGCCTTAACGTAGGCGCGCTTGTCTTCGCGTTCCGCGTCGACCAGTTGTTCTTTAAGATCGGTGACTTTTTGGCGTGCCTTGACGAGTTCCTCGACTGATGTGATGCGTGAGTTCAGCAGGGCGCGTGCTTGGTGTTTGGTCTGTTCGATATCGATGGGCATGTTCCGTGGGTGCCTTTCTTAGTGGTGGCCTAGCGTTCCGGTCCGGAGTGGAGGTCCGGGATAGTCGCGGTGCTGTGCGTCGCAGCTTTGGGAGGGGTTGGGCTGTCTGTCAGCGCAGCGACGGGATGCGCCGGGAACGAGCGTAGATAGGTGTTCAGCGCGACGGGCTGGCCCGGGGAGGGACTGAACTGCCGTTGATGGTGATCGATGACTTCGGAAAGGGTTGGGCGTTCGTAGGCATCGATCACTTGTGTCTGTGTTGGGAGTTCTTTCGCGATCCTCGCCGCCACGGAACTGGCGTGTTCCTGGACTTCGAAGGGAAGGACGTTCCGGACTGCGAGCTCGATGCCGGGTAGTGCTGCAGTTTGATCTCTGGTCAACGTCGGTGTGTCGGCTTGGGATGTTCTGCTATCGACGTGCAGCTCTGCCCGGATGTTGATGGTGTATCCATCGTCATGAATGCGGGCACTTGTTCCTGTTGCCTTGCGAAGATGGTCCGTCGCCAGCGACTCGATGGTGCCGGCTACTTGATCTGTGCCGGCATCAAGGATGCGGGTTACGTCGTCCACCAGGTACTTGCCGTTGCTTGGCTTACGGTCCACTTTGAAGCCCATGACAATCTGAGCAGGTTCTGATGTGGTCGGTTCCACGTAGTAGGCATCATCGACGCTGAGCGGATTGGTTAAGGCCTCTTGTGCTTGCCTTTCCTCGGCGAGCTTTGGGTTGTTTTGTGGGCTTGAGGGAGACGCTGCCGGTGACAGTTCAGGCGGTTCCGAACGCAGCTGGAAAAGTTCCTGATTGTTGTGGAATTTGGACGGCAGTTCGAGTGCCTGGTTGATGTCTTGACGCATTATCTCCCCCTGGATTTCGCCGAATGTGCCACCAGCATAGCGACTGAGCGGTTGCTTGTCCGGCAAACACGCTGGGGAGATCTGCAGAAAGCAGCCGACGAAGCAAGCTATACATTTACACGGGTGTAAGTGGCTTGACGCGCTCGACACTGGCGGTCGGGTGCGGCACACTGGCTTGTGTGGTCCCCGGTTCGGGGTCGCTGCGCTGGGCTTTTGGAGGGAGGGTTTGGGGTGCCGGAGGAGGGTGCTGGTCGTTCCAATTTGTCCCGTCGTCGTCGTGCGAATGCTCCGGCGGGGTCCAAGAAGCGGAGAGACGTTTGGGTCACGGTGGAGGAAGAGGCAGCTCTTGTGGCGAGGGCCGCGCGGGAGAGAGTGACTGTCCCGAACCTGCTGGTGTCGACGGCGTTGTCGGAGGGCACGGATTCGCCGACGGAGCGTCGGGCGATCATGGCCGAGCTCATGTCGTTGCATCTTTTGTTGGCGCGATCCTCGAACAACATCAACCAGATCGCGCGGCAGGCCAACGCGACGGGGGAGTACCCTGCCGAAGCGCGGGAAGCGCTGCAGCACATCCGGTCCGTGGCGATGCGCATTGATGATGCGATTGATGGGTTGATGTAGGGATGATTCCGAACATCACCCGCGGTTCGCGCATGACCGGGCTCATGGTCTACCTGGCATCGACCGATACGGATAAGACGAAGAACGCGCACACGGAACCGCACCTGGTGGCCGGGGACGCGGCGATCATGGCATGGTACGACGACGGTGTCCTGGACCACGACGACGCGGTGGCCATTGCCAAGCATTTGGACCGGCCACGCAAGGCGTACGGCGTCGAGGTTAGGATCAAGGATTTCGCGTGGGACGCTGCGAGGAAGCAGCGCGTCCACGTGGGTTACAAGGATGCCAGCGTGTGGCACTGCTCGCTGAGTCTGCGCGCCGAAGAGGGGGCGTTGACGGACCAGCAGTGGGGCGATATCGCCAACGACTTCATGGACTCCATGGGCTTCACCGAGGCCAGCGGCAAGACCCAATGCCGGTGGGTAGCGATCAACCACGGCACCAGTGAGAACGGAAACCACCACATCCACCTGGCCGTCTCCCTGGTCCGGGAAGATGGCACGAAAGCCTCCACCCACGGGGACTACCAACGCGCGCAGCAGACGTGCCGCGAGCTGGAAGCCAAGTACGGGCTGGAGCAGCTCTCCACCGTGCACGCCACCCGCGGTTATGACCGGGCGGAGAAGGCCACCGCTGTCCGTGACGAACGGGAAATGCACAGGGCATCCCTGGCACGCAAAGTCCGGGCCAGTGCCAGCGCGTCAGCGTCCGAAGGCGAGTTCGTCCGCCGCGCCCGCAACACCGGAATGCTGCTCCGTCCCCGGTACGCGAAGAACACCACGGACGTCATCGTTGGCTACTCCGTCGCCGAACGTCCCAGGTCGGGGGAGAGGCCTATCTGGTTCGGCGGCGGCACCCTCGCCTCTGACTTGAAGCTTGGTGCTCTGCGTGAAGCGTGGATGGACTCACCGCACCTCGCCACCGAAGCTGCCGCCGAATGGAACGCCGCTGCACGCAACAAGCGCAAGGTCTCCAAGACCGGTCCCGAAAACGCAAACCCCTCCGCTGATGTATGGGTGGAGTACACCCGCAACGCGGCAGCTCTTGCGGAGCAGCTGCGGTCCATTCCCCGGGATGATCACGCGACCTGGGCGAAGGCTGCACGGGAAGTTTCCGGCGCGTTCGCAGCATGGTCCCACCGTCTCGAAAGCACACCCGGACCCTTAGCGGCCACCGCTGCCGAACTTTCCCGTACCGCCCAGCTCCGCGCACCACGCGAGCACAACAAACCCGTCGCGCTGCCCTCCATCGCCGGCACAGCAATGCTGTTCTTGGCAGCATCGAGCAAGAACAAAACAGCCGCCCAAACGGCGCTCATGGTGCAGCTGATCAACACCGCCTTCGCCGTGTACGAAATGCACGCCCAATCCGGGCGGAGCCGCGAAGCACAGCGCATCCGCTCCGTCGTGGAGAACCAGCTGGGACCATTCAGCGCCACCATGCCCAAGGCCGTCTCCGTCGGTGCCGGCCAACAAACGGCAACAGAGTTTGCGGTGCCGCGCACGGCTGTTGATATTGCACGCCGGGGCATGGCTCCCATTCGTCCGGGATCAGCGGTGCCGACCACGCCGACGCCGGCCACACCCGCAAAGACCCATCAGCCCAGCCAACGCGGCACTGGCCAGGGCCTCGACCGATAAGAATCACACCACTAGTGCAAGGGGAACACCAATGAGTGAATCAGACGGAATGGACGAAGTGCTTGACGGCGGACTGCGGCAATCGCTGATGATCGCGTCCCGTGTCGCGGAGACCCTGGCCCGCAAACGACAGGAATCCCAGCGGCAACAGGAACACCTTGACTCACAGGCCGCCCACGAAGCCCAAGCACGTCTCGCAGCCGAGCGCAGCGCCGCCCACGCAGCCCTCGCGCCGGTCGCAAAAGACCAATGGTGGGACAAAGCCCAGGCCGCCGACATCGCCACAGCACACGCGGTCGCTGAGGGCTGGAAAGACCACGATCCCACTGCCTTGGCCGCGTCGGAGAGGATCCGTCAGGAGGTCCTGACACGGTATGGCATCGACACCCACGACGTCGGCACGGACGCAGCTTACCTCGAATCAGGCATCCAGACCATCACCATGGAGAAGGCGCGGCAGGACGCACTTGCCCTCACTCAGGAAGAGGCCCATAACGCGGCCGCCGAACAAGAAAAGGCCATGCAACTCCTCGCGGCTGCCCGCGCAGAAGAACTCCGTGCCCAAGCTGCAAAACTCGCGTCCGAGATGAAGCAGCACCAGGTACCGCTGGAGTATTTGGCCAACCCTGAATTGAGCAAGGCACTCCAGCAGGCACACAACGCAAAGACACCCAAAGCGCTGGAGGTAGCGAATGCCGCCGTGAAGGAACGCATGTTCCTGATCGGCAAGGACGGCATCAACGGTCCGGACATCGACCAGCTGAGGAAAGAAACGGCGAACATCAACGGGGCAGGAGAGGAACGCTTCAAAGACACCGCGTTCGTGGACGCGGCCAAGAACCTGCACGAAGCTAAACTCCTCGCTGAGGGCGGGTTCACGGGCGACAGGTGGTCAACCCAGGAGCAGTGGTACGAGCGCGCCGAGAAGGAGCTCTTCGCCCGCATAGAAGGACCCGGACGCGAAATCGAAGAACGCGTCACCGGCAACGACAGCAAGCGACAAAGAGACCAAGGGTTGAAGACAGAAAGTGCTGCACAGGCTGGTTACGGATCCGCTGAACACTACGCGAGCTTCGCTGACTCGCTCAGTGGTACCGGGGCCAACGAAACGCAGATACGTGGCCGGCTCGCAGCCGCCCGCAACGAGGGCGTACACCCAAGCGCAGCCGTCACGACCAGCAACGCGGCAAAAGCACGCAAGAGCAGCCGCGGATCCTCTATAGGTGCAGAACGAAGCAAAAACGGCCCCAGCCGCTGACCCGAGAGATCCATCCCAGGGCAGCAAGATCGAGCGCAGCCGGAAGACGGGAAAATGGACATGGTAAAACCATTGCCGCCCCCGTCACACGGCGTAAGCGCTAGATGAATCCCGCCTACGGAAACGGGTGAGCTGCTTCCCGGCGAAACCCTAGTTGAGCCGGATAGAGAGAGGACGAAGCTCCGACCAATCGCTATTTGATCGGAGCTTTGTCCATATTCCATCGGTCATCGCAGCATATGGGTGGCAGGGTCCGGCTGTAACGGTGAGATCAGTGGTCTTTGAAAGCGAAAGCACCGAGTGCCCAAGTAAGCAATGCGATAACGAGCAACACCCCGAGAATGGTACCCCCGCCACCGCTCGTGAAACCGATCAACGCGAAGACGACCATCGCAACCATGACGCCGGTTCGTGTGGATGACTTGCTCGAGCCCTTCGTGGGTGTGGAGGAACGGCTGAACGTCGGGCGAATCTGACGGCACTTACGGCAGTTGGCCGCAGTTCTGGGACTGCCGTGTCGAACGCCGCATATGCCGTAAGCAGCCGACGTACCGGTGCGCGATGAACGTCGGTTGTGGGGCCCGAAAATCGCTTTCTCGGCTGCATAACCGGCAGTCCTGACGGGATGGGCCACCTTGCGCGCTGTACTCACGGTTCGGCGTACGCTGCGCGGAACGGTGGCGCGGTAGGCGGCACGCTTAGCAGTTCTAACAGGGTGAATTGCTCTGCGAATCCTGCGTGGGACGAGGCGGCGGGTAACGAAGCCCATAGATGGCCCTTTCTGATTGCCCGAAATGTATCAGAGCATTCGATGCAACATGGACCCCAGTATGTCAGCCACATGTCTTTCGGGGTGGCGGGCAACCATTCGCGAAGGCGACGTACAGCAACGAGCGCCATCACGCTGACTCGGATAGTTGACGCCAGTTATTCGGATTCGAGCCAACGGGTAAACCGGTCTTGGTCCTCTTCTGGCTTGGGCCAAGTAGAGTTTCACCCAAAAAACTGTCCCACGCCCACTGAGATGTGGACATTCGTACATGCGCAACTCGTCGCCCGGGGCCACGTCCCGCCAAGCTGGCTCACCTTCAAACAAGGCGGGCGCGATTACCGCGCGAACCAACTTTGAGCCAAGCCAATCAAGAAGTCGAAGACTGGTGGTTTGCATTCAGCGGCCAGGAACTAAGCCTGCGCGTGTGCCGGTGAAGTCGCAGGTGCTGGCTATATTGAGATCAACGAAAGTTCGCTCATGGGGGTACAAAGTAAATGCCAGCCACAGTTTGCGCATGGTGCCAGGCCAAATCCAATATGACTCGACATGGTGAGCCAACGACAAACGGCCTTGCCACAGTAGCCCCAAATCTCATTCGCGTGGAGGCCGCATTCTCGTGTGATAACTGTCGGCGTCTCAGTATTGGTTCCGCCGCAGGTCTGCAACGCGAGGGCGCTTTGGCAGCTCAGTCCCTCAACTGGTGGGACACTCATCCAGTCACATGGACTCCGCAGACAGTGGGCGGCAAAGATTTTCCCGATGTGCCTCAGCACATAGCGACCGCCGCGGACGAAGCCTATAGGTGCCGGAGTATCAATGCTCTCAGGGGAGCAATTCTCCTAGCACGCGGGGTGGTTGAAGCCACGACGAAGGAACGGGGCATCCTAAGGGGAGCCCTTCACGCCAAGATCGATGCGCTCCACGCCCAGGGAGACATCCGTGGCTTCACCAAGGATGCAGCTCACGAGCTAAGGTTCTTGGGCAACGAAATGGCACACGGCGACTTCGTCAATGACGTAGGCGTTGACGATGCCGACACAGTCCTTGACGTCATGACGGAGATACTGAGTGAGGTTTTCCAGGGACCGGCGCGGGTCAATCGGATGAAGGCAAAGCGTCAGGCAACAGCCCAAAAAGAAACTGAGCCCCAAATCGCGAAGGCATCCGGAAGTGGATGAGTCTGCCAAGGTCGTACTGGGGATCGCTGGAGGTGCAGTCGGTGGCACCGTCGCGGGTCTTTCTGGCGTCGCCTGAAGGCGCGAGCACTCAAAATGGCCAAGGGAAGAAAACCTTAAGGCTTACACGGATTTCCTGGTAGCCGTAGAAGTGTTCCTGTGGACCTTGGGCGAGACTCGGGTCAAAGCGGAGATGCCGTTGGATATAATTTCGCGGAGGAAGCGAGAAAGATCGAGCAAGCACGCATCCTGCTCCTGACGCCCTCATGGCTGTACTACCGTGCGAACAAGACCATAGAAGCAATCACAGCATTGGCAGAAGTCATTTTAGAGGATCCAGATTTGGAAGATGAAGCGACCTTCTTGAAGGCTCCGATAAGTGCGCACTGCGCGCCGCGACTTCTCGGCAGAATTCAGGAACGACCTGGGCCCAGCTTGTCAAGACTTCTATGAGGGGCTATTTGTCAAGCTAGCATGGTCACACTGAATAGAAGTTGGAGAAGCATGGCAAGCTATGAGTCGCGACCGCGAGAATTCCTGTACGTCGACACCCAGCGCGTGAAGTCTTTCCTAGCTCACATGGAAGGCGGTCTGGTTGAGCAGACCAAGGCTGGTCACACAGACAATGTCAAGGCCGACGCCCAGGCGAAGCTCCTGGGGTTCGGCGGGGGCGGCGGCTACTCGCACGACTGGAAACGAGAAGAGCAGAAGTCTCTCCAGGACGTAGTTTTCTCCCTGTTCGAGGACTCTGCGGATGAAAACGGATTCATCACCGACGCCACTGATGACTATTACGACGCCGCAAAGTGGGCCGATGGCAGCGTCCAGGCGGAGCTTGAGCCAGCTCAGATCATTCGGATCACATGCGAGGTCCAGATGCTAGATGGGGGACTTTTTGAGTCCAGACTCGAACGCTACCTTGGCATGGTGGATTCGCTCGCACGGCTTTCCACCAATAGCGCTGAGGTGAAGCCTGTGAAGGGCACGTCGGTGGCCAAGCAAAAGGCGCAACTCCTTCAAGATGCCCGCACAAGCTTAGTCGGAGATGTTGGCGAGGAAGGCATCAAGGCGATGTACAATTTCGTTCACTCCTTCTTGGGCGATGACATAGCCATGAAGGCACTTCCCTGCGGAGAAAAGCACTTGGAGTTTGGATTTAGTGGCTCACTTCTCAACCGAAATGACTACATCCAAGAAGAACGCGAGCACCTGTTCAGTCGCTACGGGACTTACATGAGCAACTGGACTTCCGTTCTTCAAATCGCCAGCGTGCCTGAACAGGACGAAAGGACGAAGCCCGAGGGGGGTATGAACTTCATTCTTCCCTCTGGGAACATCTCAAGAGCCGCCACGGAGCGAGGTGCGGCGAGTCTGCTAGGAGACATGGAACGCATCGGTCTTCTAGACGGTCCGCGTTGGCCCACCGTCAGCGTTACGCCGCTTGGCATTTACAGAGACGTTCCAAAGGCCAAGAACAGCAACTGATGTCACTGTGCAAGGAAGACCAAGGTCCAGATATGTCGTCCCCGAAGGCACACGCTGCCGAGCCAGCCAGTAGGGGGCATCTTGATGGCTTTGAAGGGTATCGGACTGCCAAAAGAAAAGAATACGTTTCTGCGCTAAAGACTGGTCTTGTTGCTCTCGACGCCAACGTGCTTTTGGACCTGTACCGTTACGGCGAACAGGGGCGCCACGCGGCCTTTCAGCACTCATCGGCCTGTACACACTGAGAAGGACTGAGGCAAGGGAACACGATCGGTGGCCCCAGGAGAAGCGGCGCGAGGCTTATGTCGAATTCCTCATGGCTACGCGTGCCATTTACGAGGCGATTTCCGCGCGCGGGATATCGATCGGTGGGGCAGACCTCGCTGAGGATTAGCCGGAACCGAAGTCAGAGGAGCTGTTGAAAGCGCACTCGGACATTGACGGCAAGCAAGGTGCAGTAACTCGTGCCCTCGACTTACTTGTGATTGTCGGCCCGGAAAGGATGATTACGGCTGGCAGACGCGTTACGGCCCCGCTACGGGGGGGAGTGATCTACTACTCGCCAAGCGTTGGGACGCAGTTCAGTGTGACCACCAAGGCCAGGATCATGGAGTATGCAGAAGCCACAGGTGACGCTGGCCCTTTTTGGCTAATCTGAGGGATGCATACTCAAAAGGTCCTGTGGACCTCGACAAGTACTGCCAAGCTCATCAAGATCACAGGCTGGACGTCCCTTGGAACGCATTTACAACCGAAGGCCAAAAGGTGTTGGAGAATCCAACGCCTGTTATCCAATCCTCAGGCGATACCGCTTGGTCAAAAATTGTCGCAGCAGCAACGCGAAACCTCTAGCTGCTGAGTCATCAAGCAGCTCGGGCGTGGAAGGACGCCGCTTGACGAAATCTCCGTTATTCGCGTTCTTTATCGGGTGCACGTAGACGAGAGAATCCCACATCCAACGGGGGAAAACGTCTCTTCACTTGCTCATGAATCCTTCAATGCATGGCTTGTTGAGTAAGGCTCGAAACAATGAGTGGTTTGGAATTCGCAGCAGGGTGGCTTCGTCCCGTTCGTGGCTGCTCATGATCATCTACCCATGGCATTCAACGGCTGCTCGGTTCAGTGTCGGCCTTAGCTCTAGAGCAGGTCGTGAACTTGCGCAGGCTTGTTCTGCAATTGGTGCTGGGCCAGCTTCCAGGATTCGTCGGGAACGGTGGTGCTAGGCGGCGCTTCGTTTCGGGAGCGCCACCTAGCTTCTGTCAATCCAGCACTGAGCCGTCGACAGTCCGTTCTTTTGGGCCTACTTGTACCAGGCGGCTACGCCGCCGTGGTGGGAACAGGTGCCACGGTGGGTGGCCGAGTAGGAGAGTGTTCCGTCGTTGCAGAGGGCCGTGGCGCCTCCACCCGGGGCAGGGGCTGCAGGAGCTGGTGCAGGTGCCGCAGGTGCGGGGGCCGGAACCGCCGGTGCCTGAGCGGCTGGTGCCGGTGCTGCGGGGGCCGGGACTACGGCCTGGGCGGGCGCGGGGTCGGCTGGTGCCGGGACCGCGGCTTGAACTGGTGCCGGTTCGGAAACGGTGGCAGGTGAAGAGGCTGCAATGACAGGTGTTGACGGGGCCTTTTCATTAGTTGGTGCGATCTGGTCCTTGCAGTCGCCCAGTATCTTGGCCATGGCGTCGTGTTCGGCCTGAGTAACCCACAGGGTGTAGGTGGACTTGACCGAGATCTGCCGTGCGACGTAGTCGCAACGGAAGGTCTTGTTCGGCGGCAGCCACGTCGCGGCGTCGCCGTCGCCCTTCTGTATGTTGGTGGGGCCGTCAGTGGACTGAAGATTCAGCGGGTCGTTCGCGAAAGCGGTCCGCTGTTCCACAGACAGTTGCTGGGCGCCCTTTTGCCAGGCGTCGCTGAGCGCGACAACGTGGTCAATCTGCACGGCGGCGCTGGTTCCGGAGCCACGGACAAAGCTGATGGTCTTTGCCGAGTACGGGTCGGCGAGGACGCCGGTCTGGACCTTGCACTGGACACTGTTGGTGTAGGTGATCTGGCTGAGGTCGCGTTTGAGGGTGTCGTTGCGGGTGTCGCAGCCGTTCCGGTCCACATCGGCCCAGGCTCGACCGAACTGTTCCCTGTCATAGCCGGTCTTGGGGGCTCTGCCCTTGATGGGAAGGGTGGCCAGAAGGTCGAGTGCCTTGGTGGCGTAGGCAGGCTGCGCATGCGGGGCTTTGTACGTGGCGGTTTTGGCCAGCTCGGTCGTGGTCTCCGGGTCCAGTGGGGTGCCGGTGTCCGACTGCGTTGGAGTGGGTGTGGGCGTGGAGCTCTCAGCGGTGGCGGCCAGCTTCTGTGCTTCGGCTGCAGTTTGGGAGGCATCGAGTGTCTCCTTTGGCTTTGGTGGTGTGATCGCGGCGCCGACCACCATGAGCACGAGCGCACCGGCTAGAAGGATGGCGCCGGCCTTTCGGCCCCCGCGGAGCATCGCCCAGGAGCGGCGGCCGGTCACGACAATGTATAGGCCTGTCAGCAGAGCAAAGAGTGCCAGCGTGAGCAAGACGCCTCCGAAGCCGGAGGAGAAGGCGCCGCTGATCATGAAGAGCAGCGCCAGGATGCCCACGATGATGGTGGGTTTTGAAAGCCGGAACAAACCTGTTCCGGGTGGTGTTTGATTCGACAACGAAGGATCCCCATTTCGACTTCGGGCAGCGTCTATCACCACCCGCGTAGGGCGCGGCGACCGCACCCAAAGGGATCCTAGTATTTGAATTACAACTTTGATATTCGAGCGCGGATTATGACCCGTCGCCCGTCCGAGCGAAAGCCCCAAAGAGCTGTAACGGAGTCAGCTTCGGAGGCAGGCCGCCGCCCACAACTCGTGAGGCAGTGTTGAAGGCGAGGACGAACACGGCCGAGGCCATCCAGACGTGCGAGCCTGGCCAGGAGACTCAGATAACCGGCCAAAACTGGTGTGGGCTGACTAAGGAGTTCCCCGCAAGTAACGGCAGGGTCGGTTGTCCAGTTCGCCGCAACGCGCCGTGCGTGCCCCAGGAATCGAGTCCGCCTGTCGAGATTGCAAGGGATTTCGCGAGACGCCCACGTGTTTCCTGATCTGCTGCCAGATACCGTTCGCGCAATTCGTGGTCGCTGATCTCCGGCTCAAGGGGGTTATGGCACATCAGGCAGGCCCTCAACCCGGGGGTCCCGCACGCAAGACATTGGCCACAAAGGTTGTAATAGACGCACCGAAAGCGTTCTCGGGATCATGCGTTGTAGCGCTGACAGCGAGCGATTTTGTCCAAGCTGATAACAGAAACCTTGCGACTGCTGGCGGCTGGGGTGCTCCTGGGCAAGGCCCTAGTGCGGATCCCACACCAGCCCCCAGATCCGAGTGCGCTGCCGCGTAGTCGCTTTTGGAAGACGTAGCCAGCGGCGTGGGCTGCGGCGACGTAGGGACCACATGGGAGGTTCCCTTCCACACTGTCTTCAGGGGTTGAGCACGTCATCCCTCCCCACAAAATCCCCGAAAGCCAAAGATAGCTGGGCGTTGTCAACGCGATCGATGCCGATGATGGAGCTCTGCTCCGGAGCCTGTGCCGACCACATAACGATAAGTGGCACCCCTCGATTGGCTTTGGGGGTTCGAGAACCGCGGGAAGGAGCTTTGCCTTGGGCAAGACAATGTAATTCCGGCCACGGGCGCCGACTGCTCTGGCTAGATGGTTGACCAGCATCCAGAGTGCCCGCTGGCCTGCCACCTTACTGGAGGCAGAGGCAGAAATATCAACGTGGACGCTCTGCGGCATTCTCTGGTCATAAGGGGACCAAAACGCCTCCAGCCGTGCCAGAATGCCTGTTTTCGATGGTTTCCATACAGCCTCCTTCGGATACCGGCTTTGGTCTATTTGAAGGGGAACTATTCGGATCAAGGTGAGTGCCTCGTCCTGCTTTGGCCGGTCCAACTATCTTCCTCGCGCAGGTGAACTACCAATTCCATGGCGAGGGGGCCATTTTGTCAGGGTTGGGGAGCACGATCGAGAGAGCTCCAAGGTGTTGTGAAAAGGCCATGTCATCGCCGGTGGCGGAATGTGCCGTGCCAACGCCCGCGTGCGTGTGACCTGGGCGAGTCTTTGCATCGAGTAGTGCCTGAGGCGCTTGCCGACACCACTCATTCGGCCAGAAACGGCACAAAACTCATCCTACTTAATATAGGTGGACGGGCGATATGCTACGGGGTAACCACAGCATTACCGCTTGCGGGAAGCACTGCTACGAGGCTAAGACGAGGATCTGGATGAGCAATGAAGATACGCAACTAGCTGACTCAATCGTAGATCAGATAGAAGATCTTTACGAGAAGATCAAGTTCCGAACGATCTTCATCATCTTTGTGGTGGCTGTGGGAGCGATCCTTGTACTGAGCTTTGTAAAATCGCTTCTTGCCGCTCCAAAGGATCCATGGCCTCTATTCATTGGGAACCTCGGTGACATTGTCGTACAAGGTCTAGGGGTGTCCATCGTTGCTGGACTCGTACTTGAGCTCGTTTTCGGAGGTCAGCGAAGAGAGGCCACGAAACGTCTCTTGAAGCGAGCTGCGCAGACCGTGGTTGCGACTATCCAGACAGAATCGAGGGCCCAGTATGAAGAAATGATAAGAACTCTCAAAGTAATAAAGCCTCTTCATTACCCCACGCACGTATTTCGCGGCACTGGCAGCCCAGATCCAGAATTCAACACTGCCTTAATGAAGGACCTTGCCAGCAGTAAACACTACTATTTTCAGGGCACAGGCGGTTCTTGGACCGCACTTAGAATGCACCATCTTCCGCCCAAAGTGTCAAGAGTCAGCATTATGCTTCCTGACCCGTCCCCTGACGCGCCTGGGTATGTGAGTCTTATCCGCTACGAAATGACTCTTCCTCACAACAGGAAAGCTCGGCGTACGTACGAACAGATCCAACATTCTTGGCGAAGCCATATCGCCCAAGCACTTGTGGGGCTCTTCCTTGCGCGTGGACCAGTTGACTTTGAGATTTCATTCCTGAGTAAGAAATTTTCGAATCGCTTTGAGATATTTGATAATGCTGCTTATGTTTGCGCTCTGGAGCGTGATGAGGACAGCGATCGCAAACCTTATCCCGAGACATTGCGTTTCGATAAACAGACTTTCACCTACCCATTTCTAGATTACATTGTCCGAAACCCTGGCGCACCATCGAGCAAGTTCAATATTACTCGAAATACAACCGAAGCAGAAATGATTGAAAAGCTAAATGAGTTGCGCCTCTTGGGAGATTTGGGAGCTAGTCTCGATTGGACAACTCAAAATGCCGAATTTAATGCTATCAAAGATAGTTTCACAGCGTTTCGCACAAAGCACGAACCTGAATTACTTTAGAGCATAGGAAAATTGTGACTGAAATTGCCCGTCTACCCAAGTCTGCTCAATCCATAATTGGTGCTGCGCAAGGACTTAGAGACTCAGTTGCCGTTGGTGATCATCTCCATGAAGTTTTGCAGTCCGATGAGGCCTCCTATTTTTTGGATCAACTCGGTGCGAGGTCTCTTGACCTTTCCACCTTAGTTCGCAGGGACCTATCTCGTGAGGTCAGTACGCATTACAAGTGGTGTCTATTTGCGTCTAATGAGCTCTCACTTTGGATAAACGAATACAAGGAGACGACGACGACAACAAGTTATGCACGCAGTATACACAACCACCGATACTCGTTTGCGTCACGAGTGATAACTGGAGAGATCAGACAGCGACAGTTCGTCGTAACTCATCACGAGGGTGTCTTGCAAGCGATAAAGATTGAAAAAGACTTTTCCTGTGCTGAGGGTCAGGGTTATGGTATTGATATGAACACCGTTCATCAAATCGCTTCGTGGGCCCCTGGCACTTCTACGTTAGTTTTGAAAGGGCCGATGCAAAAGAGCTCTAGTACTGTGTTCGATTTAGCAGACTTTAGCGTGCGCGATGTGAAGTCAATATCATCCCTAGCTCCTCAGATTTTTAATGCTTCTCAGTTGTCAGAGTAATCATGGTTCTTTCTGCTGACTATTTTATTTCATCCAATTGCCGCTCGTCCGCGCGTTATATAGCTGTTATCGCTCCTAATTTTCGCGAAGTGCTCTCGAGTTGTGGTTCGACTCTAGATGCTCTTGACCGTCTTTATGTTGAGACACAACTTCTTGCCGAGACCATGGAGGCGATTACGTTACGAAACCAGGGAAAGATCATGATGGTCGCCCAGGACTATGAGCATCTACGCGAAGTAAAGCAACAAGTCAGCCTTTATAGTTCTTCGGCTGAAGTTAGTGTCTGGATGAAGGAGGCGTTGAACCGAGTTAGCTATGTGGATCTCAGATGGGTTGATCTCCAGTGGCCGGACATGGACACTTCATCTCGGTTCGCCTTGGCTCACTACCTCTGTCTACAGGCTGCTCGGTTGGGTGGATTGGTCGGTTCGGGTTGGCGTGATGCGCGATGCATTGAGAAGTGGTTCCACTGTGACTTTGGAACTGATGCGGCCATTGGTGACGTGAAAGAAGCAATGCGGAAGTCACTCTATGCCGTAGCGTTGGGCGGTCTCCAGGAGCCTACCGTGCTGGATGACCTCGAACGGTGGCACCTTGCGTCCCGAATTTGGCCCACAAAGGGCTATGTGTTGCAGACTGATATTCACGACACTGAACGTATTTTTTCTCCAGACTTAGACAATGCCCTTTCGCGCTACTTGGATCGAAAAATATCTTTTTTCAGCCTGATATCGGAAAGCCTTGTTATTCGTCAATCTCATAATCTTCTTTTGGAGCGCTACTTCGCGCAATTCCAGCAGTTAGGACTACGGATGTTTCGCGCGTCGGGGGACGGCATTGTCGGCTTTGTAGAGTCCCTCGAAGAAGTGCGTAAAGTCGAGTTTACGGCATCTCGCCAGGCTGTGAATGACATAGCTAGTGGTGTTGCGGCCGTGCCAATTACGCATGATAGTCAGAAAACAAGGAGAGACCTTGAACTGGCATTAACTACGACAAAACTCATGAAGTCTCATCCGATAGCTGCGACAACATCATTCATAGTGGGCAGTACCATACGAGGCATCAGTATTGTGGACTTACTTGATATGTTAGCGCTGCGCGGACGGGTCGCTGAGCGCGATATCTTTCGGGATTTTTGGTCTAGATCAGCTGTCGGCGGGTAGCCTTCCGATATCCTGCCGGCGGTCTGTTAGGGTCCAACCTTTCTTCGCCGCAGTCTGGGCAGGATCCGTGGGTGCGCAGGGCTGTGCGTGTCAGCGGGTCCTAATCTGCATATTCTCCAATTGGATCACTCTTACTGGCAACCGTGCATATTCGTTTCGGCACTAATGCCTACTTTTTGCCCGTGCTGTCGCGGCGTAGATCATCCAGGAGTTGGAGGGCTGCTAACTGGGGGTATTCGTCCCGGGTAGATCGCCATCGGTCGTAGGCATTCCAATAGCTCAGTGCTCTCTGCCCTGTGAGTGTCATGAACGTTGGGTTGTCGGCGATGAATTGCCTATATGACTGTCGAAGTTTTGGGCGTTTTGGTAGCTCCGTGGTGAGGAATTGGAGTATGTCGGTCGCGATCTCGACCACGTATTCGCCGCAAAGTTGGATGATGTAAGGAATGGTCCACGGCGCGTCTTCCTGCAGGAGCTTCCTAAGGGCTTCTTGTCGGATTCTGCCGTCAGTGTCTCTGGTCATCCAAGCCCAAAGCACGAGTTGTTGGGTTTGGTTCAAACCCTCTGCGCGGCGCGACTCGGGCCACGCGTAGTAGACCCTGTATGGGATCTGGACGAGCTGACCCTCGATGATTATTCCGGGCCGTTGTGGGACTCCGGAATGCGTGTCTTGAATTAGGTGAGGCGTTGTTTGGAGTTCCGGTCTTCGCAAACTAAGGAGTGCGGAGTCAGCATCTGCGCGAATCGATGATGGCACGGCGCTTAGGAGTAGCGTGTCGCTAGCCGAAGCTTTGTTCATTGAGTCATTAAACAGTGCTTCAAGAGCGGTTGTGTCATCTAGGTCCCCGGTCGGGTTCCTAGGTATCAGGACCAGGGTTCTGCCGCGGCTGCAGCGTGCTTTTGCGTGACTTGGTAGCTGAAGCCGAGCATTTCTGCCACGAGCGGTGCCGGGACTTCTTTAACGAGCCCGCGCAGGGGTGCGTTGCGTGCGCCTAGGAGGTCTATGCCGATTTCTCTGAGCCGCATCATGAGCGTGTTGGGGTGTATGTGTTGCCCGACGCGGTAGCCGGGAAAGAGCCACGGACTGCCGGAGCTACTGCCGGTACGCATGTTGGGGCGTGAGGCGAGGTGTCTAGTGAGCAGTGAGGCGAAAGGTTCGGGGACTGGCGCTGTGTGTTCTTCCCCGAGTGAGAGGCGCGGACCATCGGGTGTCAGGATCACGTCGGTGCTTTTCATCGCGGCGATCTTCACGACTGGTTGGGCGTAGAGCAGCAAGAGAGTGCCGGCGACCCGGTAGGACAGGATGCCATGTTGTCGGCGAGGCAGGCCTTGAGCAAGTGAGCCTGTGACCTTGGGTGAGCAGTGGCACGGTCTTGGCCTGCCGGAAGCCGATTGCGATGTTGGTGCAGGTCCGGTTCTTCACCGCCCAGACGAAAAAGGTTCTGATGGCATGTCGCGTTGTGCGCCGTCGGCCAGCCAGGCGTCGACGTCGGCCTGGAGGCGGGAGGCGACCGTTCGTCCGTGGATGAGCTTGAGCCAGATGAGGAATTTGATGGTTTCGGTGATTTCCTGCTTCGCGCTGTGCACGGGACCTCGAGTGGGCTTCCCGTCTGTGGAGAGCGTCCTGATGCGTCGCACGTGGTGCCAGCGGGCGAAGGACTCAATGGGTCGCCGAACCTCGATGTCATCGATGTCATCGAGCTTGCTGAGTAGCCACCGCTGAAAGAGCGCGAGGTAGTGATCCCGCCCGGGCAGTAGGTTGTGGTGGGTGAGCAGGCTGCGCAGGTGCTCCACCCGTAGGCTGTTCGGTTCCCTGTCCAGCGCCTCGTTAGTGAGCGGGATGTCTCCGGTGGCGAGTCGCTCGAGCAGTTCGCGGACACCGGGTTTGCGGAGCCAGGTGAGGATGCTTTTGGGGCGCTGGGCTCCGCAAAGCGCAGCGAGTAGTTTCGCTGCCGTCCTTTCCGTGCCCTGAGACTCGTCGACGTGCAACAGAGCCCTGAGGTCGTTCCGGAGTGAGCAGCGGGCGCAGGTGTTCTGGCGGTAGTGCTCGGTTTCCGTCCCGCAGCCGAAGCAGTGGTAGTCCTGGGTGATGCCGGCACAATCGGCGCAGACTGGCTGGTCACTGTGGGAAGCAGACCTGCCTGGGAGCATGCGCGCTGTCCCGCAGCCGGGGCAGGTGCCGTGGGTCCGCATGGCGATCGTGAGACAAGTCCCGCAGATCCTGCCTTCAGGCCAACTGGTGCGATGCTTACCGGCTGTCCGTGAGCATCTGTCGCAGGTGAACACCCCGGTGGTACGGGGTCGGCCGCGGACGCCAGGCCGGGGGGTGGTCTCAGCCGTCATCGCGGATCACGCGGGCACGTTTGGGGCGGATGGTCTTGTTCAGGTCCACGACGTTGGTGTCGGAGGCGGCCTTGCGGACTTTGGCGTCTGTTGCCGTGACGGTGACAAGGTCTTCGGGTCCGCAGGAGAAGATGTCGCAGAGGGCGGCGATCATCATGAGTGAGACGCGTTCCGGGCGTTGGGTGACAAGCCGATAGACCTGGGAGGCCGAGAGTTCGATGCCGCGTTCTTTTAGCAGCGGGCCCAGGTCTGTGCTGTTGTGCAGTCCGCGGGCTGCCATGAGTTCGGCGAGTCGCCAGCGGTAGTCGATCTCTCGTTTCATGCGTTCAGTCTTCCATCCCGGCCAGCGCGTCCCGGATCGTGGAGTCCAGGGTACGGCGCAGTGTCTTGACCCGGTAGTCGCTGGAGACGGAGGTGTAGAGGGCCGTGGTCGAGGCGTGCTCGTGTCCAGCCTGGTGCTGGACGAACAGGGGGTCCATGCCGGCTTCGATGAGGTGGGTGACGTAGGAGCGGCGCAGCGAATGGATGTCCAGGCCGGGGGAGAGGCCCAGCCCTTGACAGTACCGGTTGAACCTTCGGTTCAGCGCCGTCTCCGAAACAAGGGTGGCCCGTTCGGAGGGGAACAGGTCCAGGCCGTCGGTCATGTGCGGGTGGCCGCGTTCCAACCAGTCGGCGATGATCTCAGCCGACCAGTCAAACACTGTCAGGACGCTGCGGCGTTTCGGGGGAGACCCTTTCATGGCCTTGCCATAGCGGACCTGCAGCACTCCGTACTTGCCAAATTCGCTGGCATGCGGCTTCCTGGCGAAATCGACAGTCTGGAGGTGTCTGACCTCATTGCGTCGTAGCCCCCAGCAGTAGGCCACCTTGAAGAGGACAGCGTCGCGGTAGGCCGGCAGCCAGCCCTTGCGGCCCAGGGTCACAATACGGTCCACCTCGTCATCGGCTCGGTCAAAGAAGGCCTGTAATTCTTGCCTGGTAAATGGGCGCCGGACAGGAGCTGACTCTGTCGCCTGCGCATGGACCGCGGTGTTCCAGTCGAAACAGACCTGCGAAGGATGCGTTCCGAAATACTGCTCGCAGACCCGGTCCCAGCCATACTCAGGCGAGGTTACGTACGAGCAGAACGCCCTCAGCGCCGCCTGATAACTCCGGATCGTGGACTGGGCCGCGTGCTTCACGCTGCGAAGATCCCCGAAGAACTCATCCACATGTGCCGGTGTCCACTGCCACGGATAATCATTCGTGGACTCCTGGAACCGCGTCACCAGCCGCTCCCGGCCCTCGATAGTGCCATACGCCAGGTTCCGGCTCAACTGCTGGTTGCGCCATCCGGTGAGCATTTGGGTGAACACGACGTCCTCCGGATGAAGGAAACGCACTGCGCCGAAGTCGAGCATCCGTCCCGCTGAATCGACCGCCATAAACCCTCCTGAAACATTGCATTGGATGCAAGAATCATGCAATTAATGCAGAACCCCCGCAAATCCGCTGCTCAACGAGGGATGCAAGTTGAATGTCCGGTGGCTATGCGTGCCCATTAGGTGCTTTTAGGAGTGCCCTGCGCCGACTCTGCGTGAAGTGTTTCCGCAGGTCAAATGCGCTTTTCGAAGATGAACTACTACGTGGCGGCGAGTAACGGCAGAGGAGGGGCGATCATGCATCGGATGCATTAATCACTGTTCAGCTTGTCATAACGCCGGTTATCGGCTCCCTGTTCCGCGACTGGGTGGCGTTCAAAATCTGCCATGCCTACGGGCTTCGCCCGGCGCGAAATGACTATGCTGGACTTGGAAGACTTCGGCCCGGTTTGGAGCAGTGCAGGTACGGTGTGACCCCAGAAGGTGCCCCCGCGCTACTGTTCGCCGCTTCCAGGACCGCAACGATGTGTCCCTCAGTTGATAGGGCCTTCTCTTCCGCCACAGGCAGCTTTTCGTGGGTGTAGGGCCCTGGCCTCCATGAGTGAGATTGACCGGCTCGGCCGATTTACGCTGTGACACTGGGGAAGTTCAAGCCATTCCGTCCTCTATTCGGTCACTGCCTGACTGGAAGAATTTGAGGCTTGAGCGCTTTCGGGGCAGGGAATCGGGCGAGTGGAGACGACATGAAGAATGAGCGCGCACAGGGCCAGCCCTGCGGCGAGATAGGGTAATTTGCTGCTGTCGACGCCTACCGCTAATAACGCTCCGCCGCAGGCGGCACCAATTGCTTGGCCGACATATATCGCTGACGAATTGAGGCTGACGACCACCGTTGGCTCATGAGGCACGAGGCTGACCAGCCGATGTTGCTGCGGCGTCGTATTGGCGACGAAGAGCCCCCCCCATAAGAACAGGAGAATCATGCAACCCCACAGTACGTGAACGTTGGGCAAGAGTAGAAGGACCACCACGAGCATGCTCACTGTGCCTGTCAAGGCTCGGCGCGAGCCAATCCGGTCGGTTAGGACGCCAGAACCAAGCGATCCGGCAAACGCGCCGACTCCGTAGACGACCAAGAGGACAATGAAAACAGTTCCCGTGGCACCGACCGTAGACTGAACCAAAGGGGCGACGTAGGCGTAGGCGCTAATTCCTGCGGCGATCAACAATGTTGTGACTACTAGAACCCGTGTCACTGGAGCAAAGCGCATGATACCCAGCATCCGCTTTATCGAAGTTTGCTGGCCTTGCGGGAGCTTTGGCACGCCAATAGCGATGACCGCAATCGCCACCACGCCCAACGCAGTGACAACCAACACGGCGCTTTGCCACGACGAAACGCCAGCTAGAGCCACTCCCAGTGGAACACCGACGGCGAGAGCAGCGTTGAGGCCACTCATAACAATTGCGAGTGCCTGACCTCGTTTGGCCTCAGGAACAATTGCAGCTGCCGCGCCGAGGGCGACTGGGCTGAATGCAGCTGCACCGATAGCAGCGATGATTCGGGTAACCATCAACAATTCGAGCGAGGTTGCGAACGCAGAAAGTGCATTACCAACCGTAAAGATGCCTAGAGCAATGAGCAGGAAAGATCGCGTCGGCCAGCGACTGGCAAAACTTGCCAGGATTGGTGCGACAACGGCGTAGGTAACGGCGAATACGGTTACTGATTGCCCGGCGACCGCAACGGGGACATGCAGGGATGCTGCCATGAGCGGCAAAACACCACTGAGGGCGAAGAGCCCCGTCCCCACAGCGAAGGAACCAATAGCTAAGAGCCAGACAACCCGCCAAGGCTGTGGAAACGTTGAGAGATCTTTTTTGTTTGTCGAGTCCATGAGCAGCCAGTCAAACTCCTGTGGATTGTCCGCCATGGGCAACCCCATGATGTATTGATGTACGAAAGTGAAATGGTCCGCCTGCGAATCAAGTCACACTAAATGAGATTCTTCGGGTGGATATTGGTGCCACCACCACCTCGGCTGAAGACGTAATTGGGTACTGGGAAAGTCTTCGAAGTCACGCGGGCCAGAGTAACGTCCTTAGTTGAGACTGAGCGGGGCGGTTTCGGCGTGGATGGGGGCACACTCTCGCCATTCAATGGCTCTGTGTTGTGCGGCCGGGACGCCGGCATCGTCCACATTGCGGCCTCATTCCCTCCCGCGGCAACTGGATCGCTTGGTTGATGAACCCTCCGGGGCAGCAGTTGTTCGGCTGTGATCCAGAGGTCGTAGCCTGTGGCTTTTTCGATCATTATTCGGTGATCAATTCCGTCGGCAGCAATCCAGGCTGTATCCCCGGAGGGCGTGGTTTCGTCTACAAGGCCAGTTCTGAAAAATAAGCCTCCGCGCCAGACATCAACTACTTCACCGATCAGCAGATTCCACTCCAGGAAGGGATAACGGCGGTGGTCAGTGTCTTCCGGCGGAGCTTTTCTTGCGGGCGTATCGTGCTGGAAGCCCTCTTGCATGAATCCGGTCCTTTCTGACCAAGGGGCCCTGGTTCAGGGCCCCTTGGTGCCCGCCGCCTAGTCTGTTTGTCCGGTGGCGTAGGGGTGCGAGGCCAGCAGTCCGCTCCGAGGTCGGTTCAGGCCTCAGCTGCGGTGGGTGCCTGTGCGCGTTGGGGGTGCTGCAGTTCGCTGTTCTGGCGTGCTGCTTCTTTGCGACCCCAACCTCCTGGCAGCAGCGCCACCGAGATAACGGAGATGGCCGAGACGATCAGGATATAGATGACGATGGAATCGGTGGACTGTGTAGACGCGTACAGGGCGGTGGCGATGATGGGGGCGAATGCCGATCCGCAGATCTGGGAGATGGTGTAGCCGACCGATGCTCCGGTATAGCGGACTTCACGGGAGAAGACCATTGAGAACAGGGGACCGGTGACAGCGGAGGCCGGGGCCATGGCGATGCCGAAGAGCAGCACCACGGCCAGGACGAAGTTAGCGGCGACTCCGGTGTTGACGAGCATGAAGGCGGGTCCGACGAGGGCGCCCATGGCCACGGCTCCGATGAGGTATATGGTTTTGCGGCCGTATTTGTCGGAGAGGGAGCCGAAGATCGGGTAGAGGACGACTGCGACGAGTCCGGCGATGAAGATCCCGAGCAGGACGCTGGTGCGATCGATCTTAACGATGGTGGTGGAGTAGTTCACGAGGTAGGCAATGGTGATGTAGGCGACGACGCCCTGGCTGAGGTAGGTGCCGGCGACGAGGAAGATTTCCTTGGGGTGCCGACGGAAGGCTTCCTTGATGGGGAGCTTGACCAGTTCCTGATTCTCTCGGGCCGCCGCGAAGACGGGACTTTCTGTGATGGTGAGGCGAACGACGAGACCGACGATAACCAGGATGGCGCTGACCAGGAACGGCAGCCGCCAGCCCCAGGTAAGGAACTGGTCGCCGGGCAGTTGGGTGGCACCGAGGAAGGCGACAGTGGCGAGGCTTACGCCGGCAGGGGCGCCCATTTGGGGAAAGGCTCCATAGAAGCCCTTCTTGCCCTTGGGTGCGTGTTCTACGGCCATGAGAGTGGCTCCTCCCCATTCGCCGCCGACACAGAACCCCTGGAAGAGGCGCAGGATGGTCAGCAGGATGGGTGCGGCGATGCCGATCTGGGCATAGCCGGGCAGGAGGCCCATCAGGAACGATGCGGCGCCCATGCCCACCAGGGAAATGATGAGCATCTTCTTCCGCCCGACCCGGTCACCGAAGTGGCCGAAGACGATGCCGCCGAGCGGGCGGGCAAGGAATCCCACGCCGAAGGTGGCGAAGGACAGCAGCGTGCCCATCAGGGGGCTGGCTTCGGGGAAGAACAGCCTGGGGAAGACCAGTGCTGCTGCCGTTCCGTAAATGAAAAAGTCGTAGTACTCGACGGTGGTTCCTATGAAGCTTGCCATGGCAACCTTCATAGGATGGGTCTGGCCTTTGGCGACGGGGGGTGTCTTCGTTGACATGTCGGGTTCCTTAGAGGGGTGGTGCTAGCGGACAGGAGGGGTTGGGGTGGTGCTAGCGGACAAGAGGGGTTGAGAGTGGTTCTTGGCGGTGTTCTGGAGGTCCAGGGCGACGTCGGTGATCATGTCTTCCTGGCCGCCGACGAGCTGGCGCTTGCCGACTTCGACGAGGATGTCGCGGGTGTCTAAGCCATACAGGGTCGAGGCTCGTTCGGCGTGGCGGAGGAAGCTCGAGTACACGCCGGCGTAGCCGAGGGTGAGTGTTTCGCGGTCGACCTGGACGGGACGGTCGTGCAGTGGCCGGACGAGGTCTTCTGCAGCGTCCTGGAGGGCGAAGAGGTCCGCGCTGTGCTCCCAGCCATGCAGGGTGGCGACAGCGACGAAGGGTTCGACCGGGGTGTTCCCGGCTCCCGCACCGTGGCCGGCGAGGGAGGCGTCCACGCGGTAGGCGCCCTCTTCGACGGCGACGACGGAGTTGGCGACCGCGAGGGAGAGGTTTTGGTGGGCGTGGATCCCGATCTCGGTTTCCGGGTTGAGGGTGTCCCGGTAGGCGCGGACCCGCTGGCGGACGCCATCCATGGTCAGGCCGCCGCCGGAATCGGTGACGTAGACGCAGTGAGCGCCGTAGCTTTCCATGAGTTTGGCCTGGGCGGCGAGCTTTTCGGGGTCGGACATGTGGGACATCATGAGGAATCCGGAGACGTCCATGCCTAGTTCGCGGGCGTAGGCGATGTGTTGGGCGGAGACGTCCGCTTCGGTGCAGTGGGTGGCGACCCGGACGGAGCGGACTCCGAGGTCGTAGGCTTGGCGGAGTTCTTTCAGGGTGCCGATGCCGGGCAGCAGCAGCGTGGTGAGCCGGGCGTTCTTGATCGCGGACGCGGCGGCTTCGATCCATTCCCAGTCGGTGTGGCTTCCGGGGCCGTAGGTGAGGCTGCTGCCGGCGAGGCCGTCGCCATGGGCCACTTCGATGGCGTCGACGCCGGCCGCGTCCAGGGCTGCGGCGATTTTGCCGACGTTCTCGGGGCTGAGGCGGTGACGGACTGCGTGCATGCCGTCGCGCAGGGTGACGTCCTGGATGAAGACCCGGGTCGGTGTCTGGCTCATGATGCTACTTCCTCTTTGGTGGTGACCAGTCGCTCGGCGACGCGGAGTGCGGCGGAGGTCATGATGTCCAGGTTTCCGGCGTATTCGGGGAGGTAGTGGGCGGCACCTTCGACTTCCAGGAAGACGGTGACCCTCGTGTACTCCCCTGTTCCCCGGCCGGCGGGGATGAGTCCGCTGACTTCGGCGCCTTCGTTCTGGAACTGCACGGCCTGTTTGAGCCGGTAACCGGGAACGTAGCCGGCGACTTCGGTGACCCTGTCGCGGACGGCCGCGGCGACGCGGTCCTGTTCGGCGTCGGTGAGCCGGTCCACGAGGCACAGGACCGTGTCGCGCATGATCATCGGCGGTTCTGCGGGGTTGAGCACGATGATGGCCTTGCCGCTGGCTGCTCCGCCGACGGTGACGATGGCGTCGGAGGTCGTTTCGGTGAATTCATCGATGTTGGCGCGCGTTCCGGGTCCGGCGGACTTGGAGGAGATGGAGGCGACGATTTCGCCGTAGTGGACGGGTGTTTCGCTGTTGATGGCGGCGATGACCGGGATGGTGGCCTGCCCGCCGCAGGTGACCATGTTGACGTTGCCGGCGTCCAGGTGCTGCTCGAGGTTTACGGAGGGCACGACGTAGGGGCCAATGGCTGCCGGGGTGAGGTCGACGAGTTTCTTCCCGTAGGGTGCCAGGGCTGCTGCGTTGTGGCGGTGGGCGGCGGCGGAGGTGGCGTCGAAGATGACCTCGATGTCCTGGAATTCGGGCATGCCGATGAGGCCTTCGACTCCTTCAGCGGTGGTGGCGATGCCGAGCCGCGCGGCGCGGGCAAGACCGTCGGAGTCGGGGTCGATGCCGACCATCACGCCCATGTCCAGCTTCTCGGTCAGCCGCATGATCTTGAACATGAGGTCTGTGCCGATGTTTCCTGAGCCGATGATGGCTGCTTTTGCGCTCATGAGGGGTCCTTAGTGACTGTTGCGGTGACGGTGCCCAGCCCGCCGATGCGGGCTTCGACGATGTCCCCGGCGTTGAGTGGGGCCATGGGGCCGAGGGCGCCGGAGAGAACGATCTCGCCGGCGCGGAGGGGCCGGCCGAGTGCGGCGGCCGTTTCGGCGACCCAGAGCAGGGCGTTGACGGGATCCCCGAGGCAATCCGCCCCGGTTCCCTTTGACACCTCTTGTCCGTTGATGGTCATGACCATTTCTGCGCCTGCCGGGGCATACCCGTTGAGTGTTGCTTTGCCTTTGCCCAGGACGAAGTAGGCGCTGGAGGCGTTGTCGGCGACGGTGTCGACGATGCCGATGTCCCATCCGGCGATGCGGCTGTCGACGATTTCCAACGATGGTGCGACGTAGTCCACCGCGGCGAGGACTGAATCACGGTCTGTGGCCTCGACATCGCGGCCCATGATGAAGGCGATTTCCGCTTCGATGCGGGGGGCGATGAGCGCGCCTTGTGGGATTTGTTCGTCCTCGCCCAGCTGCATGTCGGAGAGCAGGACTCCGAAGTCAGGCTGGTTGACGCCGAGCTGGCGCTGGACGGCTGGAGCGGTCAGTCCGACCTTGCGTCCAACGCGGCGGTTCCTGACGCTGACCCGGCTCTGGATGATCAGTTCCTGGACCTCGTACGCCGAGTCCAGGTCTGCCTCGAGGATATCTCGTACAGGTCCGCAGGGGCGTGCTGTCTTCAAAGCACCGAGAAGCGTGTTAGCGACGTTCCTCAGGTCCGCCGGTGATGGTCGGGCCGTAACCGTTCCGCCGTCGCTGGCGGTGGTGGGTTGGTGTGTCATGGGGTTGCTCTCCGTTGTGCAGTGGTGCTGCGGCGAGAAGGGGAAATAAAAGGTCTAGCATGCTAGACCGTTAGCTCGGCGAGTGGGTGCTAGTTGTCGAGGGTTGCGGTGGTGATGCCGAAGCCGGCGATGTATTCGCGGATGGGCCGGTAGTAGCTGTAGTTGACTGTGTAGGGTCCGATGGCGCCGAGGGCTGCGTAGGCGGCGATCCAGGTGCGGACTTCGTGGGAGGAGTTGCCCGCGATTTCGGTCATTTCATGTGGGTCCCACGCATCGATGGGTGACAGGTCACCGGAGGCCAGGATCTTCATCAGCTGCCGGTCCCATTCCGGGGCGAGGTCCTTAATGTTCGCTTCGCCGCGGGCGAAAGCTTCCGCGGCATCGAAGATCCGCTGTTGCCGAGCTGCGCGCGCCTCGGGAGTTTGGCGGCCGTCGGCGCCGATCAGCATCCGACGCTGTGCCTCACTTGCGGTGGCCAGCCGTGGTACGGGGGGGTCGTGTGAGAGGCCCCCGGAGGCGATGAGCAGGACTTTCCGGTCAAGAGTCTTCAGGTATCCGCCGATGGCTTCGCCCAATTGGCGGACGCGTTTGAGAGGCGTAAACGGTGGCGCAACGGAGTTGATGAAGACTGGCACGAAAGGTTTGCTGGATATGTCACCGTAGATGAGTTCCATGGGCTGGACGGCGCCGTGATCGACCTCCATCTTCAGCGAAATGGCGATGTCGATGCCGCGGTCGATCACGAACTCCGCCAGCCCTTCGGCGACGTCTTTGGGCACATTCAAAGGTCCGGCCTGGCTGCCGAAGTCACCGATACTGACAGCGTCGTAGCCGATGCAGAACGGTGGCATGAGCTGGTAGAAGAAGCCGTTGTAGTGATCCGGGCCCAGGTTGATGACCAGATCCGGGTCATAGTCGTGGACGAAACTGCGGGCAGCATCCACGGCCGCCTCTACTTCGGCCTTGATGTCGGGTCCAGGGTCTCCGTATTCGAGCAGCGGGCTGTGGGACATGGCGAGCAGTGCGACGGTCATGGCGGTCTCCTAGCCTTCCGCGTGGGCGGGGGTCAGTTCCGTCCCGGCGCCCGCGTCGAGGCCGAGCAGGAAGTCCAGGTGGATTTTGTTGAAGATCCCGGGCTGTTCGTACTGGGGCCAGTGGCCGGCGTTTTCGATGACGGCGAGGCGGCCGTTGGGGATCAGGCCCGCGATGCGGCGGCCCTCATCGACCGGGCCGGAGGGGTCCTTGGTGGTCCAGACGACGAGGGCGGTCGCCTGGATGGAACGCAGGTCTTCGTCGGTGAGCATGTTCCTGCGGCGCGTTTCCGGGTCCTGCAGTGCCATGTTGGCTTCGCACGCGCGCAACCAGTCCGGCTGCTGGAAGATGGCCTGGCGGGTGCGGATCAGGTCATCGGTCACCATGGCGGGGTCGGCCATGAGCCATTCGAGCCTCGTTTTGACGCGTTCCCAGGACGGGTCTTTCGCCGCTTCCATCGACAGGGTGTAGAGCCGCTCCATTACCACGGGGTTGGCCATGGTGCCGCCCATGGTGTTCAGGACCATCCGCTCGACCCGTTCGGGATGGTCGATGGCGAACCGGGCGGTGACCCAGCCGCCGAGGGATTCACCGGAGAAGTAGGCCTTTTCGACACCGACGGCGTCCAGGAAATGGTTGACCTGGTCGATGTAGTGCTTGATTTCCAGCGGGTGTTCAGGCTTGCTGCTGTAGCCGTGGCCGATGAAGTCGATGGCGTACACGTTGAAGTGTTCGGCGTGGGCTTGGAGGTTGCGGACGTAGGCTTCGGCGTGGCCGGTGATGCCGTGGAGCATCAGCAGGGTGGGTTTGGAGCTGTCGCCGGCGTGCAGGTAGCGGGTGCGGTAGGGGCCGGCCTGGATGTAGCCCTGGCTGAATTCGACCTGTGCGAGATCGGACCAGACGCTAGTGTACGGGCGTGAATTCACGGGTTTCTCCTACGTGTTCGGGGTTGGTCTGTTTTGTGTGGCCGAGGATGGCGTCCAGTGCGGAGCGAAGTTCGGTGCGGGCTGTCTTCAGGTCCCATACCGGGGCGCTTTGGCGCCAGGCGATGTAGCCGTCGGGACGGACGAGCAGGGCGCCCGCCTCGTGGATTTCGCGGACCTTGTGCCAGGCGCCGTAAGGGTCCTCGGCACCCTTCTCGCCCACGACGACGGTGCGCAGGAAGGGTTCGTTCAGTTCGGCGGCGGCCGCTTCCCAGGCCCGGCCGGCGAGTCCGGTAATAAGGCTGAACTTGCCATGGCCGGTGACGTCCAAGGTGGAGGTGCGGTTACCGGTGCGGTCCACGAGCCAGGCGTGTGGGATTTTCGCTCCCGGACGGGTGGTCGCTTGGACATAGAGCTGCGGATCCTTGACCCACTGCTCCTCTCCCGCATCCGGTTCCGGGATGACGGCGGCGGATTCGTAACGCTGGTTGAGCTCAACCCCGTGGGCGTTGAATTCGTAATTCTTTAGTTCCAGAGCTTCCTGGAGTTTCTGGCGCAGTTCCACGCCCTCCGGCGTCGGTGCGTGCAGCCTTGCCAGCCCGGCGTCGATGCTGTGCTCCTCGCCGGGGACTCGGAACGTTTCGTTTAGGGGTCCGTAGTCCTTGCGGGACTGGTTGGCGCGTGCCACGATCTGCCGACCGACGGGGGCACGTTCGAGGGAGTAGGAGTCCAGCAGGCTTTCTCCGGCGTAGCCCTTGATGACATAGGCAAGTTTCCAGGCCAGGTTGAAGGCGTCCTGCATGCAGGTGTTGGAGCCCAGTCCGCTGCTCGGCGGATGGCGGTGGACGGCGTCTCCTCCGCAGAAGACCCGCCCGACGGAGAAGTGGTTGGCGTGCTGCTGGTTCACGTACCAGGTGGACGTGGTCTGCACATCGACGACCAGGTCCGGGTCCCCGACGAGGGCGCGTATTTTGGCCAGCACCGTCTCCTCGGAGAGGTCCGGTTCACCGTCGGCCATGTTGAAGCCCCAACCGGCGATCCATTCGTCCCATGGGCGGACGGCCCGGAGCAGGCCCATGCCGACTTCGCCGAAGCCGGCGACCGGGTTCATAATCCAATGCAAGATACTAGGGCGGTGAGCGACGTACTTGCTCAGGTCCGCCTTGAAAAGAACATAGGCAGTGCCGGCGCGGGCCAACTGGCCTTCGAAAGGCAGACCGATGTCTTCGGCGATCTGGGAGCGGGCACCGTCGGCACCGATCAGGTAGCGGGCACGCAGCGTGTAGTCGGAATTTGTGACATGGTTCCGGAACGTGACGGTCACGCCGTCGGCGTCCTGGACATGCGAGAGGTATTCGGTGTTGAACGTGACCTGCGCGCCACGCTCCCCTGCGTTTTTCAGCAGGATCGGTTCCATCAGCGGCTGCGGAACGTCGAGCATCGTGCACGGGCTGGCCTTCAGATAATCCCCGTACCGCTCATCCCCCGTCCCCCAGGTGCGGAGCCGGGCGATTTCCTGGCCTGCGAGACTGGTGGTGAACAAGGTATCGCCCATTTCGCCCCACGGGACGGCGTACTTCGCCGCTTCCTCCTCCACGCCCAGGTCCCGCAGCACTTCTACGGCGCGCTGGTTCGTGATGTGGGCGCGGGGAGTATTGGCGAGCCAGTTCCAACGCGAAAGCATGTGGACGCGCACACCCTGGGTGGCCAGCGCGAGAGCCGCCGTGGCTCCGGTCGGACCGGTACCGACGATGAGCACATCCGTGTCGAATTCCAACTGATTTTCCATCACACCTTCTAAGTTCAGACGCACAGACGGCATCATCCGTCCGTGCACCAGCGGAGGTCATTCTCGGCCTGGCTGATCTTGTTGGCTCCACGTTTCCGCGGTGAAGCGTGGAGGCAGATCACTGTAAGCGGCGCACTGGCATGCCAGCTCGTCTGTAACGAACGGAACCTAAATCCCGTCATTGTTCGCATGCTCCGAGGCTTGCCTCGTGTGCGAAACGAGTGTCTCGAATCTGTGATTCGGGTCTCGTTGATTGCGGTTTCCAAGACTTACTTCTCTAGAAAAGTATATGCTTACTTCTCTGGTGAAGTAAACTCTTTTCATGAACGATTCAATCGATGTCGTCCGCGAGCAATGGCATGCGATCCTCCCGGACATAAACACCGAACCGCTGGCTATTGTGGGGCGGATACGGGTTCTTGCTCACATGATCCAGGCGCGAAGCGATAGTGTGCTCGCGAAGCATGGCATTACTCGGGCGGAGTTCGACATTCTTTCGCTCTTAGTGCGGACCGCAAAACCGATGTCGCCCTCCGAGATCGCCACCACATCATTGACGTCACAGCCGGGAACGACGAAGCGGCTGAAGAAGTTGATTGCCTCGGGTTTTGTCGTAAGGACAGTCAATCCGCGGGATGGTCGGAGTGCGTTCGTTCACCCTACTGACAAGGCGCAGGAGGTTCTTGCCCCCGCGCTAAACTCAATCTCCGCCTACGAGAGGGAGTTGCTGTCCGCAATGTCGCCCCAGTCTCGCGATGTTCTCGTTCGCCATCTGCGTGAGCTGATGATTGTCGTGGAAGGGCCCGCTCAAACGGCCGACATATCTTGAGAGGGTCCTTACTGCACGTCGATTGCGTAGGGGACAGGAAGTCCACCCCACGACAATATTCCCGGATCCGCAGCCCGAGAGTGCCAGGCCCAAAGGTCGTGGTTATGACCCTTTCGGGCAGGGGCGGGCAGGACGGTCCAGCACTTGATCAGGGCCAAGTAGATCTGAGCCGCTCAGCCAAATCGCAACACCACTCGGTAAGCTCCACTAATCTCGCTTAAAATCCTGGATTTTCCTGCACGATCGGCGCACTGATATGCGAGGGTTTCTTGTTGTCACATCCTGCCGGCGAAACATCGCCAGCTTCATGAGATCGGGCATAGCCCGCAGCGGGTGTCACCATCGTGAACCGCGCCGCTATGCGGAGGTTTCGACTGAGCCAAAGCGAATCTCGGATATCCGCCTGATGGGGACGCCATTTTTAGCCTGATCCCCCACCTGAACTATGGTTCGAGATGCGGACAGGAATGGGCCGACACAATGAACCGCTCCTCGAAAGGTTGGACTGAGAAATTCAGTTCTGACTTCCGAGGAGCAGTTCATAACAAAGGCGGCCCTTCCCGGTCATAGCTGTCTGCCTTCCGCTACCGAAGGAGAACGCGAACCGCCGAGCACCAGCAGCAATGGGAAACCAGTTGCGACATCCGCCCATTTTGCGGTGCACTGCTGGAACCTATTCGTGGCCACCCCGACGGCTCGTCGGTAGGTTCAGCCGCGGGGCGGATCAATCGCGGCAGGCGGCTGCATAAATTCAATTGTGTGGCCTTCCGGGCCCCTGACATATACCACGCGCCCTACTGGAAGCGATTGTGGCGCACCAAGTCGCATCCATCCTGCCGATTCGACCTGAAGGAGGGTGGCATCCAGATCTTGAACCCTGAGGGCTAAGTGGCTTGAACCGATGTCATTCGAATTCAATTCGGACACGCGGCCGCCGTGGGGACTGCGGTATTCGAGAAGCTCAATTCTTCCCCCGTCCGGAAGGACTACGACAGCAATCTCAATGGCGGCATCCTGTACCCCGACGATATTGTCGATTGCGGGCCCCGATCCCAGATCCTTTCGCACCACCAGCTGGCAGCCGAGCACTCCGCACCAAAACGCCAGCGCCTTGTCTAATGAGGAGACTGTGAGCCCTACGTGAGCGATGGCTAGTGCCAACGGTGGCGAAGTCGGAACGTTCACATACTTATCCAATGAGTTGTCCTCCGCTAACGTCGATGACGGTTCCGGTCAGGTACCCGCACTGCATTGCGAAGATGTAGGAGAGCGCAATTTCCTCTGGAAGAGCTAGCCGCCTCAGCGGAACGACAGCGGCGATCTGCTTGATGAATTGCTCCCGCAGCTCCGGGAGCATCGCGTCGTACGTCGTCGTTTCCGTTACACCAGGCGCTACCACATTGATACGGCGCGGAGCCTGCTCCTTGGCGAGTTGCCTCGCGCTGGCCTCTATGGCCGCATTCACGCCAGAAATGGCGGAGTGATTTGCCATAATCGCTCGACTTGCCACGCCGGAGGTGAGCGTTATGGTTCCATCCATAGCAAGGTGGGGCAGCGCCGCCTGGATTACACGGTATTGACTGAGATACTTGCCCTCCGCGTACTCAATCACGGCGGAGAGGTTCATCCTGTCCGCCGTGGTGTCGATGCCCAGTCGGGCCGCCGATTCATGAACTGTAACCGCGACGTGGTCAACAGAACCCACCTCATCAAACAGTGCCCGCAATGATGCATCTGACTTCGCATCACACTCGTGATAGATCACTCCGTCAAGAATGGAGGTCGGCACTGTCTTTCCACGTGAGGCGATGTGAACCACCCCTCCGAGCTGGAGCGCGATTTTGGCTACCTCCAAGCCGATACCCGCACTCCCGCCAACCACCAGAACTTTCTTGCCATCAAGACTTACTGCATTCACTGATGTCTCCTTTTCAATTATTCACTGAGCAACAAAACCGCCGTCGACGCTAAGAAGAGCGCCGGTACTAAAACTTGACTTTTCGCTCGCCAGCCAAAGAATCGCTTCGACAACTTCCTCGGCTCGCGCCATCCGCCTCCCCAAGGGATGAAGATCTGCGTAAGCCCGCCGGGTTATTGCGTCCTTCTGGGCAAGGAGCGGGGTATCGACATACCCGGGTGCGACTGCGTTCACCCTGATCCCCAAGGCCGCGCAGTCCAGAGCAGCCGCCTTCGTCAAGCCAAGCACCGCATGCTTGGATGCAACATACGGGCTGAGAGAAGTGCGCGCGACAGCACTCATTACCGAGCCGACATTGACAATGGAGCCGGCGCCGCGCTCGATCATCGCTGGAATCTGGGCCTTCAGTCCGTAGAACATCCCGTTGAGATTGACATCAAGAATTCGGTGCCAATCGTCGGCGTCCACTTCGTAAACTGGCCGCTGCACTTTCGAAGGACCCACGCTAATCCCAGCGCAATTCACTGCCACGTCCAGCCCACCATAGAGATTCTGAACCTCAGCTACAGCTGCATAATGCAAGTCAGGCTGGGTGACGTCAAGATAAAAGAAGCTGGCTGAACCGCCTGCACGCGTGATCGTCTCGACTGTTTGCAGCCCGCCCGCCTCGTCAACGTCACCCACCAAAACGGCACCGCCTTCACGCGCTATCGCTATACATGTCGCAGCGCCGATACCGGAAGCTGCGCCCGTGACAAGCGCTACCTTATTGATCATCTTGAATCTTTCTTCATTCAGGGATGTCCAGGTGCCCATGCGCACCAAATTTCTTGTCACCCGCCTAGCAGGTCACTGATGGATGATCCGAACTAGTTTTCTGGAAAACTATAACAGTTTTTCAAACCCTTGGATACGTGCGGATGACTGTGGTTCAGAAGCGCATCCCTGATTTCAGTGGCCTCTGCCTGTCAAGCCCAGGGCTTCATGGAGACGTTTTTAGTAGGAAAGTGAGAGCAGTTCCGGGGCCGGGTGACCTGCGTGGAGCTGTCCGTATTCGACTGGCGGAACGTGGTCGATCTCGCCGTGCAAGCGACGGTGGTTGAACCAATCTATGTACTCGGCCACGGCGGTTTCGAGGTGGTTGATTCCTGCCAAGGCCGCTTCCCGAGAGAGTGCCGATGACCAGCGTTCAGTCTTCTCGAACATCGGTTTGGGTTTGGTCCCCCATGAATCCAACCCCATCGCATCTCCTAAGCCATGTCATTTGAAAAAAGCATATGGCCGAACACAAGCATGCCGGAGGAAACGGCGGAAACCGCCTACTCCCGTCCACGAATATCCGTGCATGCCAGTTGAAGATAGGCGGGAACGCCCAAGGTGCTGTCCTCGCAGCCCAAATTGTCCTGACGGTGTTTGGACAAGTTGGGCTGGACGCATTCAGGAGGTTGTTTATTGCTCCGAGGATCACCATCAACGACTCATACTGAATGCCCATGGGTGCGGCCGACCTCGCTCGTGACCGAAAAGCCGTAACTTAGCAGCGCGAGAATCTCGTCCGCAGATGAAATAGGCCAGCAACACCAACTGTTGCGAGATTCGGAATGAGGCTAGCAAGTCAGCCCGATTGAAGCACACCCCAACCCGACGTCAGACCGCTGACTTTTCCTTGTCAGAATAGACTTACTTTTCTCTTTTCTTGACAACAGATGTTGAGGTTCTTAGATTCAAACCTGACACCTGAGTAGGAGATACCATGGTTGGCCAGCGAATCGGGTACGTGCGGGTCAGTACCTTGGACCAAAACGAGCAACGCCAGCTCGATGGACAAGTTCTCGACAGGATCTTCACTGACAAGGCCTCGGGCAAGGACACCACCCGCCCAGCGCTGGCCGAAATGTTGCGCTTCGCCCGTGAGGGAGACACTGTCGTAGTGCACAGCATGGACCGGCTGGCAAGGAATTTGGATGACCTGCGTTCACTAGTCAAAACACTCACTGGAAAGGGAGTGCAGGTGGAGTTCGTGAAGGAGCACCTGCTCTTCACTGGTGAGGACTCCCCCATGGCGAATCTCATGCTCTCGGTCATGGGGGCCTTCGCTGAATTTGAACGCTCATTGATTAAGGAACGCCAGCGAGAAGGCATCGCCTTGGCCAAGCAGCGAGGCGCCTACCGCGGGCGAAAAAAGATGCTTACACCGGAACGGGCCACTGAATTAGCGCGGAGGGCAGCCGACGGAACACCTAAATCGATCCTCGCGAAGGACTACGGAATCAGTAGGGAAACGGTGTACCAGTACCTTCGCCAGGCCAAGCCTTCCTGATGCGCACCTCTTCTGACTCTGAAGTGCGCAACCGCGTTAAAAGCACGGGGGGAGTGCCGTTAGAAGGGGCTGTTTCCTGCCATAGTTCGTGGAGTTTATCCCGGCTTCCGTAAGTCAAAACTGTCCTGCCAGCGCCCGATTGACGGCGGGGATGTCCAGAAAGGCTGGGTCAATTGGTTCGGCAGATCCGGTCATGTCGGCCACCCATGAGGACTGTTCGGCATGGTTAGGATGCGACGGGTCGGCCAAGGCATCCATGATTTCTTCGTAACCCGGGAAACCTCCGGAGTCTTCCAGGGGGCCGCGCCTGGCGCCGTCGATCAGCCGGGCCGGCGGACTGTTTTCGTCCGCGGGCCGGCGGGAAACCAGCTCGAGCTGGTGAAGCCAGCTGTCACCAAAGTCGTACTCGTAGAACGCTTCGCCTGACCCCAGCTCGAGCAGCTGATCCAGGGAGCAATCCTCCTCAGGCCTGTCGCCCGGTTCTTCGCACTGCTGCCCTGGAAGCCACTGCGGGACTTCCGGAAATTCGCCGTCGACCGGCTGGAGCGGCGCGAACGGGTCGCTTGCTACGAACCTGTGCAGGTGCGCGTCCTCCCAGCCATATGCTGCCTGCAGGACCTGGTGTACCTGACCTAAAGTAAGCGAGCCCCAGAGCTCGAATCGACGCCAGATCTCAGGCTCGCTGTCAACCAGCGTCACGCGAACCTCCAGGACGGAGTCCTGTCCCATACCCGTCCAGGCCTCTAATTTCTCCATGGCACCCATTTTTGCAGGCCTCACGGCCCTACTAAGTAAGAGACATGACGTCCCGGTCAGTCTCGGCCGATAACTTGACGAAATCTCCATTATCGGCGTTAGAACGAGAGCGGAAACCTGCCTGGGATCGCCTTCGCTGTTCCCGTTTCAGTAATCATTCTGGCCAACTTCCTCCGGGACGTTCCCAACGAGCTCTTTGAATCCATACGGCTTGACGGTTGTTCGGACTGGTCCATGATGTGGCGGCTCGCGTTCCCCCTGATCCGCCCCGCAATCGTCACCATAGCCATCTACAACGCGCTCAATGTGTGGAACAGCTTCCTCTTCCCGCTGATCCCGACCCAAGGCGCAGAAAACCGTGTCCTACCGCTCTCCCCCTCGTCTTCGTCTACGTCGTGGGGCGCCGACAACTCGTCGCTGGCCTCACCGCCGGATTCAGCAAGTAACCCACGCCAAGACAGTGGGGCGCAACGAAGGTGCGCCCCACTGTCCTTTGTTGATGAAGGCCATATACCTTTGGGGCCTGGCCCCCGTTTTTCATCTGTCCGGTCGGCATCGGGGTACTGGACTGCCAAACCGGCCGATGCTTCCCGGAACGGAACGGGAGGTACTCAATCTGTCAGTAGTTCTTCTAGCACCACTTAGCACGCGCCCGCCTCTGTGGAGGGGGATGCTGGGCGTGCAAATATTATCCATTCAACGGCTAGGCCATGATGTGCAGGCATGATAGTTCCTTCTCCTATGAACCTCGCTGATTGCGGGACCAGGTCGGCAGCCCACCAGCCGCTGGCAGGGCAGTGATCGCCAGTTCGAAGCGCTGCGGACGAAGCATTTTCTGCCGCATGGGGGGCCCTGATGAGAGTTCTTTTCTTCATGACTAATTCCTGGATTCTCTGTGGGAAGGCCCTGGGCCAATAGCTGCGGTGATTCAGCGGCAGCTGAGGTTCGTTTGCCCAATGGCAAGGTCTCCCCGACGGACTGTGGCGTCTAGAGTTTGGTAGCAGATTCGGGAGGCCAATCCTTTCGTTAGGAGACGTGCGCGACCCGGTCGGGGTGGTTGGAGAGGCCGAAGTCGGCACTGTACAGCGAATCGTTGACACCGGTCAGGAGGCTCGTTGCGAGCTGGCCGAGAGCGGGTGCAAATTTGAAGCCGTGGCCTGATAGTCCTGCGATGGTCACAATGCGTCCGCTCGGGTCCAGGTCAACGATCGGTACTCTACTGACCGTAACGCTCTCGTGGTGCATGCTGTGACGAACCGGTTCGGGTGAGAGATCCGCGAAGAACGTGGTCGCGTTTCGGCTGATCTCCTCAATGGCTGCCCTGCTGACCGTGTCCGGGA
>NZ_JBFRFP010000035.1:0-43118 GCF_052114885.1 Paenarthrobacter sp. 2TAF44 | reverse complement strand
GCCCCGCACCTTCCAGTGCGGGGCCGACGTCRTTAAGTGTGGCTTCAGTCCTCGATGGTGGCGATGACAGCGCCGGCAGCGACCGTCTCACCCGCTGTGGCTGCCAGGCCCCGAACAGTGCCGGACTTGTGTGCGGTCAATGGCTGCTCCATCTTCATGGCTTCCAGGACAACGATCAGATCGCCCTCGGCCACGACATCGCCTTCGGCAGCTGCGACCTTGACGATGGTGCCCTGCATCGGCGAGGTCAATGCATCCCCACCGGCGGCAGCCGCTGCGGCCCCTGCCGAGCGGGAACGCTTCTTGGACTTGCCCGACTTGGTGCCCGAGCCGCTGGAAACAGCGGCGACGCTGGCGCCCAAGCCGGACGGCAGAACGACCTCAAGCCGCTTGCCGCCAACCTCGACGACGACGCGCTGGCGCTCACCGGCGTCGGGCGTTTCCGTACCCGCGCCGCTGGCCGTCCAGGCGGGGATGTTGTTGACGAATTCGGTTTCGATCCAGCGGGTGTGGACGCTGAACGGTCCCTCCACAGGTGCGAAGGCGGGGTCCGTGACAACGGCGAGGTCGAAGGGGATGACGGTGGGAATGCCTTCCACGACCATCTCCTCAAGGGCGCGGCGCGAGCGCTGGAGGGCTTGCTCGCGGGTGGCGCCGGTGACGATCAGCTTGGACAGCATGGAGTCGAAGTTTCCGCTGATGACGTCGCCCTGCTCAATGCCTGAGTCCACGCGGATGCCGGGGCCCGTGGGGTTCTTCAACGTGCTGACCGTGCCGGGGGCGGGCATGAAGTTCCGGCCCGGGTCTTCGCCGGTGATGCGGAACTCGAAGGAGTGGCCGCGGACCTCGGGGTCCTCGTAGCCAAGAGCCTCCCCACGCGCAATGCGGAACTGTTCGCGGACGAGGTCGATGCCCGTAACTTCCTCGGAAACACAGTGCTCCACCTGGAGTCGGGTGTTGACCTCGAGGAAGGAGATGGTGCCGTCCTGGCCCACCAGGAACTCGCAAGTGCCGGCGCCGAGGTAATTGGCTTCCTTCAGGATCGCCTTGGAAGATTCGTAGAGCCGCTTGTTCTGTTCCTCGCTCAGGTAGGGAGCCGGGGCTTCCTCGACGAGTTTCTGGTTGCGGCGTTGCAGCGAGCAGTCGCGGGTGGAGACAACCACAACGTTGCCGTAAGCGTCCGCCAGGCACTGCGTCTCAACGTGGCGCGGGGCGTCCAGGAAGCGCTCGATGAAGCACTCGCCCCGGCCGAAAGCTGCTATCGCCTCACGGACTGCGGATTCGTACAGCTCCGGAATCTCTTCCATGGTGCGGGCAACCTTGATGCCGCGTCCACCGCCGCCGAAAGCAGCCTTAATGGCGATGGGCAGGCCGAATTCCTCCGCAAACTTCAGGATCTCGTCCGCTGATTCCACGGGATCAGCTGTGCCGGGGACCAGCGGGGCGCCTACCTTTTCGGCGATGTGGCGCGCCTGGACTTTGTCGCCCAAGGCAGAGATCGCCTCGGGGGAGGGGCCGATCCAGGTGATGCCGGCGTCGATCACTTTGGCGGCAAATTCTGCATTTTCGGCGAGGAAACCGTACCCGGGGTGGATCCCATCGGCGCCGGCCTGCTTGGCGACGTCGATGATCTTGTCCATGACCAGGTAGGACTCAGCTGCAGTGTTGCCGCCAAGGGCATACGCTTCGTCGGCGAGGCGGACATGGAGGGCGTCACGGTCCGGGTCTGCGTAGACGGCTACGGAGGCGATGCCTTCGTCCCGGGCGGCTCGGATGATGCGGACCGCGATTTCGCCGCGGTTGGCAATCAAGACCTTGGTGAGAGGGCTGGAAATGGGCTGCGCCGGGTTAGCTGACAAGTTGTTGACTCCTTCTGTCCTTGAGGAGCCTAGCGTGATTGTGAGGGTTCCGCCCATATTGATGGGGGATTCCGTGTGTGAGGAGATGTTCCTTTGTAGGGTTGCTACAAATCGCTTCTACTGGCTCTTCGCGTCCCACAGCTCCGTGATGCCCACATTCGCATGGACCAGCAGGTCCCGGAGGGTGGAGATGGAAAGCCCGACGACGGCGTGCGGGTCACCGTCCACCTTGCGGATAAAGGCGCCGCCCAGGCCGTCGATGGTGAACGAGCCGGCGCAGTGCAGGGGTTCTCCGGTGGCGATGTAGGCGTCGATGTCGTTGGTGCTCATCTCTGCGAAATGAACCTCGGCGCTGGAGACGGCTCCGACGGTGGCTCCCGAGCCGTCTGCAGGCTCGTCCTCGTTCTCGTCGTCGTCAATGTCGGCAGCGGTGTCCCGGCAATCGACCAGCCAGTGACCGGTGTGGAGAACTCCCTTGGATCCGCTCATGCGCAGCATCCGCTCACGTGCGACCTCCGCCGTGTAGGGCTTGCCGTGGGACTCGCCGTCGAACTCGAAGACCGAATCGCAGCCGATCACCAGGGCACCCTCGGCTTCGGGGAGTGCGGCGACCGCTTCGGCCTTTGCCCGGGCCAGCAGCAGCGCGGTGTCATGCGCGTCCGTCACGCCGTAATGCGCCTGCACCGCGTCCTCGTCCACGTCTGAAACCAGGACGTCATGCTGGATCCCCGCTTCCGTCAGTAACTTGGTGCGGGCAGGGGACTGCGAGGCAAGGATCAATCGGGTCACCGTCCCAGCCTAATACGTCGTTCTCTCACGTCCTGCCCGTTTCCGGGCGATCTTCTCGCACTTCCTGCCGGTTTCCGGCGGTTGTTCTCTCATATCACCTCGATGTGCCGCCGCCAACCCTCACTCGCCACAGTGCGGCTGAGGTAATCAATGCTCTGGTTCAGCTCGAGGCCAGGCACGACCTGATCCCGTGACGCGGGCACCTGCCAACAATGCACGCAGAAATGCCCGACGTCGGGCTTTCTGGGGGATGTGAGAGAACGTCGGTCAGATCGCCGGTGGATGTGACAGAACGTCGGTTAGATCGCCGGTGGATGTGAGAGAAGGTTAGTGGACCAGTTCCTCGGAGCTGGTCTTCGGGCGGTCGGTGCGGTTCAGTTTGGCGCCTTCGACGTCCACGTCCGGCAGGATGCGCTGCAGCCACTTGGGCAACCACCACGCCTTCTCGCCGAGCAGGTACATGACGGCGGGAACGATGGTCATGCGGACAACGAACGCATCAATCAGCACACCGAAGGCCATCGCGAAGCCCAACGGCCGGACCATGGTGAGGTGGCTGAATATGAAGCCGGAGAACACACTGACCATGATGATCGCGGCCGCCGTGACCACTGCTGCGGCGTGGCTGAAGCCGGTGCGAACAGCGTGTTTGGCGTTCTCACCGTGCATGAAGGATTCACGCATGCCTGATGTGATGAACACCTGATAGTCCATCGCGAGGCCAAACAGCACACCGATCAGGATGATCGGCAGGAAGCTCAGGACGGCGCCCGGATTGGCGACGTCGAAAATCGCTCCCAGCCAGCCCCACTGGTAAACGGCCACGACAGCGCCAAATGCGGCAGCCAGTGACAACAAGAAACCGCCGGTGGCGAGCAGAGGCACGACAATCGAGCGAAAGACCAGCAGCAACAGGATCAGCGAAAGCCCGACGACGATCGCCAAGTATGGCGGGAGGGCAGCCCCGAGCTTGGCGGAAACGTCGATGTTGCCGGCCGTCTGACCGGTGAGGCCGATGCTGACGTCGAGGTCCTGGCGGATTTGGGTGCCCTTGGCGCGGACGTCGGAAACTACCTGGACTGTGCTGGCGCTTGCTGGTCCTTCTTTGGGAATGACCTGGAAGACGGCTGTCTGGCGATCTTCGCTCAGTGCCACCGGCACCGCGGCCGTGACGTTCTCCACGCTGCGCAGCTGATCCGCGACGTCGAACTGCTTGTTCTTGGCATCCGTTTCGCTGAGGCCTTCCGGGAACCCTGCGACGACGACGATCGGCCCCGTGACGCCCTCGCCGAAGCTGTTGCGTGTGAGGTCGTAGGCTTTGAAGGCTTGCGAATCGACCGGCTCGGATCCGCCGTCGGGAAGTGCCAAACGCAGCTGGGAAGCCGGCAGCGCCAAGGCGCCCAACAGCACCACGCTGGCCACGAGGGAAACCCAGGGATGCCGGGTGACCAAGCCGCCCCAGCCGCTGCTGCTGCGCTTCTCTTCCAGGGCCCGGTCCGCGGCTTCGTGGCCCGGCTCGGCATTGTGCCTGGCGACCTTCGCCCATGCGCGCTTGGAAATCAGTCTGCGACCGATCAACGCCAGGATGGCCGGCGTCAGTGTCAAAGCCACGACGACGGCGACGGCAACTGTCGCTGCGGCGGCAACACCCATCACAGCCAGGAAGGGCAGCCCCGGGACCACAAGTGCCGCCAGGGCGATGATCACTGTGAGGCCCGCGAACAGCACGGCATTTCCGGACGTACCGGTGGCGAGGGCTGCGGATTCCTCGCCGTCCATCCCGGCCAGAAGCTGGTTACGGTGGCGGTTGACGATGAACAGGGAGTAGTCGATGCCCACTGCAAGCCCAAGCATCAGAGCGAGCATCGGGGAAATGGAGCTCATGGTGATCACGCCGGTTAGGGCGAACGTTCCGCCGACGCCTACAGCCACGCCGATCAGGGCCATGACGAGGGGCAGGCCGGCCGCGATGAGTGTGCCCAGCATAAGGATCAGAACGAGAGCTGCCACGGCGACACCGACGATTTCCGCGACTCCGAAGATCTGCGAGACGTCCTCGGTGATTTCCTTGCTGGCATATGCTGTGACACCCGCGGAGGATACGCCCTGAACGATCTCCTGAACTTGCTTGCGAACGGCGGGATCAACAGCGTTGATGGAGGTCTTGAATTGGACCTGGGCGATGGCGGCCTTGTCGTCGCTGGACACAAAGCGCATCCCCTGGGAGGCCTCCAGCTGGCGCTTTCCCAGGGCCAACGCGGCGGCTCCGTCCGCTGCTTCCTTGGCACCGGCGTCGAGCTTTGCTTTGTTGGCGGTTAGTTCGGCGTGCTGCGGCGCGAGTTGGGCCTCGATTTGTGCAGGTGTAAGGCCTGAGGCTGCCATCTGCTGTTCCGCTCCCGCAAGCTGGGCTTCGCCGGCTTCCAGTTGGGCGCGGGCGGCGTCCAACTGGGTCTTGCCTTCTGCGGCCTTCGCTTCACCAGCAGCAATCTCGCCGGCGGCCTTGTCCAACTGGTCCTGGGTGGTGAACGGATTCACCGTCCCTTGCACGTCCGGCATGGCTTCGAGCTTGTTGAGCGCAGTGGCTACGGCGTCCTTCTTGGCTTGGTCGAAACCAGAGTCTCCGGCGTCGAAGGCCACGCTCGCCGAGCCGCCGGAAGCGTCGGGCAGGGCTTCTTTGAGCTTGTCGGCCATCCTCTGCGTTTCGGTGCCGGGGATGCTGAAGTTGTTGGACATGGTGCCGTGGAAGGCGGCGGCCGACCCTCCCACGGCCACCAGGACTGCCAGCCACAGCGAGATGACCAGCCAGCGGCGGCGATAAGAAAACTTGCCCAGGCGGTAGAGGAACGAGGCCATGTCAGAACCGATCTGTGGAGGTGGGGGATGCTGCTGGTGAAGTTGACGCCGCTTCCGGGGTGACTTCCGACGACGGCGCGAAGCCGGCTCCCAGGAGGCCCATGGCGTCGATGAGGTGCTGGCGAAGAACCTCAAGCGAATCGGGCGATAGGTCAGGGCCTCGCTCGGCGAACCAGACTGTCATGGCCGCCTTGCCGCATGAGATGACAGATCCGGCAAGGGCATGCAGGTAGAGCTCGCTGGTGTCTGATCCAAGTCTGCTGCGGGCAGCGTCGATAATCTGCCCCGTGCAGTGTTCCCATGCTTCGAGTTCTGAACGGGCCAGGGAGCGGTTCTCCTGGGTGAGGCTGAAAAGTTCGGCCATGGGTGCTACCGACATCGGATCTGCGAGGGCCATCAGCGCGGCCTGCGCGGATTCGAGGATCGATTCCTCCGCTGGCCTCAAGCGGAATTGCTCGAGGGCGCGATCCATGAAGCCGTCGGCGACGGATGCGAGAGCAGCCTCGAGACTCGCGAAGTAGTTGAAGAAGGTCCGACGGGAAACGCCTGCGCTTGCGGTGATGTCCTCGACCGTGAAATTGCCGGGGCCGTTGCTTCGCAGAAGGTCCAGGGCTGCGGTGGCGATGGAGGCGCGGGTTGCCGCCTTATTGAGCTCGCGGCGGGAGGGGCCGGCGGGCTCGCTCACTTCCGCGGTGATCGGTTCAATACTGTCTGGGGTCACATACTTACACTAAGTGCAACTTTGCACTCTGCGCAATTTTTGTCTGAGCGGATGTCGAAAAATATCAGTTCTCATTGCCCGGCAACCCGATCCGGGCGGGGGAGCTAATAATGTCGGTGCCTGCTGAAAGAGTGTGGGTATGGACTTGGACAGCGAAGGGCAAACGATGACCGCACTCTCATCGTCAGCTGTTCCTGCCCGCTTCATGCCTGCCGTTGCGGCCAGCGTTGTGAGCAGGGACCTTATCGATCAGCTGCGTGCGCTGGAAGACATGAAGTCCGCTATAGCCGGTTTGCAGGCCAAGATTGCTGTGGCGTTCGACCTCGCCCAGCGCCAAGCCCAGGCCGAGATGGATGTCCCCTCCGCTGAGCAGGGGCAGGGTGTGGGTGCGCAGATCGCCCTGGCCCGGCGCGAATCACCGAACAAGGGCTCCCGGCTCCTCGGACTGGCCAAAGCACTCGTGTCGGAAATGCCGCGCACCATGGCAGCGCTGGAAACTGGACACTTGAACGAATGGCGGGCCACACTGCTGGTGAAGGAAACAGCCTGCCTGTCCGTCGAAGACCGGGTGGCCGTGGATGAGGAACTCGCCCCCGACACCGGAACCTTCGACGGCGCCGGAGACAAAACCATCATCGCCGCCGCACGAGCCGCAGCCTACCGGCGTGACCCCCGCTCGGTCACCCAGCGCGCAGCCCATGCCGCGTCCGAACGGCACGTCAGCCTCCGGCCCGCCCCGGACACCATGACGATCCTCACCGCGCTGCTCCCCGTCGCCCAAGGCGTCGCCGCCTACGCCGCGCTCACCCGGCACGCGGACTCCGCCCGCTCCGGCGGGGACACCCGGACCCGGGGCCAGGTCATGGCCGACACCCTGACCGAACGCCTCACCGGCACGCCCGGCGGGATCAGCGGTGTTGATGTGCAGCTCGTCATGACCGACCGCACCCTCTTCCAAGGCGACAGCGAACCAGCCCGGCTCCAGGGCTACGGAATCGTCCCCGCAGGGTGGGCCAGGACGCTCATCGCCGGAGGCAGCAACCAGCCCATCGAAGAATCAGGGAACCGCGAGAGGGACGGAGAGCCGCGCACCGAGTATCAGGCCGGAAGCGGCGGCCAGACAGGGGCCACCGGGCGGGCCAGAATCGGAGGTCAGGCCGGGGCCAGCGAGCAAGAGTCCAAGGAAGATAAGGAGTTCAAAGTCTTGCTCCGCCGGCTCTACACCGCACCCGCCTCCGGTGAACTGCTGGCCATGGACTCCAAAGCCCGGACCTTCCCACGAGGAATGCGACGCTTCATCGAAACCCGGGACGACACCTGCCGCACACCGTACTGCGACGCGCCCATCCGCCACATAGACCACGTGGTTCCCTGGCACCAAGGCGGCGCCACGAGCCTGTCCAACGGCGCGGGACTCTGCGAAGCATGCAACCACACCAAAGAAAACCCCGGCTGGAACGCAAAAACAATCCCCGGCGGCAGACATGAACTCGAAGTCAACACACCCACCGGACATACATATCAATCCAAGGCCCCACCTTTGCCGGGTCACCCACCACGGTCAACATCGCCGTCCGAAACCTAGGCCAGCAACAGGAATTCACCTCCGGTACCACGAATCCCGCACTTGTTCGCTCTATTCACCGTTCAACTGCGAGTAGAGCGTACAAGGGCGGGACCCGTGGCGCGAAGGGAAGTAGGTCAGAACTGGTGCGGGGGTGCCTGCGGCGCAGGGTGAGTCGGCTGCGCTGGCTGTTGCTGGCCCTGCTGTGGTGCCTGCTGCCCTTGTCCCGGCTGGGACGCGGTCTTGGTCAAGTACACGGACTGCCCAGTGGCGCCGGGCTCGCCTTCGCCGAGCGGGAGCACGTAAACGGCCGTGCCATAGGCGCAGACTTCAGTCCAGTTGGTCCCCATTTCGGAGGTGTCGAAGCGCATGGCGACAATTGCGTTGGCGCCGCGCTGCTGGGCCTCGTTGACCATGCGGGCCATAACTTCCTGTCGGCTTTCGTAGAGCGCCCTGGTCATTTCAGGCAGCTCGCCGCCACCGAGGGAGCGGAAACCGGCCAGCATCTGGGAGCCGATATCGCGGGAACGGACAGTGAGGCCCATGACTTCGCCAAAGACGGCGTCGATGCGGTGGCCGGGTATCTCATTGGAGGTGACGATCAACATGCTCCGAGCCTATCCAGCTTTCGCCGTTAAACCGCGCAATCCCCGGGGGAGAAGTCCCCAAGGGATTGCGCGGTGCGGAAAGCCAGCTGGTGCTATGCCTTGGAATCGGCCAGTTCGCGCGCCTCGTTCTCGGCAGCAGCTGTGTCGTTGGCGAACTCGTCAGCGAACGCGGCACCATTGCGGGGCGCGTTGTACAGCGATTCGTCCATGATGCCCTGGCGCTTGGCGACGATTGCGGGGATCAGCGCCTGGCCTGCCACGTTGACGGCCGTGCGGCCCATGTCCAGGATGGGGTCGATCGCCAGCAGGAGTCCGACGCCGGCCAGCGGCAGTCCCAGCGTGGACAGGGTCAGCGTGAGCATGACGACGGCGCCCGTGGTGCCTGCCGTGGCAGCGGAACCCAGCACGGAGACCAGCACAATGAGGAGGTATTGGCTGAAGTCCAGGTTGATACCGAAGAACTGGGCCACGAAGATCGCTGCGATGGCCGGGTAGATCGCTGCGCAACCGTCCATCTTGGTAGTGGCGCCCAGCGGCACGGCAAAGGAAGCGTAGCCCGAGGGAACGCCGAGGTTACGCTCGGCGACGCGCTGCGTGAGCGGCAGCGTACCGATCGAGGAACGGGAGACGAAGGCCAACTGCACGGCTGGCCATACACCGGAGAAGTATTGCTTGATGGAAAGGCCGTGGACGCGGACCAGGATCGGATACAGGACGAAGAGCACCAGTGCCAGGCCGATGTAAATGGCGGCAGTGAACTTGCCAAGGGAGCCGATGGTGTCCCAGCCGTAGATGGCCACGGCGTTACCGATCAGGCCGATAGTGCCCAGTGGAGCGATGCGAATGATCCACCACAGGACTTTCTGGATGACGGCCAATGCGGCGGCGTTGAAGGTCAGGAACGCTTCTGCCTGCTTGCCGACCTTGAGGGCAGCGATGCCGACGGCGATCGCGACCACCAGGATCTGGAGCACATTGAAGCTGACGGAGGTACTGACCGTCGTGGCGGCATTAGCGCCCTCCGTGACAGTGGAGCTCGCGCCGAGTCCGAGGAAGTTCTTCGGGAAAAGCCCGATCAGGAACGCCCACCAGTCACCGGTCTTGCCGGCGTACTCGGCCTTCTGCGTGATCCCGGTAGCTGCACCAGGCTGCAGGAGCACACCCAGGCCGATGCCGATGAGCACCGAAACCAGTGAGGTGATGGCAAACCAAAGCAGCGTGTTCCAGGCGAGGCGGGCCGCATTGGAAACCTGGCGAAGGTTCGCGATGGAGCTCACCACCGCGGTGAAGATCAAAGGAACGACGGCGGTCTGCAGCAACGAGACGTAGCTGGAGCCGATCGTTTGAAGAGTTGCGCCGAGGCCGTTGGGGGAGGTCTTGGTGCTGCCGGTGTACTTGGCGATGAGGCCAAGGACGAGGCCGATGATGAGGGCGGCAATGATCTGGACGCCGAAGGATCCTGCCCACTTGGGAAGCCGGAAGCCGTTCTTTGCAGGCGCGGAAGTGATGTTATTTGAGGTGCTCACAGGAACACGCTAGGTGCACCCCAAATAACATAGCGAACGGACGTTTAGAAATATTACGCCGCTATAGGCTCACTCAGCCCACGGAGCCTTCTAATAACGCCGTATGGCTGCGGTTGTGTGAAGTTATTCCCGGCTGCGATGTGGCGATGATCTCGAAAGGTGCCGATGGGCCGGAGGACAGACATCCGGCAGCGTGCGTCAAAGCGACGAAGGAGCAGCACGCAGAGGATGTGTGTCCTCCGGACACGCCGGACCTTGCAACTTAACCAAGCAACGCCCGGCGCAATACGTCCAAACCGACCGAGCCAATGTTTAGTGCCTTGCTGTGGAAGGACTTCAGATCGAACCCTTCGCGGGTTTCAAGCTCGGCCCGGATCTGCTCCCAGAGCCGCTGACCCACCTTGTACGAGGGTGCCTGCCCGGGCCAGCCGAGGTAGCGGGTGAATTCGAACTGGAGCTGGCCTTCGCTGATGTCGAGGTTGGCCTTGAGGAAGTCAAAGCCCTTCGCGGGCGTCCAGGTTCCGGTGCCCCAGCGTTCGGGGACGGGTAGTTCCAGGTGGACGCCAATGTCGAAAACAACGCGGGCGGCACGCATGCGTTGGCCGTCCAGCATGCCCATGTGGTCGCCGGGGTCTTTTAAGTAGCCCAGTTCCAGCATGAGCTGCTCGGCGTAGAGTGCCCAGCCTTCGCCGTGTCCGGAGACCCAGCAGACGTTGCGGCGCCAGTTGTTGAGGAGTTCGCGGCGGTAGGTGGCGGTGGCGACTTGGAGGTGGTGGCCGGGTACGCCTTCGTGGAAGACGGTGGTTGTTTCGGACCAGGTGGTGAAGGTGTCTTCGCCGGCGGGAACGGACCACCACATGCGGCCTGGCCGGGAGAAGTCGTCGGAGGGGCCGGTGTAGTAGATGCCGCCTTCGTCGGTGGGGGCGATCATGCATTCGAGGGTTTTCATGACGTCCGGGATGTCGAAGTGGACGTCTGCGAGCTCGGATACTGCGCGGTCCGAGAGCTCCTGCATCCACGCCTTCAGTGCGTCTGTGCCTTTGATCTGGCGGGCTGGATCGTTGTTGAGGATGCTTTTGGCTTCTTCGATGCTGGCGCCGCGTTTGATCTGCGCGGCTACCTTTTCCTGTTCGCTGATGAGCCGTTCCAGCTCTTGGACGCCCCACGCGTAGGTTTCCTCGAGATCAACGGCCGCCCCCAGGAACGAACGGGAGGCCAGGGCATACCGTTCCCGCCCTACCGCGTCCTTTTCCGGGGCAGCGGGGAGAAGCTCGTCCTGGAGGAAAGTACCCAATGATTCGTAGGCTGATCGTGCAGCGGAGGCACCGGCGTCGAGCTTGGACTGAACGTCTGCGGGAAGCGGCTGGCCACCAAGGGCAGCGGATGAAGCCATCTTGGCGAAGAATCCGTCCTCGGCGGCGTACCGGGCAGTTTGTTCGATGACGATTCGAACCTGGCGCGCGGCGGCTACTTTGCCGTCTTCCTTGGCGGCACGAAGCGAGGAGATGTAGCCCTCGATGGCGCCGGGAACGTTGGCCGCACGGCCGGCAATGTGCTCCCACTGCTCCGCCGTATCCGTGGGCATGAGGTCGAAGATGGCGCGGATATCCTGGGCGGGCGAGGCGATGTTGTTGAGGTCGGCAGCATCCCAGCCGGTGTCGTGGATCTCCAGCTCCAGCCCGAGCCGCTCGCGCATAGCGTCCAGGGTGACGACGTCGGACTCGTCGGTCGGTTCCAGCGCCGCCAACGATTCCAATGCCTGCCGGGCAGCCTGTGCATGGGCCTCGGCACCCGCAGGCGAGTAGTCCTGATATTCGGTTTCGTGCCCCGGCAACCCCAACGTGGTGGCGAAGCTGGGGTTGAGTTCGATCAGCTTTTCCGTGTACGCGTCAGCAACGGAATCGATGGCGGTCTTGGGTCGTGCAGGCGTGTTTGCAGTAGTCACCCACAGAGCCTAACCGTGAGTCGGCTCACGTGAAAGGGTTGTTGCACTTTCTCGCGCCACCGCGATGAAGCGAACTATCCGCGGCTGCGCTTCCACGCGCCCGGACCCGGCGTGGGGTCCAGGCGCAACTGCTGACGGCGTACCCAATGACGAACGTTCGGCTTTGCAGGCTCCGTCGTCGGGGGTACTCCGACAGAAGCGACGACGGCGGCAAGGGCCGCGAGCTCCTCGGCGGTGGGTTCTCCCTTGACCACGGAGAACATGGGAGCGACGGGTTCGGGCGCTGAAGGGTTATCGTCTGCCCGATGCTTTGCAGGGCTCATAGGGGGATGTTCCCGTGCTTCTTGGTGGGCAGGCTGGAGCGTTTGTCGCGAAGGGCGCGCAGGCCGCGGATGATTTGGAGGCGCGTGTCAGAGGGTGCAATAACGGCGTCGACGTAGCCCAGCTGAGCTGCCTGGTAAGGGTTGAGGAGTTCTTCCTCGTAGCCCTGGATGATCTCGGCGCGCTTGGCCTCGACGTCGCCGCCGGCCTCGGCAACCGCTGCGAGGTCGCGGCGGTAAAGGATGTTCACTGCGCCTTGGGCGCCCATGACACCGATTTGGGCTGTGGGCCACGCGAGGTTCAGGTCCGCGCCCAGCTTCTTCGAGCCCATCACGATATATGCGCCGCCATAGGCCTTGCGGGTGATGACGGTGAGCTTGGGCACGGTGGCCTCAGCGTAGGCATACAGGAGTTTGGCGCCTCGACGGATGATTCCCTGGAATTCCTGGTCCTTGCCGGGGAGGAAGCCGGGCACGTCCACCAGCGTGATGATGGGGATGTTGAAAGCGTCGCAGTGCCGGACAAACCGTGCGGCTTTCTCGGATGCGGAGATGTCCAGGGTGCCTGCGAACTGCATCGGCTGGTTCGCAACGATGCCGACGGTGTGACCTTCGACCCGCCCGTAGCCAATGATCACGTTGGGGGCATACAGCGACTGCATTTCAAGGAAGTGGGCGTCGTCCACGATCTGCTCAATGACCTTGCGCATGTCGTACGGCTGATTGGCCGAATCCGGGATCAGTCCATCCAAGGCGAGGTCGTCGTCGTCGAGTTCCAATTCCTGGTCGTGTTCTACAACCGGCGCCTCGGAGAGGTTGTTGGAAGGCAGGAAGTCCAGGAGTTCGCGGACGAATTCAATGGCATCGGCTTCGTCGGAGGCAAGGTAAGTGGACGTACCGGTGGTGGCGTTGTGCTGGCGGGCACCGCCCAGCGTTTCCATATCCACGTCCTCGCCCGTGACGGTTTTGATGACATCCGGGCCGGTGATGAACATGTGGGAAGTCTTGTCCACCATGACCACGTAGTCGGTCAGGGCGGGGGAGTAGGCAGCGCCGCCGGCGCAGGGGCCCATGATGAGCGAGATCTGGGGGACGACGCCGGAAGCGTGGACGTTGTTGCGGAAGATATCCGCGAACATGGCCAGGGAAGCCACGCCTTCCTGGATGCGCGCGCCGCCACCGTCGTTGATGCCCACAACCGGGCAGCCGTTGCGGAGGGCGAATTCCTGGACCTTGACGATCTTCTCGCCGTTGACCTGGCTCAAGGAGCCGCCGTAGACGCTGAAGTCCTGGCTGTAGATGGCAACGAGCCGCCCGTCCACTGTGCCGTAGCCGGAGACGACGCCGTCGCCCAGGGGCTTCTTTTTCTCCATGCCGAAGGCTGTGGAACGGTGGACGGCCAGGGCATCGAACTCAACGAACGATTCGGGATCGACCAGGAGGTCAATGCGTTCGCGGGCAGTGTTCTTTCCGCGTGCGTGTTGCCTTTCGATCGCTTCCGGGCCGGAAGGCTGCTCTGCACGGGCCTGGCGGTCGCGGAAGTCTGCAATCTTTCCCGCTGTCGTTGTCAGATCGTGGCTCATCAAGTGTCTCCGGCTCTGTAGCTGATTTTCGCTGGCGCAGTTCTGTTGCGAACAAGTAGCTGACTTAAGTAGCTTCCGTACAAAGAAAAGGCCCCGCTGGCCAGTCTAGTGACGCCATTGCCGCGAACCGCTGTAGAAACCCTACAATTTTCAGCGCCCAAGCCAAAGCTGTCGCTATGTTACCCGTCAGTAACATACTTGGGTTAGAGTGTCTGCATGACTCCAACCCCTTATGTAGCCAGCGGTTCACTCAAGGGCCGCACCATCATCATGTCCGGAGGCAGCCGTGGAATCGGATTGGCCATCGCCACCCGTGCCGCACGCGACGGCGCCAATATCGTCCTGATGGCCAAGACCGGAGAACCCCACCCGAAACTGGAAGGAACCGTCTTCACAGCGGCCGATCAACTGGTTGCGGCAGGTGGCCAGGCGCTGCCGCTCGTGGGCGATGTACGCAATGACGACGACGTCGCCGCGGCGGTGAGTGCCGCCGTCGAGCGCTTTGGGGGAATCGACGTCGTCATCAACAACGCGTCAGCGATTGACCTCTCGCGCACGGATGCAATTGACATGAAGCGTTACGACCTCATGCAGGACATCAACGTCCGTGGAACCTTCCTGCTCTCCAAGCTGTCCCTCCCTGCGCTGCGGGAATCCGGGGACGGGCACATTCTCACGCTCTCTCCACCGCTGAACCTCGATCCAAAATGGGCCGGGATGCATCTGGCCTACACCATGGCCAAGTATGGAATGAGCCTCACCACCCTGGGACTCGCCGAAGAGCTTAAGGACGACGGCGTCTCGGTCAACTCGCTCTGGCCTTGCACCCTGATCGATACCGCGGCGATCCGGAACATGCCCGGTGGGCAGCAGATTGTGAAGGCCGCCCGCGGACCGGAGATCATGGCAGATGCTGCGCACGCTGTGCTGACCGGCGCCAACCTTGGCGACGGCTCCACGGGTTCGGGTAACTTCTACACCGACGAAGAAGTCCTCAGGGCTGCCGGTGTGAAGGAGTTTGCGCCATACAGCCTCGGCGCGCCTGAGGACCGCCTGGTGCAAGACATCTTCCTCTAAGCGGATTCCCATGTTTCGGGCAGGTTCTGCGGGCCGCAACTGGATAGGATTCAGCTATGGATGCCGAACAGCCTGCCAGCAGCGAACCCCTCGACCCCAGGCCCGGGGAAGACCGGCCGTCATTGGACCGCGAGGCACTGCTCCAGCCTGATTTCCTGTCGGCAACCGGAATTTCCCAAGTGAATATTGTCGAGTCCACGGGATCCACCAATCAGGACCTCGTGCGTGCCGTAACTTCGGAGCCCAAAAAATGGGCCGACCTTGCTGTGTTGACCGCCGAACACCAGACGGCGGCACGCGGACGGCTGGACAGGCACTGGGAATCGCCCGAGCGCTCCGCCGTCTCCGTGTCGATGGTGCTGCGGCCCGTCACAGCCGAGGGCATGCCCGTGCCGACGCAGAGCTACTCCTGGCTCTCACTGCTAGCCGCCGTTGCCCTGCGCGAAGCATTGCAGGAAACGGCCGGCATAACTGCAGAGATCAAGTGGCCCAACGACGTCCTGATTAATGGACGGAAGGTTGCCGGAATCCTGGCTCAGATGACGCCACTGGGTGACGGATCGGTCCCTGCAGTGATCCTGGGCGTTGGCCTCAACGTCTCGCTGGCGCAGGATGAATTGCCGGTACCAACCGCAACGTCCCTGGCCTTGGAAGGTGCGACGACGACGGACCGCACCGCGCTGCTGAAGAGCTACCTTTCCCGCTTCAGTCGGCTTTACCGCAGCTTCTGCAACTCAGAAGGCGATCCCGCGGCAGGGTTGGCAGGTGGCCCCTCGCTGCATAAGCGCGTTGAGTCGGCAATGGTCACCTTGGGACGCGAAGTGCGCGCGCACCTGCCCGGCGACCACGAAATAGTGGGCCACGCCTCCCGTTTGGACGAGCACGGATCGCTCCTGGTGGTGGACCACGGCGGCCGGGAACACGTTGTGACGGCTGGTGATGTGGTCCATCTGCGCGCCACGGAAAGCGGTTATGCGTAAAGAGTTGCTTCCGGGGGAGCAGGTCATCACCATCACGCGGCAACAGCCCCGCTCGCTGTTCTTGCCAACGCTGGCCTTCATCGTGATTCCTGCCCTGGCGGCGTACGCCTGTGCATGGATCATCAAAGGAAATCCGCAGCGCCTTGCCCCGTTCATTACAGTGGAATGGACGCCATGGCTTGTCGGTACCTGTGTGGGCCTGGCAGCGCTCGTCCTGATGGCCTACAGCGTGAAGCGGCTGTTGAAATGGCGTTCAGTCAGGTTCATCCTGACGAGCCGCCGGATAATTGCCAAGTATGGAATGTTTCGCCGCGGTGACTGGCAGGTGTCATTGATGGCGGTTCGCAGCGTGGGGGTCCACCAGAACCTGCTGCAGCGGACATTGCACTCCGGGAATATATCCTTGGATACCGGGCCCTCCGGCGAAGCCGTCTTGACGGACGTACCGGAGGTCGGAAAATTCAGGGGCTTCATTCTTGACGCCATGGATGAACTGCCCAAGGGTGGGATTTTTGAGGGTGAAGTCCTGTCGGATTTTGATGGGTTGCCGTGGGAATTGAGAGAAGGTGGAAGAGATGAGCGTTGAGGATCAGCAGTCCGGCGAGGACCTGGACGAGGAGTTCGACGCCGTACCCGAACCTTCAGTGGATGAGGACACGGAACCAGCGCCCATCCAGGCGCCCGTGACCACCGGCCCGCCCACCGGCGTGATGTCCGCCGAACGCCTGGCGATCAAAGCGCTTGAGGCGAGGTTGCTTGGTGGCGAACGCAAGCTCCGCCGTCGTGAAGTTGCTGCAGGTGCCGGTGTCTCCATTCTTTCCGCCCGGAAGTTGTGGAGGGCTTTGGGCTTCCCCAACTTCGGGGACGACGACGTCGCTTTCACCGAGCGTGACCAAGCAGCTTTGTCCACCATTCTTGACCTTGTCCGCGCGGGGATCCTCACCGAGGAAGCTGCCATATCCGTTACCCGCTCCATCGGCCAGATGACGGACCGCATGGTGGTCTGGCAGATCGAAGCGCTGGTTGAAGACATGGTCCAGGAACAGGGGATTCCGGATGCCGTGGCCCGCAAGCAGCTGGTGGGCCAGCTGCCGGCGCTGGTGGATTCCCTGGAAGAGATCCTGGTCTACTCGTATCGTCGTCAGCTCAATGCCGGTGTTCAGCGGCTTGCCGTTCGTGCCGAGGCAGGCCTGCAAGCGAGCGAAGAAGGCCGCGAAGGGGACGAGGACGATTCTCCTTTGCCTTTGGCCCGTGCCGTAGGGTTCGCCGACCTCGTCTCCTACACAAGCCTCTCCCGGCGCATGAACGAGAAAACCCTGGCCCAAATGGTCCAGCGCTTCGAGAACAAATGCGCCGAGATCATCTCCGTGGGCGGCGGGCGCCTGGTTAAGACCGTGGGCGACGAAGTTCTCTATATTGCCGAGACCCCAGCTGCGGGCGCGGAAATTTCCCTCGCTCTGGCCCAGGCTTTCACGGAGGACGAGATCCTGCCCCAGGCCCGGGTGTCCATGGTGTGGGGTCGCATCCTGTCCCGACTCGGCGACATCTATGGCCCCACCGTGAACCTTGCGGCGCGGCTGACCACCCTGGCCCAGCCGGGGACGGTGCTGGTTGATGCGATGACCGCTGCTGCACTCGGACAGGACGAACGCTTCGTGCTGGTCCCGCAAAAGTCCGAGAATGTCCGTGGTTTCGGCGAAATCCACCCCGTGATGCTCGCCCGTGGCCGCGGCAAGGGCCTGGTTCTGGACTAACGCTCTCTCACGTCCTGCTGATTTTTGGCGATTGTTCTCTCACGTCCTGCGGGTTTTTGGGCATCCTTCTCTCACGTCCTGCGGGCTTTTTGGGCGTCCTTCTCTCACGTCCTGCGGGCTTTTTGGGCATCCTTCTCTCACGTCCTGCTGGTTTTTGGGCAATCCTTCTCTCACGTCCAGCGGGTTTTTGGCGATCGTTCTTTCACGTCCCGCCCTTACCGGTTTAGCCGCGAAAGCTTAAGCCCGACGTCGGGAGTTTGCGGTCCTTGGTTTTCCCGAGGCAGCCTCATGCCCCGCGAAGAAGAAGACACGATCAAGGCTGCTCAACGGAACTCCCGCGCGTCGGCCGAAAACCCGTTGGACGTGAGAGAGGATCGGCCAGAAACCGGTTGGACGTGAGAGAGGATCGGCCAGAAACCGGTGGGATGTGAGAGAGGATCGGCCGAAAACCGGTTGGATGTGAGAGAGGATCGGGGTGCGGGTTTCGCAAATCGATGGAATACCTAGAATTCTGATGAGCGGGCGAGGGGAGTTCTCCCCATCGCCACCTGCTCGGGGGAGGCCATAGGCTGTCACAGCCAATGGAGAGTTCAATCTAGGGTTTCCTTGGCTACTCGTGCGGTGCGTGGGATAGTCTTAGGGACTGAAAATTCCGCCGCCGTATGGGGGTACTGCGGAATGCGTGGCTGCCGGCACATGCCGGTTGGCCTGGACGCCGCCTGGGGGCGGCTGTACAACAAGGGAATTTTGGGGCTGTGACATCTTTCTTCGGCAAGCTGGGGCTGAAAAAGCGTCGAAACAAGAAACTCGTATCTGCAACTGCTGTGACTGCGGCCGGCGCCTTGCTGGTAGCGGGCGCAGTCCTCTATCCGGGGTTCAAGACGGCCGAGGTCGATTTGAACGACGGCGGCGTGTGGGTTGTGAGCAAGACCAAGAACGCTGTGGGACGGCTGAATTATCCCTCTCGGGTTCTTGATGGAGCCGTGACACCGGCAACCACCACGTTCGATGTCCTGCAGCACGACGGCAACGTCTTTGTGGACGATGAGTCCGGCTCCACCATCAACCAGGTCTCGGCGGCGAACCTGAAGTTGGGTGGCGACAAGCAGCTGCCCTCATCCTCGCAAGTCAGCTACGGCTCCAGCGTCCTCTCAGTCACCGACCCCGCCCGCGGAAAAGTGTGGGCACTCTCGCCGTCCACCGTCAACGGCTTTGATGAAGAGTCCACGGAACCCGTCCTCACGGGCGCGCAGAACATGGTCTCCGCCGTCGGACCGGACAACCGCATTTACACGGCGGACCCCGGCAAGGGCGAAATCACCATCACCACCGTGGACGCCAACGGCGAACGGACTGCCTCGGAAGTAACCAAGGTGGACGAGCTCAAGGGCGCCGGTGATCTGCAGATTGCTGTTGTGGGCGACAAACCGGTAGTGCTGGATGCCGCATCCGGAAATCTCTTCCTCCCCGGTGGCCGCAAGCTCCAGCTACAGGACGCGCGGGAAGCCAAGCTCCAGCAGAGCAGCGAAGACAGCGGCTATGTGGCCATCGCTACGCGCAAAGCCCTCCTGAAGCAGCCTTTGGACGGGTCCACGGCGGCAACAGTCAACGTGGATGGAGAGGGAGTTCCCGCCGCGCCCGTCCAGGTCAGCAAATGTGTTCACGCAGCGTGGGCAGGGGCCAACAAATACGTCCGTGATTGCGATAACGACGCAGACGACAAGAAAAACGATGTCCCCAAGGCCAGCGCGTCGCCCAGCTACGTCTTCCGTGTGAACCGGGACCTCGTGGTCCTCAACGACATCAACTCCGGCAGCGTGTGGCTGGTCAACCAGAACATGCAGCTCGTGAACAATTGGGACGATGTTGTCCCGCCAAAGAACCAATCTGATGACCAGGACCAGGAGTCCGCGGACAACAACACCATCAACGTCCTCCCGGACCGTACCAAGCCGAACCGTCCGCCCGAGACCAAACCCGATGAGTTAGGCGTTCGTCCCGGCCGCACTTCCGTTCTGAGCGTCCTGGACAACGATTCAGATCCCGACGGCGATGTCCTCACCGCCTCGGTTGGCGCCAACGGCCCGAAGTCGGGTGCGCTGGAGAACATTTACGGTGGCTCAGCATTCCAGATCAAGGTCCCTCCCACCGCGAAGCCCGGCACGGAGGTCTTCGACTACAACGCAGCGGACGGCCGTGGCCTGTCGGCTGGTGGCAAGGTGACGCTGCACGTCGTCGCGCCGGAAGAGAACAAGCCCCCACTGTTCAAGCGTGCCGAGCCCACTACTATGCTCGTGGAGCAGGGCAAGTCCGTCAGCCAAAACATCCTGACCGACTGGATGGATCCCGACGGCGACGACCTCGTCCTGCTGGACGCCAAGGCTGACAATGACCAAGACCAGGTCAAGGTCCGCCGCGATGGGTTGCTCACGTACCAGGATTCCGGCGCAGCGCCCGGCAAAAAGAACGTCACCATCACCGTCTGGGACGGCCGCGCCACCACCACAGGCCGGGTGGTGGTGAACGTGCAACCGCCAGGAGCCCTCGCACCGGTGGTTAACGCGGACCACGTCACGGCAGTGGTGGGCCAGGACCTGGTCATCTCCCCGTTGAAGAATGACGTTGACCCCAACGGCGGCGCCTTGCGCGTGGCCCATGTTGAGGCCGCCGGCCCGGCAGAACTGGGTCCAGTGACCGACGGCGGAACCTTCACCTTCCGCAGCAACACCCCCGGCCCTGTGTATTTGAGCTACATCGCCAGCAACGGACCACAAAGCAGCCAAGGCTTGATCCGCGTGGACGTGGAGTCCGGCAAGGATGCCGGAGCCCCGGTTGCTGTCCACGACGTCGCCCTGCTGCCCGTGGGTGGAAGCGTGTTGGTTGATCCGCTCGCGAACGACTCCGATCCTTCCGGCGGAGTCCTCGTCCTCCAGTCGGTGACCGTGCCCGACGGGTCCTCGGCATCGGTCAGTGTGATCGACCACAGCGTCCTTCGCGTCACTGACGTCCTCGGCGCCAAGGAACCGTTCGTGTTCAGCTACACCATGTCCAACGGCCGCGCCTCGGCCACCGGAACGGTGGGCGTCGTCCCGGTGCCGGCCCCCGCCGTCGTCGAGGCTCCCCAGCCCAAACCCGACGAAGTGAACGTACGCGTCAACGACGTCGTCACCATTCCTGTCCTGGACAACGACACACATCCGCAGGGCGAAAAGCTTTCTGTTGATCCGGTGTTGGCCCAGCCCGTTGCCGAAGAAGACGGCAAGGCGTTCGTTTCCGAAGACACGCTCCGCTTCATCGCAGGTCCTGCCCCCAAGACTGTGCGCGCCATTTACAACGCCGTGGATCCGCAGGGTCAGAAGAGCGCCGCTGCAGTGACCATTCACATCCTCCCGTTGGAAGGCGCCCAGAATTCGCGTCCACAGCCCAAGAACCTGACGGCACGGGTAGTGGCTGGCGGCAGCGTCCGCATTCCGGTTCCGTTGGATGGCATAGACCCCGACGGCGACTCGGTCCAGCTCACCGGCATCGACAGCACACCCAGCATGGGAACCGCGACGGCGGGTAGCAACTTCATCGATTTCGTCGGGGCAGGCGACGGCGCAGGCACCGATACGTTCCGATACAAGGTGATTGACCGCCAAGGAGCGGTCAACACGGGAACTGTCACAGTCGGGGTTGCGCCGCGCGGTGAAGACAACCAGAAGCCGGCTCCGGTGGATGACGAAGTCAAGGTCCGTCCAGGCCGGCAGATTGCCGTGGATGCTACTGCTAACGACACCGATCCGGATGGTGACCTGATCCGGATCGTGGCCGATGGCATTGAAGCTGACGCCGGCTTGGACGCCCATGTGAGCAAGACCAGTGGCCGCATCCTTATTACAGCGCCTGCTGCAGAAGGCACGGTGAACGTCCGCTATTCCGTGGCCGACGACCGCGATGCCGTAGGCCAGGCCAGCATCAGGGTGATCGTCAAGAACGATATCCCTCTGCAGGCCCCGATTGCCCGCGACGACCGCGTGACGTCGGCGCAGACTCTCGGGAAGACTGCGGTAGACGTACCTGTCCTGAAGAACGACGAAGACCCCGATGGCGTGGGGGAGAATCTCAAGATCAGTACCGGGTTGGAGACGGCCCGGCCCGGATCTGAGGGCAACGTGATCGTTGACCTCACGGAGCAACCTCAACTGGTGCCCTACACCGTGGAGGACGTGGACGGACAGAAGTCCACGGCCATCATCTGGGTGCCGGGCATCGGACAGCAGGTTCCCACGTTGGCCAAGGACGAGGTGGTGGAGCTGGTATCGGGCCAGTCCGTCACCGTAAATTTGGCCGACTGGGTCAAGGTCCGTGATGGACGTTCACCCCGCCTCACCCAGGCGGACCGCATCAAGCTCATCGGGGCCGACGGCAGGGATCCTATTGCCAACGGTGGTACTGCAATCAAGTACACCGCAGGCGCAGAATACGTGGGCCCGGGATCCATCAGCTTTGAAGTCACGGATGGAACAGGTCCTGATGATCCCAACGGCTTGAAGTCCACGCTCAGCATCCGTACCAAGGTGCTTCCAGACCCCAATAAGAACAATCCGCCCACGCTGCTTGGCAGCCAGGTTGAGGTTCCCAAGGGGGACTCGGCGAGCCTGGACCTGGAGAAGCTGGCCTCGGATCCTGATGCCGACGACGTCCAGAACATGAGCTACGAGCTGGTGGGCGCTGCACCCGGTGGTTTCCGGGTGAACGTCGACGGCAAGACACTCAAGGTTTCCGCGGACGATTCCGTGCAGATTGGCCAGAGCGGCGCAGTCCAGGTGAAAGCCAAGGACCGCCGCGGGCTGGAAGCACTAGCTACGTACAAGCTCTCCCTGTCCGCATCCAACAGGCCTAAACCCGTGGCCAATGATGACGTGGAACCCGATGCCCAATCGGGCAAACCGGTCACGGTCAATGCGTTGGCGAACGATTCGAACCCGTTCCCGGATACGCCGCTGAAGATCGTATCGGCCGTCACGGAGACTGGCCAGGGGACGGCGAATTCCAGTGGTGGAAACGTGACGGTGACGCCCGCAACTGGCTTCACCGGAACAATGGTTGTGGCATACACAGTGCAGGACAAGACGGGGGAGCTCTCGCGGTACGCCACAGCACGCATCCGGCTCACGGTGAAGGACAAGCCGGCGGCCCCGACCACTCCGCTTGCACAGAGCGTCGGCGACCAAACAGCCTTGCTGACCTGGAATGCCCCTGCCGACCGTGGTTCGCCCATCACCAAATACACGGTGTACGGCGAAGGCGGCTTCAAACAGGAATGCCCTGCCAACACCTGCACGCTCACGGGCCTGACCAACAACGTGAAGTACCACTTCGCAGTGACCGCTACCAACGCCATCAACGAGTCCGATCGCTCGCCGCTGTCTGCCGAGGTTCGACCCGACGTCAAACCGGACACCCCCGTGGCGCCGACGCTCAAGTTCGGCGACAAGCAGTTGTCCGTAGCCTGGGTCCCGCCAGCCAGCAAGGGCTCGCCCATCAAGTCCTACGATCTTGAGATCTCCCCTGCTCCTGTGGGCCAGAATGCCCAGATCCAGAACCTCACCGGTGCAAGCTACGTCTGGAAAGGCCTGACGAACGGCGTTGCCTACCAGGTTCGCGTCCTGGCCAGGAACGACGCCAAAGAACCTTCGGAGTGGAGTCCCTACTCGGCCGCCGAAACTCCGGCAGGGGTACCGGCAACACCGGCTGCTCCCTCAGTGTCCGGCGCAGGATCAGTTGGCAGCCAGAGCCAGTTGAAGGTCAGCTGGGTAGCTCCCAACAACAATGGCGACCCCGTGTCTGCCTACACGCTGACCACCTACCGGGGTGGCGCCGTCGTGGGTTCCCAATCTGTAGCTGCGACATCGCAGAATGTCACCGTGGCAAACGCTGAGGCTGATTACACCTTTACTGTTTCGGCTACCAACAAGGCCGGTGTCAGTGGAGTCAGCCAGCAGTCGGCTGCTATTCGTGCTGCTGGCAAGCCCGGCACGGTAGGAAGCGGTTCGGTCGCTGCAACTGGAAGCAGTGGACAGCTCCGGGTGACGTTTACGCCGCTGACCGCCGCGGAACGCAACGGTTCGCAGGACAACGAGATCACCTACCGCTGGCAGACCGCCTACGGTTCGGGTCCGATTGGCCGGGGCGGCGGAGACATCGGTGGTCAGCCGAACGGCACCAACGTGGTGGTCAACATCATCGCCACTTCAGTGAAGAACGGCATGTCCGGCGATGCCAAGGCCATTGGCACGGGGAACCCCTACGGGCCTCCGAACGCGCCGAACGTCAACGGTGGAAAATCGGCAAAGGGTGACGGCCAGGTGCACTGGACGTGGAACAACCCATCCATGAACGGCCGTCCCTTGGATCACTACGAAGTCAGCCTGGATGGTGGCGGTTGGAACGGCGTGGGGAAGGCCACGAGCTTTGATGCCTCCGGTGGCGGTTGGAACAACACCCGCAACCTGAAGGTCAGGGCTGTGACTGTCGTGGCCGGACCGGCTGGCAGCGCCAATTCCACCAGCGGCGACGACCCCACCCCACCGCCGCCAGCGTCACAGATCCAGGTGGACGCCAGCAGTGTCCGCACCTGCCCAGGCAAACCCGGTCTGCCGGACTCCTACACTCCGGGCAGCCCTGCCGGTTGCGGCGTCGGCTGGGTGGAGCGCTCCTGGGGCAAGATCACCATCAATTGCACCAAGGACATTTACGGCAACGGCACCCCCTGGTACCGGCTCCAAGGCAGTGCCAAGGACGGCTGGTTCGTCAAGTCCACCACGGTGGATCTCTACGGACCCCGGCCCGACGGTTGCTGAATTGCCCACAACACGTCATCCCAACCCGTCATACCCAGAAAAGGATTCAACCCCATGACCATGACAAACGAGCAGGCCGCGTGGTTTGCAGAAACGTTCGACAAGCTCGTTGCCAACGTGGGCCAGGCCGTTCTGGGCAAGGACCACGTGATCCGGCTGACCTTCACGGCGATGCTGGCTGAAGGCCACGTCCTGTTTGAAGATGCACCGGGTACCGGCAAGACCTCGCTTGCCCGTGCCTTGGCTGCGACTGTGCAGGGTTCCCACAACCGCATCCAGTTCACCCCGGACCTCCTGCCTTCGGACGTCACGGGTGTGACCATCTATGACCAGAAGACCCAGAAATTCGAGTTCCACAAGGGCCCCGTCTTCAACAACATCGTCCTGGCCGATGAGATCAACCGCGCCTCGCCGAAAACCCAATCGGCGTTGCTGGAGGTCATGGAGGAATCACGCGTCACTGTGGATGGCACCACGTACGAGGCAGGCCGTCCGTTCATGGTCCTGGCTACTCAGAACCCGATTGAACAGGCCGGTACGTACCGCCTGCCCGAGGCACAGTTGGACCGCTTCCTGATCAAAACATCCATAGGCTACCCGGACCACGCCTCCACCGTCAGGCTCCTGGGTGGGGCGAATTTGAAGGACCGTTCCAAGGACCTCACTCCCATCATCACCACCCAGGCCGTGGCTGACATGGCGGACCTCGCCGCCACCACCCACGTGGACACTGCAGTGCTGGAGTACATCTCGCGGCTCTGTGAAGAGACCCGCAACGCTTCCGAGACCCGCCTTGGCGTCTCCGTCCGTGGTGCTTTGGCCATGGTGCGCGCCGCGAAGGTTTGGGCCGCCGGACAGGGACGCAACTTTGTGCTGCCGGACGACATCAAGGAACTTGCCCCCGTGGTCTGGACACACCGCCTGGTCATGGATCCCGAGGCCGAATTCTCGGGCGCGACGCCGGAGGTCGTGCTCACTCGTGTCCTGGCCGAGGTGGCGGCCCCGCAGCAACGCGCGAGCGCATAGGGCTGTGCGAACGCTTAACAAAGTAGCCGGTGCTTGGCAGCGCAAACCCGGCATCCAGAAGCCTGGCAAACTCCATCCCTCGGCCGTATGGGCTGAGGCAGTGGGAACAGCGGGTGAGGTTGTAGCACCGGCATGGTCCAGGGTGCGGGAGCTGTGGCTTCGCTTCGCTTGGCCTGTCCTCTCCGTGGTGAGTGTGCTCGGCTGGGTGGTCCTAGCTGCGGCTATTGGGCTGTGGATCGCCGGCCAGGCATGGGGTTGGCAAGAGGCGAAGTCTGCCGCGATGGTTGCTTTCCTGCTGTTTGTGCTGGCCGTGGGCTTCATCGTTGGCCGCTCGGCTTACGGCGTGGTCCTGGACCTGGCCCGCACTCGTGTGGCAGTGGGGGACGATGCAGTTGGCAGCATCGCAGTGTCCAACGTTTCGGCCAGGCCGCTGTTGCCCGCCGCGTTGGAGTTGCCGGTGGGTGCCGCGACCGCTGTCTTCCACTTGCCCCGCATGAAGCCGGCCCAGGTACATGAGGACCTTTTCACCATTCCGACGGCACGGCGTGCTGTGATTGTTGTCGGTCCCGTACGATCCGTGCGCGCTGATCCGCTCCATCTACTGCGGCGGCGCGTGCTCTGGACTGAGCCAGTGGACCTTTTCGTCCACCCGCGCACCGTACCGTTGGGAGGCTCGGCTGCCGGCTTCATACGCGACCTCGAAGGCATGCCCACCACGGAACTTTCCAGCGCCGATGTGTCCTTTCACGCATTGCGTGACTACGTTCCCGGGGACGATCGCCGTCACATTCACTGGAAGACAACGGCCCGCACCAACAAACTGATGGTGCGGCAGTTCGAGGAAACGCGCCGCGCGCACCTGGCTATTTCGCTCTCCATCAACACCGACGAGTACGATTCCGAACCCGAATTCGAAATGGCCATTTCCGTTGCCGCGTCGATCGGCCGGCAAGCCATCCGGGAGCAGCGTGAGCTGGACGTCCTGACCCAAAAGGGACCGCTGCGCTGCGAAACCGGCCGCAACCTGCTGGACGACATGACCAGGATTGTGGGGGCGCCCCTTCGGAAGACCGCCGTCGACCTCGCCCGGAACCTCTCGGATACAGTTCCCAACGCATCGGTGGTGTTCTTCGTGGTCGGGAGCCACGTCACGGCAACGCAGCTCCGCACCGCTGCCGCGTCGGTTCCGCCGGGCGTTCGGAGCCTGGCCGTCCGCGTCCAACCTGGAGCGGCGCCGTCGAGGGCCAACATTGCAGACCTGACGGTCCTTACCGTTGGCGACCTCGATGACCTGGCAATCGTGCTGAGAAAGGCGGCAGCATGAGCACCGCACCAAATCTTCGCGCGCGCCGCAGGGACACGAACAGTGGCGCCAGACGTGCCAGCGCAGGCTCGGTATTCGCCGACGGCCGGCCCCTGTGGCATTTTGCAGTGGACTGCGGTGCCCTGGTGGTCCTGCTGTTCCTGGGCGTGCTTGGCTTCAGCCTGAGCTTCGGTGGCGACCCGCGTTACATCATCGCCGGCCTGGGCGGGATTTTTCTGGGGCTCGGTATCGCGATCCTGAACGCGAATCTCCGTTTGGGACTGCTGATCACCTCCGCACTGGGTTTCGGTGCGTACATGCTGTTCGGTTCGGCGTTGGCTGTGCCGGACTCAGCCGTCCTCGGGGTCCTGCCGAGCCTCGACTCGCTGCGGACCTTGCTCCTGGGCATCGTCTTTGCGTGGAAGGACATGCTCACGGTCGGCGTGCCGGTGGGAACAGGCAATGGCATGCTCATTGTGCCGTTCCTCAGTTCAATGATCACCGCGCTGGCCGCGGGTTTGTTGACCTGGCGCCTGAAGAGTCCGTACTGGCCGCTGTTGCCGGTGCTGGTCCTTTTCGTCACCGGCATCGCCTTCAGTACCAGCGCGGGCTTCCTTAATGTGGAGCGCGGCATTTCGCTGACTATTGTTTCGATCCTCTGGGCGACGTTCCGCCGTGACGCACTTCGGCAGAGCAGCACCAAGACCGTTTCGGCCAACAGGGCTGAGTCCGACGCCGGTGCTGCCCGCCGCGGGAAGCTTCGCCGCCTGGGGACTGCTGCTGTCGTGGTGGTCGCCGCCGTCGGAATCACGGCAGTTGCTTCGCCTTTGGTGACTGCGAGCGACGACCGGAAGGTACTGCGCAACACGATCGTTCCGCCGTTCGACCCCCGCGACTACATCACGCCGCTTGCCAGCTTTCGGAATTTCGTGAAGGACGAGAAAGACCAGACGCTGTTTACTGTGAAGGGTCTACCCAAGGACGCACGCGTGCGACTGGCGGCGCTGGATGCCTTTAACGGCCTGAACTACACCATGGATCCCAACAGTTCCGGCAACTTCAGCAAGGTGGGAGATGCCCGTTCACTGAACACGCTGGCCGATACTGGAAGCCCTGTAGCCGGAACCAATTACACGCTGGAAATCAGCGTCGAGGATTACCAGGGCTACTTCGTCCCGGGCGGCCGCCACACCACAGGTATGAGCTTCCTGCAGAGCTCCGGGGCGGCGTCGGGCCTGTACTTCAACGCCGGCACCGATACGGCAGTGACCACCAAGGGCCTGGCAAAGGGCGACAACTACACAGTCCAGGTTTCTGATCCGGGAACTCTTGAACATGGCCAGCTGACGCAGTACGACTTCGCCAAGCTCACGTTGCCCGAAGCCCAGGAAGTACCGCCGATCGTCGCCTCGCAGGCCAACGAGCTCTCGGCTGACGCTCCCACGGCAATTGACCGGGTGCGGCAGATCGAAGCCCATTTCCAGAAGAGCGGGGCGTTCAGCAACGGACTGGTGGCTGACGGCCAGTTGCCTAGCTTGCCTGGTCACAGTGCGGCACGTGTTCGCAGCCTGCTCTCCGCCAAGCAAATGCTGGGCGATGACGAACAGTACGCCGTGGCGATGTCACTCATGCTGCGCCACCTGGGCATCCCTTCGCGCGTTGTCATGGGGTTCTACCCGGATCCCAAGAGCCCGGAAAACGGTGCGGGAGACGTCAAGATCCTGGGCAAGGACGTGCACGCCTGGGTGGAAGTGGCCTTCGACCGCGTCGGTTGGGTATCGTTCGATCCTACTCCGCCCAAGGACAACATCCCGATCCCGCCGGACCCCGAAAACAAGTCCAAGCCGAAGCCGCAGGTGCTCCAGCCGCCGCCCCCGCCGCAGGAGCCCGCGGACCTCCCACCGGATTCCACCCCGGATGCCCTGGATGCTGATGAGAAGAAAAACAACCCGTGGCTGTTCTGGGGGCCGCTGCTTGCCGCTATCGGCGTGGCAATGATTCCGCTGGGGATTCTCGCCGTGCCGCTGTTGCTGATCCTCCTGCTGAAATCACGACGCCGGAAGGCACGTTTTCGTGATGGCCACCCCGCCCAGCGGGTCGGCGGTGGGTGGAACGAGGTGTTGAGCCTTGCCACTGACATGGGCGCCTCGATCGACACCAAGTCCACGCGGCGGGAATCGGCTACTGTCATCGCCGATGCCTTCCCTGTTGCAGGGACGACCACCACGATGTTGGCGCACAGGGCTGACGCCGCGGTTTTCGGGGCGGGGCAACCCAGCGAGGAAGAGGTCAAGGAGTACTGGGAGATCGTGGATTCCTCGCTTGAGGACATCACCGGAAGCGTTGGTTTCTGGAAACGGCAGCAGGCCCGGTTCTCGCCGAGGTCGTTGCTTTCCGATGGCAGGGCCGCGCTGCGCCGGCGGGAACAGACACCCCCGGCCCCCACGAAGGGTGGCATGTTCACCGCGGGCAACCTGTTCAAGAAGAAGGGCAGCATTGATGAGTAGTGAAGCTGAGCTGTGCCCGGCCTGCAAACACCCGGTCCGCCCCGGCGCAGCTTTTTGTACTCATTGCGGATCGCCGCTGACCAATCGTGGAGCCCGGAAGGAACGCAACGTCAACCGTGCCCAGGCTGCCGCCCTTGATTTCGCAACCCGGCAAGGCCTGCCCGATCCCGGTAGTATCTCGGTAGTGCCGGCGTCAACAGCACCGATGCAGCCGGGACGTGAACCAGCTGCAAACGTACATCCGGGGCCAGGGGGAGGGACCACAATGACTGCACAGCTCAAGCTGGTACCGGCATCCGCAGGAAAACGCCTGGGTGCGGCAGTGCTGGACTGGTTGGGACCTGTTGCCGTCCTGGCAACCACGTTCGCACTTGGCATCGCGGGCATCACCCAAAGCCGGCGGAACGGCTTTATCGTCTACGACACCTCCTTGCTGGTCCTCTTGGGGAGCATCGGCCTCGGTGTCACAGTTCTGTACGTGTTTGTGCTGCTCGGAATCGAAGCCCGGTCCGGAAACACCATCGGTAATCAACTGATGGGCATCCGCAGCTCCGATGCCGACGGCTACGCACCGGGTGGCGGCGTGGTTTTTGTCCGTGGCCTACTCACAGGCGGACTCCTTCTGCTCGGGATAATCCTGGGTGCTGTGCTGTTGGGCCTTGGCTTGCTTGGGTTGGTCCTGTGGATCGCCCTCCCGCTCATGGTCCTTGGTGTGGTTTGGGCCGTCCTGGTGGTTGTTTCCAATGCCTGGGACAGGAACGGCAAGCTACGTGGCTGGCATGACAAGGCAGCGAAGTCCTTGGTGTTCGACGTCCACGCGGGCCGCAACCCTGTCGCCACTGGAGGAATCCAGGGGCCCTACAGCTTCGCGCCCGTGGAGCTACCGCCCGTGCAGCCAGTGGTGTCACCCATGCCATCAATGTCCAGGGCAGCCGCAATGGCAAACCCGGTTCCAGCCCCACCACCAAAGCCAGCTCCCGTTGCCCATGCCCATCCGGACGACGACGTCGAGCGGACGCAGATGCGCCCCGGAACTGCCCGGGCGGAGGCCGTGCTCCGCATCCGAGTAGACGACGGCCGGGATGTCGAGTTGGGTGGTACCGTCCTTGTTGGCCGCAATCCCGCACCCCAGCCTGGGGAAGCTGCGGAGCAGTTGTTGGCCGTCTCGGATCCTGGAAGGTCCATCTCCAAGACCCACTTGCACCTCCGGGTTGATCGAGATGGAGTGTGGGTCACAGACCGCAACTCAACCAATGGCAGCGCTGTCACTACCCCCGATGGCCTCCAGACCCGACTTCAGCCCGGGGAAGCAATTTTCGTCAGACCCGGTTCCACCGTTCACTTCGGGGACCGTTCCTTCCACCTAGGACAAGCATGAACTCACAGCCGGCCAGCCCCGCCGACGCCAACGCCGCTGGATCCGCCTTCCAACTCAGCTACGGATACGGCACGGACCGCGGACTGCGTCGCGAGCTGAACGAGGACTCCTTCATAGCTTCGGATCCCGTCTTCGCGGTGGCCGATGGCATGGGAGGCCATGAGGCAGGCGAGATCGCCAGTGGCGTGTGTGTGCGGACCTTGGGCAGTTCCCCTGTCCTCGCGGCAGGGGTCCGTTCGGCTTCGGCAGCGGATTTGCAGGAGTGCCTGTTGAAGGCCGACGCCAGCATCCGCGAAGCCACGGGAGGGCGTGCGGGCACCACGCTCTCCGGCGTCGTGGTGGTGGAACAAATGGGCGTGCCCTATTGGCTCGTAATGAACATCGGGGATTCCCGGACGTATCGCCTCAGCCAAGGGCATTTCGCCCAGATCAGCGTTGACCATTCAGAAGTCCAGGAGCTGGTGGACTCCGGTGACATCACAGCCGAGCAGGCTGCCGTTCACCCCCGCAGGCATGTGGTCACACGCGCCTTGGGCACTGGCGACGAAACCGAGGCGGACTTCTGGTTGCTGCCCATCCAGGAGGGGGACCGTATCATGGTCTGCTCCGATGGGTTGAACGGCGAACTGGGGGATGACCATCTCTTCCGCATCCTCAGCACCGTGGCCCATCCGCAGGACGCAGTGGATGCTTTGATCCAGGCTGCCCTGCGCAGTGGCGGACGGGACAACGTCACGGTGATTGTGGTTGACGCCAAGAACGTCCTTAACGACGCCGGCATCGCCACCACCGCGCCGCGCCCGGAGACCGAATCCGAGGTGGAGGAGGACACTCTCCCCAGGGCCTGGGTCACCGGAACGGATCAGGAGGAGGGCGTAGATGGAAAGCAATAACAACCCATCCCACGCCCGATACCAGCGGGGTGACTGGTTCGGCGTCGTCCGTCAGGGCACTGTGGTGCTGCTCGGCCCCGACACCTCGCCTGCCCTGATCGATTCCGTATGGGAACTTCTCGCGTCGGCGCCCGAAGCCCATGAGGTCCTCCACGAAGTGACCGAGGCTTTCGGAGTTTCCCTTAGTCGCATCCCGCCCTTTGGCATCATCGACTCCAAAGACGGCCTGCGCGTGTTCCTTCGCGGCGACCTCGAACTCGTTGTGAAAATGTCCGCGGGGGAAGAGGGGCTCTCTGGACGCGACGTGACTACCTGGACGGAGCGTCGGCTTACCGCGGCTGATTCGTACAGCCTGCGGATAGGCTCAAACCCTGGTAAAACCTCGACGCCGGATGGCAGCTTGCCGCTGGGGGAGGGCGTCGTTCTGCTTGCCTCCCTCGACGTGGTGCTCCAACCCGCCACTGTGAAGGTTTCGGCGCCGGCGGCGGTTTCCGATGAGACCATGATTGGCTACGCCGATGCGGACCTGGGTCTTACCATTGCGCCCGGACATTCCGAAGGCCATGTGCAGCCCGAACAGCCCGAAAGTCATGTTGAGCCGGAGAGTCCCGAACAGCCCGAAAGCGCTGAAGAATCCTCGGGCGTTCCCGTCCACACCAGCACCACCGATCCCATGGTTCCTTCCGTGGAGACCACCACCAACTATGACCACCTGTGGGACAAGACGGTGATGCGCAACATCGAAGACGCAGCTGTCCGCCTGGACGACGAATCTGACGATGACGATGCTCCTGCGCCCCATACCCCTGCGCCCGAAACTCCGGCATCAGAAGTTCGGGCGCCAGAAGTTCGGGCACCAGAAACTCCAGCACAAGAATCTTCGGCGTTAGAAAGACCCAGGGCAGCTTCGGCATCAAGTCCTGGGCATGTGCCTGCACTGATCGAGTCCGTTCCCTGGCTGCGCAGCCCTGGCGAAGTGCCCGCAGCTGACGAACGGGGCGAATCGATTGCTCCGCCACCAACCCCTCCCGCTTCAGGGAATCGCAACCCTGCGCCGCAGATTCCGGCGGGATGGGAGTCGGCACCGGCGGGTTTGGCGTCGATGCCCGCGCTTCGGCCCAACACGCCAACGAACAGCACGCCAACGAACAGCGCGCCAGTGGGCAACCCGCCTTTGGACGGTGTCTCCGCAGAGGGCGATGCTGATCATGACGGGCAGACGATCATGAAGAGCAGCATCGTCAGCCAGGACGCACAAGGTGCTGTGCCCGGGGTTGCACCGAAGGATGCCGCGGCTGGCAATGGTCCCAGCGTTTTAGCACGGGTGTGCTCCCAAGGTCATGCCAACCCGCCTACGTACTCCCAATGCGCCACGTGTGGTTCCGCCCTATCCGGTGATTCTCTCCAGGTCCCGCGTCCCCGCTTGGGCAGGATGCGGTTATCCACTGGTGAACTGATCGACTTGGATCAGTCACTCATCATTGGGAGGCAGCCGTCAGTATCCCGCGTCCAAGGCGGCACGATGCCCAAGTTGTTGCAGGTGGAGAGCCCCGGCGGGGACATTTCCCGCTCACATGTCGAGGTTCGCTTGGAGGGTTGGCACGTCATGCTGTGCGACCTCAAAGCGACGAACGGAACCGTGCTCATTAGAGAAGGCCAAGCACCCCGCCGACTCGCCCAAAACGAGATGGCCATCCTTTTGGACGGCGACATCGCTGAACTGGGTGACGACATTTCATTGCGTTTCGAGGAGATTCTTTGAGTTCCAAGAGGCCCCCCGCGCCGCCTCCGCCCATCCCCGGTTTCAAGTACGTCAGCCTGCTGGGCTCCGGTGGCTTCTCTGACGTGTACCTGTACGAGCAGGACAGGCCGCGCCGTAAAGTAGCCGTCAAGGTGCTGCTGTCCGACTTGAAGACCGAGGGCGCGCGCCGCCGATTCGAGTCCGAAGCGAACCTCATGGCGCAGTTGTCCTCGCACCCGTACATCGTGACGATTTTCGAAGCGGAAATCACGGAGAGCGGCCATTCCTACCTGGCCATGGAGTACTGCTCCCGGCCCAGCCTCGATGTCCGCTACCGCCGTCAGCGCTTCAGCGTGGATGAGGTCCTTGCCGTCGGCATCCAGGTAGCATCCGCCGTCGAGACCGCCCACAGGGCCGGCATCGTGCATCGGGACATCAAGCCCGCCAACATCCTGGTCACCGACTACAACCGTCCGGCCCTCACCGACTTCGGCATTTCCGGGACCATTGGGGCCGATACCGAGGACGACGCCGGAATGTCCATCCCGTGGTCACCGCCGGAGCAATTCCGCGGCGGGGCCGTCGATGGCGTTCCGGTGGACATTTGGGCGCTTGGTGCCACGCTGTACACGCTCCTTGCGGGTCGTTCACCGTTTGTTCTTCCTGGCCAGGACAACTCGCAGCGGGAACTGATCTCCCGCATCACCAATTCGCCCCTGCCAAGGCTCGGCCGTGCCGACGTTCCGGAGTCCCTGGAACTCGTCCTGTCCACGTCAATGGCGAAGTCTCCGGAATCCCGCTATTCGTCGGCCCACGCTTTTGCCTTGGCGTTGCAGCGGATCCAGACTGAGCTGAACCTGTCCGTGACGCCCTTCGAGGTGCTTGAAGAACCGGGTCACGGGGACGAGCAACACCCTGACGACAACTTCGAGGAAACACGCGTCCGCAGCATCGCCTCGATCGATCCGGACGCGTCTGGAACTGCTACCACTGGCTCGGCTCCCACGTTCCCGGCACGGACCTTCCCGTCCACGGTTCCAGGAAACAACCCCCAGGCACCCCAACCCACACAGGCGCAGCCTGTATTGGCCCCACAGCATGCCCCATCCCAGCTCCAGGCGCCAGGGCCTGCCCTTTCCGATCCCGACTCCGCCGAGTCCACCGTCCTGCGCGGCTGGCAGCCCTCCGGCCGGCAAGAGGACATCGGCGCTACGGTTAGCCGTTCCCGCAGCATCGAGAGCCACGACGTCGAAGCAGTCCCACCTGCCGACCACAGCAAACGCAACGTATGGCTTGCGGTGACGGGTGCTGCTGTGCTGGTGGTCGCGATCGTCGTGGGCGTGGTTCTGGGTGCGCAGGCGCAGCCCAAAGTGCTCCCGAGCGAGGCCGCGAGCAAGCAGCCTGTCGATCCCTTGGGCGACGGCAGTGTTCCGGACGTGGAGGGGCTTCACGCGGAGCGCACGGCTCATGACCGGAACATCATCGTTTTCAGATGGAAGAATCCGGAGCCCAAAGCCGGAGATAGCTTCAAGTGGAGGACCAAATCGGCCAAGGGCGATGGGCCCTACGAATCGACCAACTTACCCAGTGCCTTTCTGTCCGGCCTGGAGGATCCGCCGATCTGCATACAGGCCATCATCGTTCGCGCAGATGGGTCGGCATCGCCCGAGGGCTCGGATTCCATCGCCTGTCTGGAGGAGTAACAGGCACATGAAGCTCATTTACGGCCACCGGAGGAGGCACAGATCATGGGGGATCTAGCAATAGATTTCTGTGGCGAATGGTACGAACCATCCGACGAAGACGTCTTTGACATCGGCCGCGAAGGCGACCTGGAAGTCGACGAATGCCTGCAGCAGGTCCGCGTCATTGATGGCGTGCCGATTGTGTCGCAGCTGCGCACTTCTGGTTCATTCGGCGTAGCAGGGGATCGCAGCGTGGTGGACGACGTCGCCCGGGGCATGGTGCTTCAGCTGGTGGGCCTCCACTCGCCCGCGGAGGTGGTGTTAACTGCAATGACCTCGGCCCGCTCGCGTGAGCGTTGGGACTGGTTGCAGTGGCTCCCGCACGTTGGTTCCGGCCACAGCCCTCTGTCCGGCGACCATCTGGCCGCAGGCCCCGCTGCTGGCGCCTCGTTGTTGTCGCGCCTGGAGGACCTGGTGGAGCAGCGCGAGGCACAGGCCGCAGAACCCGGTCCGCAGCCGCGTCCCGCGCTCAAGGACGAGCACGAAGAGATTCACGGCCCTGTGATCCCTGCCGTCCTGGTAGTTGTTGAGGACGATGCACCAGTGGATCGGGGACGTTTGACGCGACTGGTGGAACGTGGCCCTGACTTCGGCGTGCACGTTATGTGGGTGGCAGCGAATGTGCAGTCCCTGCCTGCTGCTTGTCGGGACTTCCTCTCCGTCGACGGCGATCACGGCACCACCACCGGCCAGGTCCGTCTTGGCCGCCACACCTACCCGGTGAGTTGCGAAAGCCTCGACGCCGGTCTCGCCACTCAGTTGGCGCGCATGATGTCGCCGCTGGTGGACGTTGGAAATCCGCTCGAGGACGATTCGGACCTCCCGCGTGCCGTTTCCTACGCCACCTTGATCGGCAAGGAACTGATGGACAACCCACAGGCCGTGGCCGAACGCTGGCAGGAGAACAACTCGGTCCATGCCACGGCAGTGCCCAACCGCAAGGACAACGGTAGCCTCCGTGCCTTGGTGGGTTCCAAGGGCGTTGAACCCTTCTATCTGGACCTTAAGAACGAAGGACCGCACGCGTTGGTGGGCGGAACCACTGGCGCAGGTAAGTCAGAGTTCCTTCAGTCATGGGTGATGGGAATGGCAGCTGCCTACAGCCCGGACCGCGTCAGCTTCCTGTTCGTGGACTACAAGGGCGGGGCTGCCTTTGCGGACTGCCTGCACCTGCCCCACACCGTGGGGCTCGTCACCGACTTGTCTCCGCACCTCGTACGCAGGGCCCTGACCTCGTTGAGGGCCGAACTTCACTATCGTGAACGCCTCCTGAACCGTAAAAAGGCCAAGGACCTGCTGGCGCTGCAGCGTGAAGCAGACCCTGAGGCGCCGCCCTACCTCATCATCATCGTGGACGAATTCGCGGCGCTGGCAACTGAGGTTCCTGAGTTCGTTGACGGCGTGGTGGACGTTGCTGCCCGTGGACGTTCCCTGGGGTTGCACCTGATCCTCGCCACGCAGCGCCCTGCGGGCGTCATTAAGGACAACCTGCGGGCAAACACGAACCTCCGCGTTGCGTTGCGCATGGCAGATGAAGTGGATGCGGTGGACATTCTTGGCGTCCCCACGGCCGCCTACTTCGATCCCTCCATTCCGGGCCGTGGCGCAGCCAAGACCGGGCCAGGCCGTATCCAAGGGTTCCAAACTGGATACGCCGGTGGCTGGACCACAGAGAAGCCGCAGCGCCCCCGGATCGACATCGTGGAGATGGCCTTCGGATCCGGTCCCTCCTGGGAGCCACCGCCTGCCACAGCTGTGGAGGAAGAACCCGCAGGCCCCAACGATATCGCCAGAATGACCGGCAACATCATCCGGGCGGCGGACTTCCTTGCGATCGAACCACCACGGAAGCCGTGGCTGAACGAACTAGCCATGACCTACGATTTCTCCAAGCTGCCAAACCCCCGCACGGACGAGCGACTCCTGCTGGGCGTGGCCGACGACCCCGCACACCAGGACCAGCCCACCGTGTTCTACGAACCGGACAAGGACGGCAACATGGCCGTCTACGGTACGGGTGGTTCGGGCAAGTCAGCGGCGTTGCGCGGAATCGCCATCGCAGCCGCCGTCACGCCGCGTGGTGGTCCCGTCCACGTGTATGGCATCGACTGTGGTTCCTCAGGTTTGAAGATGCTGGACGGACTTCCGCACGTGGGGGAGGTCATCAACGGCGACGACGTCGAGCGGGTTGGTCGCCTGCTGCGCTGGCTCAAGGAGGTGGCCGATGACCGCGCGACGCGGTTCGCCGAGGTCAGGGCTTCCACGATTGTTGAATACCGGCAACTCGCAAACCGTCCGGACGAAAAGCGTATCTTCATCCTGGTGGACGGCATGTCCGCCTTCCGTGAAGGTTATGAGTACAGCAACCTGTCCGCACTGTGGGACATCTTCCTCCAGCTGGCAACCGATGGACGTCCCCTGGGTATCCATTTGGTAGTGAGCGGTGACCGAACCAACTCTGTTCCGGCGTCGCTCCTTGCCTCGATCCAAAAGCGTTTGGTCCTGCGTCTGAGCTCCGAAGACGACTACATGACGCTTGATGTGCCAAAGGACGTCCTCAACGCAGCCTCGCCGCCAGGCCGCGGTTTGCTCGATGGCCTGGAAGTCCAACTGGCAGTGCTGGGTGGCAACTCGAACCTGGCGCTGCAGGCGCGCGAAGTGTCCAAACTCAGCCAGGCCATGGTGCGCCAGGGCCTGGAGCAGGCACCACAAATCCAGCGGCTTCCGGAACTTGTGGACTTGGATATCCTGCCCACCGGTGCACCGGACAATCCTGTTATTGGTGTGGACGACGAGACCTTGGGTTCGGCCACCATCGCTGCCAAGGGTTCGCTCCTGCTGGCCGGGCCGCCAGGAGCCGGACGCACAGTTGCCTTGGTCACGTTGGCGTACGCGCTGCGGCGGTCCAACCCGCGGACAGACCTTATCTACATCGGCTCCCGCCGCTCTGCCGTTGCCTCGCTGAACATCTGGAGCAGGTCCCTGGTGGGGCCGGACGAGGTCTCGGACGTAGTGGATGACCTCATCGACAAAGCCGCGGACAACCCGGGCAGCATGGCCATCTTCATCGAGGGCCTGACCGAGTTCACGGACACGTTGGCGGAATCGGGCGTGGGACGGTTGGTCACGGCTGCCATCAAGGCCGATCAATGGGTGGTGGGTGAGTCCGAAACGTCTACCTGGTCCCAGGCGTGGTCCTTGGCCCAGCCCTTCAAGTCGGGCAGGCGTGGACTGTTGCTCAACCCTGGAGATGTGGAAGGGGATACCCTCCTGAACACCTCGCTGGGCCGGATCAGCAAGGACTTCATTCCTGGCCGCGGGTACATCGTGGGACGTGGAAAGGTACGCAAGCTGCAAATTGCCATGCCGCCGGAGAACCGCAGCTAGGAGTCGGCCGGCATGTGCTCACATCCGCACGGGTCAATAATGTCTGTGGGTTGCGGCAAGATAGACCTGTGAGCACACCAGAGAATCCAGATCCGGTCGATACCACAACCCAGGTTGCCGCTGCGGCCTTGGTCGCAGAAGAGGGAACACCTCCTTCGGAGAGCCTGCGGGATGAGTATGAGCAGCTTGCGGACCTCGTGCGTAAGTACCGGTATGCCTATTACCAAGAGGACGCGCCCACGGTTTCCGACGCCGAGTTCGACGAACTCTACCGTCGCCTGGAAGAAATCGAAGCGCTGCACCCGGAACTCGTCTCCAACGACTCACCCACGCAGGAAGTCGGCGGCGAAGTCTCTGCCGCCTTCACCGCCGTCGCGCATCTACAGCGGATGTACAGCCTGGACGACGTCTTTTCCCTCGAGGAACTCGAAGCCTGGGTACGCAAGGCTGAAGCTTCAGTGGCCAGACTCGGGGACAGCGTCCCGCCCATTGCCTGGCTGACTGAACTGAAAATCGATGGACTCGCCGTCAACCTGCTATACAGGGACGGAAAATTGGTGCGCGCGGCTACCCGCGGCGATGGCACAACCGGTGAAGATATCACCCACAACGTCCTCACCATCAAGGAGATCCCGCGTCAACTCAGTGGCTCGGGTTATCCCTCGGAAGTTGAGATCCGTGGGGAAGTGTTCATTCCCTCCAAGGCCTTCGTTGAATTCAACGAAGCCTTGGTTGCCGCAGGCAAAGCCCCGCTCGCCAATCCACGCAACGCGGCCGCGGGCTCGCTCCGCCAGAAGGACCCTGCTGAAACAGCGAAGCGTCCACTGAGCATGTTCGTGCACGGCATCGGTGCCCGGGAAGGCCTGGATGCCAAGAGCCAATCCGAAACCTACAAGCTGCTGGCCGACTGGGGGCTGCCTGTCAGCCCTTACTTCAAGGTCCTGGATTCCTTTGAGGGCGTCCTGGAATTCATCGCGCATTACGGCGAGCACCGGCACGACCTCCTTCATGAGATCGACGGCATCGTGGTCAAAATCGACGACTTCGCCACACAGCGTGCCCTCGGCTACACCTCCCGCGTTCCCAGATGGGCCGCCGCTTACAAGTACCCGCCGGAGGAAGTCCACACCAAACTTTTGGACATCCTCGTCAACGTCGGCCGCACGGGGCGGGTCACGCCGTTCGGCCTGATGGAGCCGGTGAAGGTTGCGGGTTCCACCGTGGGGATGGCCACTCTGCACAACCAGGATGTGGTCAAGGCCAAGGGCGTCATGATCGGGGACATTGTGATTCTCCGCAAGGCCGGGGATGTCATTCCCGAGATCGTTGGGCCTGTACTGGCGCTGCGCGATCAACAGGATCCGCCTGTGCGGGAATTCGTGATGCCCACCGAGTGCCCATCTTGCGGTACCCCGCTGGCACCGGCGAAAGAAAGCGACGTGGACATCCGTTGCCCCAACGCCAAGTCCTGCCCGTCACAGCTGCGTGAACGTGTTTTCCATCTGGCTGGCCGCGGTGCGTTTGATATCGAGGCCTTGGGCTGGGAAGCGGCAATCGCCTTGACCCAGCCGGCAGAGCCGGAGACTCCTCCATTGACCAGCGAAGCGGGACTGTTCTCTTTGACACGCGAGGATCTGGCGAATGTCATGATCCGCCGGGAGAAGAGGTCCAAGGGCGTTGGCACGGGCCAGTATGAGCTTGTTCCGTACTTCTACTCAAGGGGGACGGCCAAGTCGCCATCGAAGCCAACGGCAACCACGGAAAAACTCTTTGCCGAGCTGGAGAAAGCGAAGAAGCAGCCCCTGTGGCGTGTCCTCGTGGCATTGTCCATTCGCCATGTGGGACCCACCGCCTCCCGGGCCCTCGCAACGGCCTTTGGCAGCATGGACGCGATCCGCAACGCGACCGAAGAGCAGCTTGCACATGTGGACGGCGTTGGACCTACGATCGCGGCGGCCCTGAAGGAATGGTTCGCCGTGGACTGGCACAACGAGATCGTGGACAGCTGGGCAGCTGCCGGTGTGCGGATGGAAGACGAACGCGATACCAGCATGCCGCGAACCCTTGAGGGCCTCACTATCGTGGTCACGGGGACGCTTCCCAACTTCAGCCGGGACGAGGCCAAGGAAGCCATCATCATCCGTGGCGGGAAGGCCTCCGGATCGGTGTCCAAGAACACCAGCTACCTGGTGACGGGTGAAAGTGCTGGCACCAAGCTGGATAAGGCCGAGCAGCTCGGTGTTCCGATATTGGATGAGGACGGCTTCCGCGAGCTGTTGGCGAATGGCCCGGCAAAGGCCGACGCCGACGTTGAAGCCGACGCCGCCGAGACAGTGAAAGTAGAAGCCGAATGACCGGCGCTGTTCAGCTGCTGGACATCGCGAAACGCGCTGCTGCGGCGGGAGCTGCCGTCCTGTCCCGGAGATCTGCCGCGGGCACAGGCGGGGTGGAGTTGGGAATATCCAACAAAGGCGATGCCGGGGACTGGGTGACCGAGTTCGACATCGCAGCCGAGAACGCAGTCCGCGAGGCTATCCTGGCGGCGCGGCCCAACGACGCCATCACGGGCGAGGAGCACGGTACAACGCGGCCCGAGCAAGCCTCGGGTTACCGCTGGTCCATTGATCCCCTTGATGGCACCACCAACTTCATCCGCAACATCGTCTATTACGCCACGTCAGTGGCCGTGGCAGATGCCGACGGCGTCTGGCTGGCGGGAGTAGTTCACGCGCCGGCCCTGGGCCGCGTCTATTCGGCGGCCCGGGGCGAGGGCGCCTGGTTGGAAGTTGCGGGGGAGACTACCCAGCTGGCTGGGCCCGTTCCCGGACGCACCGGCCTCATCCTTGCCACAGGATTCAGTTACGATCCCGCTACCCGCGCCAATCAAGCGGAAGGCCTCGCCGAACTGATGAACGGCTTCGCGGATGTTCGGAGGCTGGGTTCCGCGGCCTTGGATCTGTGCCTGGTGGCAGATGGCACGTATGACGCCTTTGGGGAGCGCGGATTGAACGAGCATGATTTCTCTGCAGGCGCCCTGATCGCTGAAGAAGCGGGCTGTTGGGTGCGCAGGCCACGGCTTGAGAGCCCACTCGACGGCGGTCCAACCATCGAGGATCGCTTGGCCGCGTGGACGTGCGCAGGGGCCCTGGAACTGTCCGGCAAATTTCCCCTGTGACCCTCTTGTACCCGTGAACAGCATCCCGTCCCCGTGATCAAGACCCTTGCGATCGCCAACTACCGCTCCATCCGCGATCTCGCGGTTGAGCTGCATGGCCTGGACGTGGTCACCGGGGCCAACGGCAGTGGCAAATCATCCCTCTACCGAGCGCTGCGTCTGTTGGCCGAATGTGCCGGGGGCGACTCCGGAAATGTAGTGGGATCTTTGGCCAGGGATGGCGGGCTGGCCTCCACACTCTGGGCTGGCCCCGAGTCGATCAGCGAGGCGATGCGCCGTGGTGAAGTTCCGGTCCAAGGCACGGTCCGCAGGGATTCCGTCAACCTGAAGCTGGGCTATTCCGGGGACGACTTCGGCTACCTCGTGGACCTGGGGATGCCCGTGTCCGGTGGGGCCGGATTCGACCAGGAAACAGGCAGATCCCGCCCTTCGGCTTTTAGCTTGGATCCCGAGATCAAGCGCGAGCAGATCTTTTCCGGGCCAGTAGCAAGGCCAGGTTCCCTGATGGTGGATCGCAAAGGAAGCCTGGCGAAGCTCCGGGGACCCGATGGGGACTGGTCTGAACTTTCGCGGCGGCTGGACACCTTCCAAAGCATGTTGACCGAAGTATCGGACCAGGACCGGGCTCCAGAAGTACTGCGGGTCCGGGACTCCGTGCGTTCCTGGCGGTTCTACGATCACTTCCGGACAGATGCCGAAGCCCCCGCCCGGCAGGCGCAACTCGGCACACGCACCCCCGTGCTGCACCACAGCGGAAAGGACCTGGCTGCAGCGCTGCAGACCCTGCGTGAAGTGGGATTTGAGCGGCAGCTGGATGCCGCCGTCGATCACGCCTTTCCGGGGAGCCGCCTCGGCATTGCCGTGAGCGACGGTCGTTTCAGTGTGGAGTTGCGGCAGCCTGGCATGCTGCGGCCCATGAAGGCAGCCGAACTCTCGGATGGAACTTTGCGGTTCCTGCTGTTGACCGCCGCATTGCTCACTCCGCGCCCACCGGAATTGATGGTCCTCAACGAACCGGAGACGAGCCTCCACGTCGATCTGATGCCGGCACTGGCTGGACTCATCGTCCAAGCCAGTACCAACAGCCAGATGATCGTGGTGACCCACTCCGAAGCGCTGCTCAGGGCGCTCCGGGAAAGTGGAGCGGCCCACGAGCACGAGCTCTATAAGGACTTGGGCGAGACCAGGATCAAGGGACTCGGTTCCTTGGAAGGCCCGTTGTGGAGTTGGCCGAAGCGCTGACAGCTACCGCCGGGTTTTACCGTAAGGTCATCAGAACGCCGAGCCGATGGAGGTGAGCTTCTGCGCCGCAGAGCCTGCAAAGCGGTTCGCAGGCCGTGCAAGTCCGTAGTGCCCGCGCAGCGTCGACGCCGTGTATTCGGTGCGGAAGACCTGACTTGGCTCATTTCCTTAGTGCGTGACTTTTGGACCGTGGATCGCGTCGAGGATGGCTTGCTCTTCGGTGGAAATGTCGGGAGCGAATCTCTGTTTGGTGCCGTTGATGGCGATGGTCGCTGAGCGCAGGGGCCGGAGTTGTTT
>NZ_JBFRFP010000034.1:0-44149 GCF_052114885.1 Paenarthrobacter sp. 2TAF44 | reverse complement strand
CGCAAACGCCAAGCCGAGGGACGAACCACAAAGGAGATCCGCCGGTGCGTGAAACGCTACCTCGCCCGGCGGATCTACCGAACCCTCAACGCCCCAAACCCCGGCCCTTGCCACGCTTGACAACCATAGAAGGATCCCCGCGTTGCTTTGTTCAGGGAGGGTGCTGTTGCCTGCGTCACGGGCATTCGCGTTAATCCCGTAAGATAGACGGGTTGCGCGAACCTTCGGCGTTCTGCGTTCTTTGTCACACTTCGGAGACCTCCAACGAGGAAAGCTCGAATTTTGTGTGGCAAAGGTGCCCATGTTCCGGCATGGGCGTAAACACCTACAGCAATACCCCAACCCACAAGGAACAGCTGTGCCGCAAAGTACTCCCACAGATCTCCAGAACCCGACGGCCACACCCACCGCCGTCGATTCAACCCTCAGCGCTGAGGGATACCAGAAGACCCTGAGCCGGCGCCACGTCACCATGATTGCCATGGGTGGCGCGATCGGCGTCGGCCTGTTCATGGGCGCCGGTGGCCGCTTGGCCTCCACCGGCCCGGCCCTGATTTTCTCCTACGCAATCGCCGGCGTCATCGCTTACCTGCTGATGCGCGCCCTCGGTGAACTCATCATGTACCGCCAGACGTCGGGCTCGTTCGTGAGCTACGCCGGTGAAATGTTCGGCAAGAAGGGCGCCTTCCTTTCAGGCTGGATGTACTTCATCAACTGGGCCATGACAGGCATTGCCGAGCTCATCGCGATAGGCCTGTACTTCCAGTTCTTCTTCCCCAACGTTCCCGTTGAACTTTCCGCCATTGCAGCGCTGGTGCTGCTGGTGGCCGTGAACCTGTTCAGCGTCAAGGCGTTCGGCGAGTTCGAATTCTGGGCCTCCTGCCTCAAGGTCGCCGCCATCCTGATCTTCCTGGCCGTTGGCACCTTCATGGTTGTCACCAACGCCCAGGTGGGCACCGGCCACGCCTCGGTGGGCAACCTGTTCCACGAAGACGGCGGCATGTTCCCCAAGGGCGGCCTGGTCATGATCCTGGTCCTCAACGCCGTGATCTTCGCCTACAACGCCATCGAGCTCGTTGGTATTACCGCTGGTGAGATGCAGAACCCGGAACGCGAAGTTCCCAAGGCGATCCGCGCCGTCGTCATCCGCATTATCGTCTTCTATGTCGGTTCCGTGATGCTCCTCGCGATGCTGTTGCCGTCGGACCAGTACAAGGCGGGCACCTCGCCGTTCGTTACAGTGTTCGGCCAGATGGGCCTCGGCTGGATGGGCGACGTCATGAACATGATCGTCATCACCGCCGCGCTGTCCTCGTGCAACTCGGGCCTGTACTCGATCGGCCGCATCTTCCGGACCATGGCCAACAATGGCCACGCCCCGCAGTGGCTCACCAAAATGTCCTCCCGCCACGTGCCGTACGCGGCCATCCTCGCGATCGGCGGAGTGTATCTGGTGGGCATTCTGCTCAACATCTGGCTGGGTGGCTCCCACGCGTTCGACCTCGCGCTGAACACGGCCTCCATCGGCGTGATTTTCACCTGGGGTTCCATCTTCGCGAGCCAGATTGCCCTGCGGAAGAAGCGTGGCAACGTCTCCACCCTGCCGATGCCCGGTTCGCCGTGGACCAGCTGGTTGGGCCTGATTGCGCTGCTGGCCATCACCGTCCTGATCGGCTTCGACACCATGACCGATAAGGCAACCGGCGAGGTCTTCCTCCTGGGTCTCTGGACCCTGGCGACCATCCCGTTCTTCGCCCTGGTCCTGTGGCTTGGCTGGCAGAAGGTCAAGAACAACGAGCCGAAGAGCGAACTCTTCAGCTAACGCTCTCTTCACCAACTAGCTCGCATTAGTGGTTGTTCTGAAGGCGTGGAACAACCACTAATGCCAGTCACTTGGGTGCCCATCCACGATTTATGAGCGCGTTTCTGACTTTGGCTACCGCCGAGCTCGCATCGTTTCCCATGTGGCGCTTTGAGATTCGGACCAGTATCCACCCGGCGCGACTGAAATCCTCTTCCCGCTCAATGTCCCTGACAATTTGGCCGGGATCGGAGTGCCCCTCACCTTCGTATTCCACGGCGACGCGCTGCTCGGAATACCAAAGGTCCGGTTGACGCACGACGCCGGAACCCAACTCAGTGGGCATGTTGACTTCTGCTTCTGGCAGCCCAGCACACTCGAGTGCCAGCCGAAGCCGGGTTTCGGGCGCGGAATCAGCTCCGATGCGGGCCTGCTCGAGTGCCAAGCGAGCCTTCCGGATCCCTGGCGTTCCTTTGTGACGGTCAAGCATGGTTTCCAGATCCTCGCGCGTGCAGTAAGGATCGCTGCGCCCTTCGAATTCAGGCCTCGGCAACCGCAGCAGGTGATCGGCCACCACAGTGATCTCGTCGATGCTCATCTTCCGGGCGCAATCGAGCCACGTCCGCGCCCTGCTGGTGATGAGCAAGCCTTGGTGGTTGGTGATTTCGTCCTCGAAGAATTGCCCTACATGTCCCACCACTCCTTTCCTTCGTGGGATTGCCATGGTGTCGGGACGGGAAATGTGGATGACAGATTCGTGGCTTCCCGGCAGGAACCCCGGAAACGCCCAGAGCCTGAACGCCGTGGCATGGGAGGCTGCGGAAAACGGCGTAATGACCGTGTAGGGCCGGGCGGTGGTGGATAACTCCATCGGCTGTTCGGGGGCGGGGCTGCGGATTCCCCGGCTGGGTGAGTCAAGCCAGCGGTGCCTCCACCGCTGACGGGAGACGCCGGCGTCGAGCGCTTCCTGCCAAGTGAATGGCGCCGACTGAAAGCGACCGGGCAACTGCTTGGGGATACGCATTTCCCCATGCTTGCAAAACCTTGGTGGACGTGAGTGGTTATCCACAGGCTCTAGTAGCCTGCCTGCATCTGACTGGCATTAGTGGTTGTTATGGGGCTCTATAACAACCACTAATGCCAGTCAGTTGGGAGTGTCAGTGCCCCGGACTAGGCTCGATGTATGGATCACACCACCACCCTGACGCAGCACATCAACGCCAGCCCGGAGAAAGTTTGGGCGGTCTTCTCGGACATTCCGGGCTCGGCCGGCACCCTTTCGGGCATCAATGCAATCCAGATGCTCAGTGAGGGTCCTTATGGGGAAGGGACCCGCTGGAAGGAAACACGGACCATGATGGGCAGGCTGGAAACCGTGGAGATGTGGGTGGACGAGGTGGACCCGCCCCGCAGTACCACGGTCAAAGCACTTCAGGGCGGCGCCGACTACACCACCCGCTTCAACCTGGCAGGGCGCGACGGCGGAACTGACCTTACGCTGACATTCGGCGCCGAGGTCCTCAAACCCACGCTCCTCAGCAAGCTCGCCATGGCCTTGTTCGGGAAGATAGGCATGAGCATCACGCGAAAGGCCCTCAGCAAGGACCTTGCCGAGATCGCTGCAAAGGCGGAATCCCTCTGATGGCGGCTGCAAAGGTGGCAGCCCCCAAGATCTCGCCGGTGCGCCTGGATGAACTGCGCGACGACGACGCCCCGAACTTCCAGCGTGGGGAACGGTATGACGGCATCAGGTTTACCCGCGTGTCCGCGGATGGGGAGGAACTGAGCGGTGCTGACTTCATTGAGTGTGAGTTCACGGGCGTCTCCTTCAACGAGGCCCAGTTGCGTGGCGCCACGTTCCGGGAGTGCATCCTTGCGGAGCCGTATGCGCCAGCCTTCACTGCGGCCCGGACTTCCTGGCAGGACGTGGAGATCAGCAATCCGAGGTGGGGATCAGCCGAGCTGTACGAGGGCACGTGGCGCTCGGTGCGGATCGACGGCGGCAAGCTGGACTACGTGAACCTGCGTGGTTCCAAGTTGATGGATGTCCAGATTTCCGACTGCATCATCAACGAGCTCGATCTGGGCGGCTGCACCGGGACCCGGGTGTCGTTGAAGAACTGCACTATTGGAACCCTGGATGTCACCGGTGCCAAACTCAAGGACGTGGATCTGCGGAGCTCCGAATTCCGAGGTATCAACGGATTGGCCGGGCTCGCCGGGGTTGTCATTGACGATTACCAGTTGAGTCTCATGGCCCCGCTGTTGGCCGGACATTTGGGCATCCGGGTGGTCTAAGGCGCTGGCTGTGCTGCGGGGAGATGGCTTCATCTGTTGACCCGTACGGCAGGCCGTGTAATCTTTATAGAACGAACGGTCGGTATATTATTCCCGAACCGGTCCCTTTCACTTCGCGAAGGATGTTCTCATGGTCGAGGCTTTTCTTGTTGGCGGCGCACGGACGCCGGTTGGTCGTTACGGCGGGGCATTGTCCTCCGTCCGTCCTGACGACCTCGCCGCGCTGGTGGTCCGTGAGGCCGTGGCGCGTGCCGGCGTCGATCCTGACTCCATTGATGAGGTAATCCTCGGCAACGCCAACGGCGCTGGCGAGGAGAACCGCAACGTAGCCCGCATGGCGACCATCCTCGCGGGACTTCCCCTCCACATCCCGGGCATCACGGTTAACAGGCTTTGTGCCTCGGGCCTGAGCGCCATCATCATGGCGAGCCAGATGATCAAGTCGGGCGCCGCGGACATCGTGGTGGCGGGTGGCGTCGAATCCATGAGCCGGGCACCCTGGGTCCAGGAGAAGCCCACCACTGCATTCGCCAAGCCGGGCCAGATCTTCGATACGTCCATCGGCTGGCGCTTCGTCAACCCGCTCTTCACCAAGGGAGAGCTCTCCCGTGACGGCAAGATGACCTACTCCATGCCTGAAACGGCCGAGGAAGTGGGCCGTGTGGACAACATCTCCCGCGAGGACGCAGACGCTTTCGCTGTCCGCTCGCACGAGCTCGCGTTGGCAGCCATTGCAGGCGGCCGGTTTAAGGACGAGATCGTTCCGGTCACCGTGAAGACCCGCAAGTCCGAGACCGTGGTGGACACTGATGAAGGTCCCCGCGAAGGCACCACCATGGATGTCCTGGCTGGGCTTCGGCCCGTAGTCCCCGGTGGCTCCGTCGTCACCGCGGGCAACTCCTCCAGCCTCAATGACGGCGCCTCTGCGATCATCGTCGCTTCCGAGGCAGCCATCAAGAGGTTCGGCCTGACGCCTCGCGCCCGCATCATCGATGGCGCTTCGGCGGGCTGTGAGCCGGAAATCATGGGCATCGGTCCTGTCCCGGCAACTCAGAAGGTCCTTGCCCGCACTGGCCTTACCGTGGACCAGCTCGGCGCAGTGGAACTCAACGAAGCTTTTGCCACCCAATCCCTTGCCAGCATGCGGCGCCTCGGGCTGGACCCGGGAATCGTCAATAACGACGGCGGCGCCATCAGTTTGGGGCACCCGCTGGGTTCCAGCGGGTCACGCCTGGCCATTACCCTTCTGGGCCGCATGGAGCGGGAGCTTGCCAGCAACAATGGACCGAAGCTTGGCCTTGCCACGATGTGCATCGGCGTGGGCCAGGGCACGGCAATGCTGCTGGAAGGCGTGTAAATGGCACTGAACCAGGAAGACTTCAGCACACTTCTCCTCGAGGAACGCGACGACAGGCTCACTGTTCTTCTCAACCGTCCCGAAGTACGCAACGCGATCGACCAAACCATGGTGGATGAACTGCACCTCGTTTGTGCCGAGCTGGAGCGCAACCCCAAGGTGCTGATCATCGCGGGCACGGACGGCGTCTTCGCCTCGGGTGCGGACATTGGACAGCTCCGGGAACGCCGGCGGGATGACGCATTGCGGGGGATCAACTCGACTATCTTCATGCGCATCGCCAAGCTGCCCATGCCCGTCATCGCAGCTTTGGACGGCTATTGCCTCGGTGGCGGTGCGGAGCTTGCCTATGCGGCGGACTTCCGCATCGGGACCCCGAGTGCCCGGATTGGCAACCCCGAAACAGGGCTGGGAATCCTTGCTGCAGCGGGTGCCAGTTGGCGGCTCAAGGAGCTTGTGGGTGAACCGAAGGCCAAGGAAATCCTCCTCGCCGGCGCCGTGTTGCGGGCCGAGGAAGCGCTGCGAATCAGCTTGATCACCGAGATTCACGAAGCCCCTGATCTTATGGAGGCCGCGCACAATCTGGCTGACAGGATCGGCCGCCAGGACCCCCTTGCCGTCCGCATTACCAAGTCGGTGTTCCACGCTCCTGCGGAAGCGCACCCACTGATCGATACCCTTGCCCAAGGGATCCTCTTCGAATCCCAGGCCAAGTTCGACAGGATGCAGGCTTTCCTGGATAAGAAATCGGCGAAGGCCGCCAGCTCATCCACGACTGCCAACGACGACAGGATCCAGAAATGACAGCAGTTCCCGCGATTCCCCACGTTGTTGGAGTTCTTGGTGGTGGCCGGATGGGTGCCGGTATCGCGCACGCGTTCCTGACCAAGGGCGCCACGGTCATCGTCGTGGAGAGGGATCACGAGGCAGCCGCCGGAGCGCAGGGCCGGGTCGCTGATGCGGTTGCCAAGTCCGCTGCCCGCGGCACGCTGAGCGAAACCCCTGACGAAGCCATGGCCCGGTTCAGCACGTCGACGGACTACGAATCCTTCATCCACTGTGGCCTGGTGGTAGAAGCTGTGCCCGAGGATTACGATCTCAAGGTCACCGCTTTGAAAGCGGTGGAAGACCACCTTTCCGCTGATGCGTTCCTTGCCTCAAACACGTCGTCGTTGTCCGTGACGGACTTGGCGAATGCACTCCGCAGGCCAGCCAACTTCATCGGCCTGCACTTCTTTAACCCGGTGCCCGCCTCCACCCTCATCGAAGTGGTGCTGGCCAAGGAGACCTCGCCCGAACTCGCCCAAGCGGCGAAGAACTGGACGGAGGCACTCGGCAAGACGGCCGTCGTCGTTAATGACGCGCCGGGCTTTGCGTCCTCAAGGCTGGGCGTCGCTATTGCCTTGGAAGCGATGCGCATGGTTGAGGAGGGCGTGGCTTCAGCGGAGGATATCGACGCCGCGATGGTCCTCGGGTACAAGCACCCTACCGGGCCGCTCAAGACCACGGACATCGTCGGTCTCGATGTTCGTCTGGGTATCGCCGAGTACTTGCATTCCACGCTGGGTGACCGCTTCGCTCCGCCGCAGATCCTGAGGGACAAGGTGGCCCGCGGGGAGCTTGGCCGCAAAACGGGCAAGGGCTTCTTCGACTGGAACGACTGAAGCCCGGGGCGGGTTAGGCTAACCGGGTGACCTCGATTGAACCCATTACCCTGACCGGCAAATTCGTGACCCTTGAACCCTTGCGGCCAGATCACCACGACGACCTTGTGGAGGCGGCCAAGGACGGTGAACTCTGGAAGCTCTGGTACACCTCCGTGCCCACGCCGGAAGGTATGGCTGCCGAGATTGAGCGGCGGCTGGACCTGCAGGCAAAAGGGTCCATGGTGCCCTTCGCTACCAGGCTCAACAGCACGGGCAAGGTCATCGGGATGACGACGTACATGAACATTGACGCCGCCACCCCGCGCGTTGAGATTGGCTCGACTTGGAACGCGGCGTCCGTCCAAGGCACGGGCACCAACCCCGACTCCAAGCTGCTGCTCCTTCGGCATGCCTTTGAGACCCTTGGCTGCCCCGCCGTCGAATTCCGTACGCACTGGCTCAACCACCAGTCCCGCGACGCGATCGCCCGACTCGGCGCCAAGCAGGACGGTGTGCTCCGGAACCACTCGCGCAGCAAGGACGGCACCCTCCGCGACACCGTGGTGTTCTCCATACTGGAACACGAATGGCCGGCGGTGCGGAACGGCTTGGAATACAGGCTGGCCAAGTACGGCGCATAGGTGAGCAGGAACGTGGAAGCCGAAAAATAGGGTAGCCACAGGGCCTGTACCGCGCTGCCTGCCGGGCGTAATCTGGCCAACACATTGCCCCGTACGCGGCCGACGGGTGGGCGTGCCGCTAAGTGATCCTGTTTATCGGACCACCGGAGCCCCAAAAGAGCAGTATGAAGGGGAAGCATCATGGCAACTCATCGAGCACGACGCCGGCACTTGGCTTTTGCAGGCGGACTCGCCGCCCTGGCACTCACCCTGGGATTCACGGCCAGTCCGGCCACCGCCGCACCGCCGCCACCTGTCACGTATGTGGCGCTCGGTGATTCATACACGGCGGGGACTGGTGCGGGGGGCTTGAGCAGGCCACCCGTGGCTTGCTGGCAAAGCCCCGGTGGTTACGTTGACCTGGTGGACGCCTCACCAAAGGTCACCTTGGTGGCCAACTTGGCGTGTCATGGAGCCGTGTTGTTCCCCGTCCCACCCTTCTATGACGGAGTGACGCCGACTGTCGGTCAACAAATCTTCGCTGGGCAGCAGGCCTTGGCTGGTGCTGATCTGGTCAGCGTCACAGCTGGTGCCGTGGATGCCGGCAGTTTGCTCGCTTTGCAGAACTGCTCCACGCCCAATACCCAGCTATGCGCGGCCACCGTTTCCGGGATCATCGCCAATCTTCCTGTGATCGAGTCCGGACTTGAGATCACTTACCAGGCCATCCAACAGGCGGCCCCGGACGCCGTCATCGCTGTTCTTGGTTATCCGCGCCTGTTTGATCCGTCCCAAGGCGACATCGTTATTGGTGGCGTCACAGTGGTGCCGGTCGCGAACCAGATCCAGGTGAACATGGCCATTGATGCCCTCAACGCGACTATTGCAAAGGCGGTGCAAGAGAGCGGGACCAACGCGGTGTTCATCGATATGACCAAGCGGTTCCTTGGGCATGCGGTCAACTCAGCCAACCCATGGATCGTCCTGGATCTCACCCAGCCACTCCTGGATGCGAACTTCCACCCGAACAGCGCCGGACACCAGGCGTATGCGTCTGCTTTGCTCTCCTCGGTGAAGCTGACTCAACTCGCCAAGCGTTAGACCACTAGGACGTTGCGAACCCGCTGTTTCGTTGTTGCCCAACAACGAAACAGCGGGTTCGCGACGTTCATGCAGGCCGGACGCAAGCTCACACCTTCTGCCAGCGGCTCTCAGCCTCGGCGCTGGCCTCCACTGCCGCTAACACCTTCTGGACCTGCAACGCATCAGAGAAGGATGGCTCCGGCTGGCGATCCTCAGCGATGGCGTTCACGAGGTCCACCACCTGATGCGTGAATCCGTGCTCGTAGCCCAGGCCATGTCCGGTGGGCCACCAGTTCCCGACGTAAGGGTGCGATGGTTCCGTCACGATGATCCGTCGGAAACCGGCGTCCTCGTCGGAGGCATCGTAGAAGGACAGCGAGTTCATGTCCTCGAAGTCGAAAGCCAACGAGCCGAGCGTGCCATTGAGTTCCAGCCGCATGGCGTTCTTCCTTCCCAGGGCAAACCGAGTCGCCTCGAACACTCCGATCGGGCCGCCGTAGGTGGAACGCCCGACGGCGGTCGTGCCGCCACCCGCTATGGCTGGGTCACCGCCGTCGGGCGTCTTTCCGCCGAAACGGGCCGTAAAGATCGCGGCGTCGTCCACAGTTACCGGACCGCGCGGACCGTCTGCGCCACGGTGACCGCCGAGCCCAACGAAGTCACCGCCGATTGGCCGCTCCTTCACGAACGTCTCCATTAGGGCTGAAACCCCTGTGATGTTGGACCCGGTGATCCACTGTGCGGCGTCGATACTGTGGGCGCCGATATCACCCAGTGAGCCAGACCCGGACTTTGCTTTGTCCAGGCGCCACGTCAGGGGCGCGTCCGCATCCGACAACCAATCCTGGAGATACTGGGCCCTGACGTGCCGGAGATCTCCCAACCGGCCTTCGTCCACCATCCGCTTAGCAAGGGCCAGTGCAGGAGTTCGCCGATACGTGAACCCGCACATCGAGTACACGCCCCGCTCGGCGGCCGAGGATGCCACAGCGGTCATCTTCTCAGCCTCAGCCACACTATTGGTCAAGGGTTTCTCGCACAGCACGTGTTTGCCGGCTTCCAGGGCAGCAATCGCAATCTCGGCGTGCGTGTTGCCCGGGGAACAGATATCGATCAGGTCAATGTCATCGCGCTCGATCAGGCGACGCCAATCGCTCTCCACGGAATCCCAACCGAGCTTGGCCGCGGCCGCCTGAGCAGCAGCAGCATTTCTGCCAGCCAGCGCCGTCAGCTTGGGCGCAAGTGGGAGATCGAAGAAGCGTGGCGCCGTTCGCCAAGCATGCGAGTGGACGGCGCCCATGAAGGAGTAGCCCACCATGCCCACCCGCAGCTTCCGAGTCACAGCCGAATGCCTTCCCCCGCAAGCGCACTGCCTCCCGTAAGCGCACTGCCTCCCGCAAGCGCACTGCGAACCGAGGTCCAGGACTTCAAAACTTCCAACACGGCCGGGTCCCGCTCGGCAAGTAGTGCCTGTTGGTACGAGTCCTCAAGCAGCGTGTCCACGGAAACCCGGGTGCCGTTGGCCGCACTCAGGATGGCCGCCTCCACCATGGCCAGGCTCATGATGTTTTGGTGCACCTGCCCCATCGGGGTGCTTCCCGTGCGGACTGCAGATACAAAGTCGCGCAGGGAACCAGCGATTTCCTGGCCGGGATCCTCAGAACTGCCAGCATCGCCGGAAACAGGAACAGAGGAAACAGGCTCATTGTCGCCGTCCCACAAGACCGTGCCGTGCTCGCCGCTGATCCGCCACGAGGCGTTCCACGAGGTTTCCTGGCCCGGGCTGCACCAGCTTCCGTTGAACACGAAGCGCTCGCCGCCGGTCATTTCGAACACGGCCGTGGCCCCGGCATCACCGCGGTACCAACTCCACGAGGGGTTGTACTCCTCGCAGAAAACAGAGACGGGATCGGCGTCGAGCAGGAACCGGGCCATGTCGAATTGATGGATCGCCATGTCCAGCAGCAGGGGGTGGTCCATGGCATCACGGAATCCGCCAAAGTGCGGCGCCTTGAAGAACTCGGCAGAGACGATGCCAACAGCACCCAGGGACCCGGACAGCCGCTTGGCTTCGAAGAGCTGCCGGTTGTAGCGCCTGGACTGGCTGACCATGAACAGCTGGCCGTGAAGCTCAGCCGCGGCTGCCAGGGAAAGCCCTTGCGCCACTGTGGAGGCCACGGGCTTTTCGCCAAGAACCGGCAAGCCGGCAGCGAGTGCCTCGGTAGTGACCGGATGATGCGCGGCAGGAACGGTGACGTTGATGATCGCCTGGGCTCCAACGTCGGACGCCAGCGCCGCTGTGCCGGCACCCACCGGAAGGTCTGGACGGCCGAGCGAAGCTGCAGCCTCGGCGGCGGTGGCGAGATCCAGATCCACGATGCCCACAAGTTCCACCAACGGTGACGACTCAACGGTTCGAAGCCAGGCGCGGCCCATGCCCCCGGCGCCGACCACTACGACGCGAAGGGGAGTGCCGTCGTCGGGGATGATGGCGAAAGGCGTGCTCACGCGTTTGCTCCTTGGTAGCTCTTGCCGTTGAAGAAGTCGTTGGTTTCGTAGCGAAGCAGCTCAGGGACGGCGCGCTCGGGACGGTCAGTGACGGCCCATTCGACGGCGTTGGCGATGACCCGGCGGATGTCTTTGTGCTGATAGACGGGGTAGTCCTGGTCGCCGGGGCTGAAGAAGAAGATCTTGCCGTGTCCGCGCCGGAACGTGCAGCCCGAACGGAACACTTCGCCTCCGCTGAACGAGCTGATGAACACCAGTTCCTCCGGCGTGGGGATATCGAAGAATTCGCCGTACATTTCCTGCTCAGGGATCACGATGGGGTGCGGCACGCCCTTGGCGATGGGGTGGGTCGGGTCCACTGTCCAGACGAGTTCGCGGTCGTGTTCGGAGCGCCAGCGCAGGGTGCAGCTAGTGCCCATGAGCTTGGTGAAGATCTTGGACCAGTGCCCGGAGTGCAGCACAATCAGGCCCATGCCCGCGAGCACGTGGCGGTGGACGCGCTCCACGATTTCGTCCTCAACGTCGGCGTGGGACATGTGCCCCCACCAGGTGAGGACGTCCGTGTTGGCGAGGACTTCCTCCGTGAGGCCATGCTCGGGTTCGTCCAGGGTCGCGGTGCGAACCTCGACGCCGGAACCCAGGTTCTCCTCGATGCCCGCCTTAACTGCGCCGTGCATTCCTTCCGGGTACAGGCGTGCCACGAGTTCGTCCCGCTTCTCGTGACGGTTTTCGCTCCAAACGGTGACGCGGATGGGCTTGCTTGTTTCAGGCATGATTTTTCCTTCTGATGAGTGAGGGTCTACTTGACCGCGCCGCCGGTGGTGCCAGCGGCGATGTATTTTTGGGCCGCGACCAACAAGACGATGGCCGGGATGGAGGCGAGTACCGCCGTCGCCATCACTGAACTCCAGTCGTTCACGTAGGCGCCGATGTACTGGAAGATGCCCAGGGTGACGGGGCGGACCGCTTCCGTGGTGGTCAGGGTCAGGGCGAACAGGAAGTCGCTCCAGGCGAACAGGAACGTAAAGAGGCCCGCGGTGATCAGCGAGTTCCGACTCAGCGGAATCACGATCGACCAGAACGCCCGGACGTGCCCCGCACCGTCCACCCGCGCTGCCTCGATCACGGACGACGGCATGCCGTTCATGAACGCCCGGATGATGAGGATGGCGAACGGAATTCCGTGTGCCGAGTCCGCGAGGATCAGGCCTGGAATGGAGTTGAGCAGCCCAAGATCGTTGTAGGCCGTGTAGAGGGCGTTGGCCACCACGATGCCCGGGATCATCTGGCTGATGAGGATCGCGAAGAGGACAACTCCTGCGCCGCGAACCTTGAAATAGGCCAGCGCGTAGGCCGCCGGGGCAGCGATTGCCAGGCTCAATGCCACACTGCCCAGAGAGATGATCAGGCTCGTGCCGAGGTTCCCGGCTTGCTCACTGATGGCTGTGGCATAGCCGGTGAAGTCGGGCTTCAAGGGCAGCCACGAGGTTTCCAAGGTAGTGCCGTTGGGCTGCAGGGAGGCGTTGATCATCCAGTAGACCGGGAACAGCATGATGGCCAGGAAGAAGATGGCCAGCGCCGTGTAGCCCCAGTTCTTGCGGTTTCCTGCCGGCGCCTTTGCCCTGCTGGGCCGGAGTGTGGGTGCTTTCAGTACGGTTGTCATGGTTTCCTCACTCATCCACAGCACGTCGGCTTGCCCGCAGGTACAGGACCGCGAACACCAGGGAAATGATCACCAGCACGTTGCCCAGGGCCGCGCCTTCGCCGAATTTGAATTCGTGGAAGGAGAGGTCGTAGGACTGGGTAGCGATGGTCTGGGTCGAGTTCGCCGGGCCACCGTTGGTCAGGCCCAGGATGATGTCCAGCACCTTCAGCGTGTAGACGACGCCGAGCACCAGCACCACGCTCACCACGGGACGGAGCATTGGCCAGGTGATATGCCGGAACGCCTTCCAACCTGTGGCGCCATCCAGGGACCCGGCCTCGTAAAGCTCGTCCGGGATCTCCTGCAGGCCCCCGTAGAGGATGGTCAGATTGAACGGGATGCCAATCCAGATGTTCACTCCCACCACAGCGATCAAAGCCAACGAGGTACTGGTCAGCCACGGAACGCCCGTGTTGATGACGCCCAGATCGCCCAGGAAACGGTTGAGAGCTCCGCTGTCCTTGTCCAGGATCCAACGCCACACGGCACTCGAGACAATCAGCGGCAGTAGCCAAGGCAGCAGGAGCAGCGAGCGCAGGATTCCGTTGAGCGGGAACTTGCGTTGGAAGAAGATCGCCAACGCCAGCCCGATCACGAACTGGCCCAGGATGGAACCCACCGTGAACAGCGCGGTGTTCAGCAGTGAGGTGGAAAACAACGACGACGACAATACAGTTACGTAGTTGGCCAGCCCTACCCACGGGGCTTCTCCGGTGAAGAACGTAGCCGTGGTGTAGTCCTGGAAACTCATGACGACGTTCTTGACCACGGGGTAGCCGAAGAACAGTGCCATGTAGACCACGGCAGGAACCAAGAAGAGCCACTGGAAGATGCGCTCGCGGCGTTGGCGGGTGCGCCGTCGTGGTGTCTGCGCTTCTGTAGGCGAGCCTGCCGGGCGGCCATGCTTGCGCGTGGCCTTTCCCGCGGCCTTTCCGGTGGAACCTGCCGCTGTTTGCGACAAATCTGTTGTCAATGACATGGCTGGCTGCTTACTGGCCTTGCGCTTGCTTGAGGGCATCTGCCGGCGAGGCGTTACCGGTCAGGGCTGTCTGGATGGCGGTGTAGATCTTGGTTGCCTGTGCCGGCCATTCTGCACCCAGCTCGCCGGTGCGGGCGCGGGCAGTCTTGATCAGCTCAGTGAACGTAGCGAGCTTGGGGTTTTCGGTGGCGAACTTCTCCGCCAACGTGGTTTTGGAAGGAATCGTGTTGCGGACCTTGGCCATCGCCATCTGGTTCTCGTCACTGTTCAGGCAGGCAACCACTTCCGCGGCCTTGGCCTGGCGTGCCTTGTTGCCGGTCTGGGGGACCGTCCAAACTTCGCCACCCAGCGGCGCAACGGACGTCTGGCCGGCTTCACGGACGGGGATCTTTACGACGCCGTACTGCAGAGTGGGCTGCTTATCCAGGGCCGGGATCTGCCACGGGCCGTTGACCATCATGGCTGCTTTGCCGGCCATGAACTGGTCCTTTACATCGGCCTGGGTCCAGTTCAGGGCGGAGGAAGAGACGGAGCCGCTCTTGACCAGGTCTGTCCAGAGCTGGAGTGCCTGCTCGGTCTCCTTGGTGTCGATCTTCTTCTCGTCACCGCCGTTGGACCACATGACCGGGAGGAACTGCCAGGTGCCTTCATAAGTGGGGTTGGCGTTGAACGCGAGCCCGTACTGGTCGCCGGCGGTGAGCTTGGCGGAGGCTGCCTTCAGCTCATCCCAGGTGGTGGGCGGGGTTACTCCAGCCTTGTCCAGGATGTCCTTGTTGTAGAACAGGGCAATGGTGTTCACGGTGGGAGCCAGGCCATAGACCTTGTCCTTGTAGGTGCCTGCGCTCAGGACACCCTCTGCGAAGTTATCCGTGCTGATCTTGAAGTCTGACAAGGGAGCCAAAGCGCCCGTGGCGGCAACCTGCTGCAGGTCCGGATTGTCCAGCATGAGCACGTCCGGAAGCGTTTTGGAGGAGGACTGCTGGAGCACCTTGGAGATCAGGGACTTGCCCGGGACGGTCTCCCGCTTGATGGTCACACCTGCCTGCGTCCCGCACTTAGTCAGGGCGTCGCCGATGAAGGACTTATCCGGCTCGTTGTTGTAGTAGTCCATCACGGAGATTTCTTTGACGGCCTCCGACGACGAAGCTGCGGGGGAGGTCCCGCAGGCTGAGAGGGCCAGGGGCAGGCCGACCAACGCAGCGACGGCGAGGGCAAGAGGACGACGGGTTGTCCTTTGTGCTGACTTCATTGTCTGTTCCTTTTTTCTGGGGATGGCTTTTATCGGGGACGAGGTTGTCGATACGTATCGACGATGCGTATCGATGAATTTGGAAACGGATGAGATGCAGGGTGCTGTGCAGAGGGTTTAGCTGCCGTGGGGTGGACGGAGCGTGCTGGCACGGTGCGTAATGACCGTGGGTACCAATTCCAGGGATTCGGTTGGTCCCTGGTTTTCGGCTTCGAGGAGATCGCAAATAATCTTCACCGCACGGCGGGATACTTCGGCCGGGCGGAGGTCAATGGTGGAAAGCGGTATGGGCTGAAGCTCAGCAAGGGTGGGGGAGGCGCTGCCGATGACGGAGACATCCTTCCCGGGAGTCAGGCCACGGCTGGTCAGAACCCGTCGAAGAACGTCCTGAACGGTGCCGTCCGGAGCGATAAACGCAGGTATTCCAGTGGTCTCCGCCAAGGCTTTGTCCACGGATTCCGCGATCACCTCGTGGTCAGTTCCTCCGGGAAGGTGCAGCACCTTGACGCCGAGGGTCTCCGCGGCCTTGTTGGTGCCGGACATGAAGCGTTCCACGTAGTTCACGTGGCGATCGACAACCTCCGGCTGCCAGTCGATCACTGAGATCACCGCGTGCCCTGCTGCCGCAAGATCCTGGACGCATTGTTCGCCGGCCATTTCAAAGTCGGCATCAATGCAAACCAATCCGGAAGGATCATGTGGGATGCCGATCAGCACCACGGGAACGTGGAGGCTGCGGACTACCGGGAGCCGTTCGTCGTCGCCTTCCACCTGCATCAGGATCAGGCCATCGCAGATCTGCTGGCCCACCACACGCTGCAGCCCCGGTGCGCCCTCATCCTCGGTGACCAGCAGGATGTCGTGGTCATAGAGGCGGGCAGTGTTGGCGATCACGGACACAAACTCCATGATCGACGCCATGTGCAACTCGGGGATGAAAGGGATGACCAGGCCGATCACGCGGGTCCGACGGCTGGCAAGCGCGCGGGCTCCGGCATTTGGCTGGTAGGTCAGCTGCTGGATAGCATCCTCCACCTTTTTCCGCGTCTTCTCGGAGATGGGTCGCTTGCCACTAAGAACATAGGAAACCGTGCTCTGTGCAACGCCGGCGGCCTGGGCAACGTCCTTGCTGGTGGGCATGTCCTGGCCTCCTCGCGCTCTCTGCTGAACGGTTTGATTGTGGTTGTTGTTTGCGTTTCGTGTTCGTCGATACGTATCGTCGATGCGCATCGAGAACGAGTATGACATGAGTCACTCGCCCCGCGCAATACCCCCTTCTGATCCGCTCTCACATCCACCGCCCTTTCGGCCGATCTTCTCTCATTTCCTGTCGCCTTTGGGCGGATGTTCTCTCACATCACTGCAGGCGAATGTGCTTAGCTGGCTCCTATGGACGGGACAGCACCGCAGTTAGGCGTCCACTGGGATGGCGCCGTGAACGCCTGGCGGGTCGCGGGGGACGTGTACAGAATGGGTCGCCACGAGTGGGTAACCGCAGCCGGTTGGCACCAAATGTACGACGACGGCATCCGCACTATCATCGATTTGCGCGCCTCGGGCGAGCGGCGGCAACGCGACACCGATCCCAAGGTGCCGGACGACGTGAAGGCCAGCATCGACGTCGTGCATTGCCCCACGGAGGACCCCGACCATAGCGATTTCGGCGAACTCTTCGGCCCGTACCTGAAGGACCCGTCGCAGTACGGCGACTATGTGAGGCTATTTGGGGAGAAGATTGCGGCCGTCTTCAAGGCCATCGCCGCCTCGCCAGGCAAGGTTGTGATTCACTGCTCGGCGGGCCGGGATCGGAGCGGGGTGATCGCACTCATGTTGCAACGCTTGGCCGATCTTGGCGACGACGAAATCCTGCGCGGCTACGAACTTGCCGCGCGAGGGATCAATGAGCGGCACCGCACCCACGGGGCACCGCACGCGCACGATCCCTACCTTTCGGACGAGGAGTTCGAGGCCTGGTTGGAGCAGAAGCGTGCGGGCGTGAAAATGTTCCTTGGTTCGCTGGACGTTGAGTCATTCCTGGCGCGGAATGGCGTCACGGGCCAGGAAGTGGAGGCGATCCGGGCCAAGCTGCGGTGATGTGAGAGAACGATGCCTGGAATCGGGCGGGATGTGAGAGAGGATCGGCTGGAATCGGGTGGGATGTGAGAGAGCGACGAAATTGCTGCTGCACTCCTCCGGGCATTCATGTACCCTGTATATATTACCGAACGGCCGGTCAGTAATGTTTGCGGTCCCGCAGACCCAATGACCGAGCCGATTTCACGTGCCTTGGAAGGACCCGTCGACGATGACCACTACCGCAGTCGCCCCGGAAACCACAGCCGTTGCAACCGTCCCCAGCTATGTCCAGGATGCCTGGTGGACGCCGGCTCCTGACGCCAAAACCGTCCCGGTCCGTGATGCCAGCACCGGAGAAGTCCTGGCCAACGTCAGCACTGACGGACTGGACTTTGCCGCCGTCGTAAATTACGGCCGCACCACAGGCCAAACGGAACTTGGAAAGCTGACCTTCCACCAGCGTGCGCTCAAGCTCAAAGAGCTTGCCATGTACCTCAACGGCCGGCGTGAAGAGCTGTACGAGTCCTCGTCGCAGTCCGGCGCCACCAAGATCGACAACATGATCGACATCGACGGCGGCATCGGCGTTCTTTTCACGTTTGGGTCCAAGGGTCGCCGTGAACTGCCCAACTCGCAGGTTGTGGTGGATGGGCCGATGGAGGTGCTGTCCAAGGATGGTTCGTTCGCCGGTGAGCACATCTACACACGCATCCCCGGCGTTGCGGTGCAGATCAACGCCTTCAATTTCCCGGTCTGGGGCATGCTGGAGAAGTTCGCGCCCGCATTCCTCGCCGGCGTTCCCACCATCGTCAAGCCGGCCACGCCCACGGGCTACGTTGCGGCGGCCGCGGTCAAGGCGATGGTCGAGTCCGGCATCCTGCCCGCGGGTTCCCTTCAACTGATTTCCGGCTCCGCCCGGACCATCCTGGACGAACTGGATTTCCGCGACCTCGTCTCCTTCACGGGTTCGGCGTCTACCGCGAATTCGCTGAAGGCCCACCACAACGTGGTCCAGGGTGGCGTTCGCTTCACCTGTGAGACCGACTCCCTGAACGCCGCGATCCTTGGACCGGACGCTGTTCCCGGCACTCCGGAATTCGACGCGTTTGTCCGGGCCGTCGTCACCGAAATGACTGTCAAAGCCGGCCAGAAGTGCACCGCCATCCGCCGTGTGATCGTCCCGCAGGAGTTGATTTCCGACGTCTCTGCGGCCATTGGTGCGCGCATTAACGAGCGTGTGGTGGTTGGTGATCCTCGCGCCGAGGGCGTCACCATGGGCGCCCTGGCTTCGCTGGAGCAGCTCGCCGACGTCCGCGCGGCCGTCCAGTCAATGCTCGACGCCGGTGGTGAGCTTGCGTACGGGTCCCTCGATTCGCCGTCGGTCACCTCGGTCGGGGGCACCGTGGGTGTCGTGGAAGACGGGGCTTTCATGTCTCCCGTACTCCTCAACTGGGCCGACGCGGAAGCCGAAGAAGTCCACTCCCTTGAAGCTTTCGGCCCCGTCTCCTCGGTGATCGGATACTCGGATCTTGCCGATGCCATCCGCCTCGCAGCCCGAGGCTCGGGTTCATTGGTGGCGTCCGTGTGCACCAACGATCCTTCGGTGGCGCAGGAGCTGGTGCTCGGAATCGCAGCGCATCACGGCCGCGTCCACATACTCAACCGCGAGGACGCGCGGTCCTCCACCGGACACGGCTCACCCGTACCTCACCTGGTCCACGGTGGTCCTGGCCGCGCAGGTGGCGGCGAGGAGCTGGGCGGTATCCGCTCGGTCCTGCACCACATGCAGCGCACCGCCATCCAGGGCTCGCCGAACATGCTCACCGCCGTTACCGGTCAGTGGCACACGGGCGCCGACCGCAATTTCACCGTGGAAACCGAAGGTGAGCACCCCTTCCGGAAGCACCTCTCGACGCTGAGGATCGGCGACGCCGTTCGCTCCGATCTGCGCCAGGTGACCCTCGAGGACATCACGGCCTTCGCTAACTCCACTGGCGATACGTTCTATGCACACACCAATCAGGAAGCAGCCGAGGCCAACCCGTTCTTCCCGGGCATCGTCGCGCACGGCTACCTGCTCCTGAGCTGGGCTGCCGGGTTATTCGTGGAGCCCGCGCCGGGTCCTGTGCTGGCCAACTACGGCTTGGAGAACCTGCGTTTCATCACGCCCGTGGCAGCCGGCGACTCCATCCGCGTCACGTTGACCGCCAAGAAGATCACACCGCGTGAGACTGACGAATATGGCGAGGTTGCCTGGGACGCGGTTCTCACCAACCAGAACGACGAAATCGTAGCCACCTACGATGTTCTGACCCTCGTGGAGAAGTAACCTTCTCTCACATCCCGACCGTTTTTACCGGATCTTCTCTCACATCATCGTGCCCTGGGCCGGTTGTTCTCTCACATAACAACGAAGCGCGTCCCCACCAGGGGGACGCGCTTTGCCTTAAGGGGACGGTTACAGCTGGTATTCGGCCTGTTGGCCAAGGGTCTCGTGGATGCACAGAACATTGTTCTCGGTATCCATGAACCAAGCGCACTTCTCGGCGTCCGTGGTGCAAATGTGGTTATCGGTCTTGAGATCAGGCTCGTCGTAGTCCTGGAACTTGACGCCTTGGGCCTCCATCTCCGCAACAGTTCGCTCGATGTTCTCGACCTCAAAGCTCAGGGCGGTATGACCAGAGTGCTTACCGTCCGTGACCGGCAACAACTGCAGCATGGGGCCGCCGTCGTTGCCAAATAGATCATTTCCATCCCAGGTCCTGCCGCGATGCGGAAGGCCGAGCTTTTCAGCGTAGAACTCTCGTGCGCGGCTCAGGTCATCGACAGGCAGGACGGTTGTGGCTGTGTTAAGGGCTAGATGCATTTGGCCACCTCCTACGCTGAAAATTTTACGCTGGGCGGCTCCGGAAGGATCCTACGAATCATGTCCTAAGGTTGAACGATGGGATTTAGCAGGTCTGCGCTTGATGCGTTTCGGGGCCGAACCCTGCCCGATTTGGTTTCGGACCAGACGAGGCTCCTGTTCGTCGGCATCAATCCTGGCCTGCGTGCTGTTGCAGTACAGGCGCATTTCGGTGGCGGCAGCAATCGATTCTATCCAGCGCTATTCCGTGCCGGCATCGTCGATCGCCGGATAGATGCCTCGGCAGGTTTCCGTCGCGAAGACCTCAACCATCTGCTGGACCGGGGCGTTGGAATCACGTCCATAGTTGCGGGAGCTTCGGCGCGCGCGGATGAACTCACGCCCGAGCAACTCCTTGCCGGAGCCAAGGCACTATCTGCGCGAGTTGAACTTATCGCCCCAGCAATGGTGGCGGTTTTGGGAATCAGCGCCTACCGGACTGCTTTCGCCCGGCCGCGGGCGCCCTGGGGACGACAGCCCGATTCGCTTGGAGGTGCCCCGGTTTGGGTGCTCCCGAATCCAAGTGGCTTGAACAGGCACGCGAGCCTTGCTGATCTCGCCGACGCCTACCGTGAAGTCGCTGTTGCGGCTGGCATCGAACCCCTTGCAGATCCGGCATAGCAAACGCCAGTCGGAAACCTTCCGGTAGTCGTCACAGTCCGTCAATGAGTCCGTCGATAATGTTGCTGAACCTCTCGGCGGGCCCGCCTGTTTTGACCAAGACGCTTAGCCCGATGACGGAAGCAACGAGTTGGCTGGCGACAGTTTCGGGGACCTGACCGGTGCGGAATTCTCCAGACGCTTGTCCTTGCACGATTGCCTGCCTGAACACAGCTTCGATCTGAGAGAACATCTCGTTCGCAATCTGATTCACCTCGGCGTCGGCTGCGCCGAGCTCCGCCGCAGCATTGACCATGACACAACCGCGTTGATGCTCGCCCACGCCGGCCAGTGCCATGAGTGCCTGTTTGAGACGCGGTCGGATTGGTCCGGGAGCTACAAACATGCCCGTTAGGTACTCGACTCTGGCCTCGCTGTAGCGCCGAAGGGCACGCAGAAACAAGGCATGTTTGCTCTCAAACGTGTTGTACAGGCTGCCCTTGCCGATTCCCAGCTCGGTGGCCAACTCCTGCGGCGTTGTGCCGGCATACCCTTGGCGCCAGAACAAGTCCATCGCTCTGTTGACAGCCTCACCAGCCTCAAATTGCATCGGTCTACCCATGGGAACAGCGTAGCGCCCATGATATTGTACTTCTAGGTCAAAAACCGCTGTTGAGCACTTGTCCGACCCTCTACGTTGTTAGAAACGGGAACCCATTGTCTATACATCCGCCCTTGGAGAAGACCGCCTCAGCGCCTTCCCCTCGTACCCGCGTCCCCCTGAATACGCTCGCTATACCGCTTGGTTTGGCTGGCCTCGCACAGGTTTGGTCGGCGGCGACCTCGTCCTTCCAAGCCCCGATCGAACTTGCGCAAGCATTCTGGGTGATCGCCGCCATTGCCTGGCTTTGGACCATCGCGGTGCACGTCCATCGCGGGAGGCGCACGGAACAGTCGCTCTCTGATCAGCTCAAGCACTTCGCGCAGGGCCCGCTCGCCGCCTTGCTTCCGATTGCAGCCATGTTGATTGGGGCGGGGCTGCACCGCACCATTCCTTTAGCCGGAACCATTGTGACCGGTGTTTCCATTGCCGTTGCAGCCGCGTTCGCCGCATGGATTTTGAACTTCTGGATGCGCGGCGAGTTGCCACTTGAATCCGTACATGGCGGCTACTTCCTCCCCACCAGCGCGGCAGGTTTTGTGGGTGCGCTCACCGCAAGACAGACGGGACTTGACTGGCTCGCCGTCGGAAGTTTCGCCGTCGGCCTCTTCTTCTGGCTCGTGATCTCTGTGTTTTTCTTCCTGCGACTCGCGCTTCGGCCTACGATGCCGGACTCGCTTACTCCGACCTTGGCAATCATGATCGCTCCGCCGGCGGTTGCGGCGGCCGCGTGGCTTGCCATTTCGGGGGGTCGACCAGACTATATGTTCGAGGGGTTGACGGCCATAACGGTGTTAATGGTTTTGATCCAGCTCACACTATTGCGGCGCTATCGGGCCTTGCCGTTCTCGCTGGGCTTCTGGTCGTTCACGTTCCCCTTGGCAAGTGTTGCCGCACTTGCCATCACGTGGTTGCACTTGGGCAGACCGGCTGCCTGGGAGGCTATGACGATTGGAGTGCTCGCGATCGTGACGACTGCCGTTGTGCTGGTCGCGGCGAAATCAATCGCAGTGTTTTTCCGCCTCGCCGCCACGGCCCGGCGACAAAGGGCGAGAGAGGAAACGGGGAAACCGGTCCGGATGTGAGAGAGCATCCAGGGGAAACCGGTCAGGAAGTGAGAGAGGGTCAGGCGGCGGTGTGGAGGCCGTCGAAGGCCATGGTGATGACGTCGTCGGCAAGTTTCTCGGGGGAGAGGGAGCCGCCTGGCTTGTACCACTCCACGATCGAGTTGATGGTGCCGAACAGGAGCCGTGTGACCGTGCGGGGATCGATGTCCTGGCGCAGGGAGCCGTCCTGCCGGGCAGCGGCGATGAGCGCGGCAACCTTGTGGTCGAAGGCGCGGCGACGTTCCAGCGCGTCGCGTTCGATCTCGGTATTTCCGCGCAGGCGCAACAGCAATGTGACGAATGGCAGCCTGTCCACCAGCACCGCAATGGTTTGCCGAAGCACGAACTCCAGCCGAGCATCTGCCGCCCCGGAGGTGGCGGCAGGCTCGTCCAGGATGGCCTCCAAGCCGCCGAGGGCGTGGTCCAGGGCGAGCTTCAGCAGATCGCCCTTGGACGGCACGTGGTGGTAGATGGCTGACTTGGAGATCCCGAGGTTCTCGGCCAGGATGCCCATGGACGTAGCATCGTACCCGTGGCGGTTGAAGACGTCGACGGCGATGCGGAGCACCGACTGCTGGTCGTAACCGGGCCGTCCGCGCTTGGTGGTTGTCTCAGTAGGCATGGTGGCATTTTCTCACGATCTCTAGACGGGCTGCCGTTCAGCGACGCCGCATGTCAGCCCTTCGGCCGCATGTCGTAGATCCGGCGGAGCTTCCCGTTGGAACGCTCGAGGGAACCGGGCTCCACAACGTCAACTACGCAAGAAGACCCCACGTGAATCTTGATCTGCTCGCGCAAAGTACGGGCCGCCGTCGTGCTTGACTCTGCGGGGACGTTTTCCCGCCGTTCGATTTTCACGGTCAGCGAATCCATGCGCTTGCCCTCGGGGCGGGTGATTTCGAGCTGGAAGTGCGGGCTGAGTTCGGGGATGCGCAGGGCGATTTCCTCGATCTGGGAGGGGAAGAGGTTGACGCCGCGCAGGATGATCATGTCGTCGCTTCGGCCGGTGATGCGGCCCATCCGGCGGTGTGCCGGGCGAGCGGTTCCAGGGAGCAGGCGGGTCAGGTCCTTGGTGCGGTAGCGGATGATCGGCAGTGCTTCCTTGGTCAGCGACGTGAAGACCAATTCACCCGGTTCACCGTCGCCGAGGACTGTCGAGTGATCAAAGGGATCGATGATTTCGGGCCGGAAATGGTCTTCCCAGATGTGGCAGCCGTCTTGCGTTTCAACAGCTTCGCCAGCGACGCCCGGGCCCATGACTTCGGAGAGCCCGTAGATGTCGCAGGCCTTGATGTTCATGGTGGTTTCGAGTTCGTGGCGCATCTCTTCGGTCCACGGCTCGGCGCCAAGCACGGCGTACTTCAGCGAGGTGGACGTGGGGTCGATGCCCTGGTGGGCCATGGCGTCGGCGATCGTCAGCAGGTACGTGGGCGTGGCCAGGATGGCGTCCGGCTTGAAGTCCTGGATGAGCTGGATCTGGCGTTCGGTCTGGCCGCCGGACATCGGGATGACCGTGCAGCCCAGCGCTTCGGCGCCGGCATGGGCGCCGAGGCCGCCGGTAAAGAGACCATAACCATAGGCGTTGTGGACCTTCATTCCAGGACGGACGCCGGAGGCGCGCAGGCAACGGGCCACCAGGGTTGCCCAGTTGGCGAGGTCGTTCTTGGTGTAGCCCACCACGGTGGGGCGGCCGGTGGTGCCGGAGCTCGCGTGGATGCGGGCAACCTCGTGCTGCGGGACCGCGAACATGCCAAACGGATACTCCAGCCGGAGGTCTTCCTTGGTGGTGTACGGGAACTTGCCGAGGTCGCTCAACTCGCGGAGGTCGGTCGGGTGCACGCCTGCTTCATCGAACTTGCGCTTGTACAGCGGCACGCGATCGTAGGCATAAGCCACGGTGTGCTGCAGACGGTTGAGCTGGAGTGCTTCAAGCTCGTCGCGGGACATCGTTTCTTCGCGGTCCAGGACGGGCGCGGTTGCCTCGGAGGTGGACGACGCGGGCGCGGCGACGGTGTTCTGGGTCATCTGGAGTTCCTACTTCTTGGAGATGGTGCGGCTGCGGCCCCGGAACTCTGCAATGAGTTCTCCGGGATCTGGATCGGGGGTGGCGCCCGCGGCGCCTGGTGAAGCCGCGTAGATCTGGATGTCGTAGAGGCCGCTGCGGCCGGTACTCGCGCGACGGTTTGCGACGGCGGTAATCACCTGGCCTTCGAACGCCGGCTTGATGAAGTTGATGTCGACGCCGGACGCCACCGTGATGTTGGCAGCTTGCTTTGGCGTGGGGTTGGCCGGGTTGCAGGCCAGTGCGAAGGCGGTGTCCGCGAAGGCGAAGATCATTCCGCCATGGGCCATTCCGAATCCATTGAGCATTTCCTGGCGGAGGTGCATGCGGATGGTGGCATGGCCGTCGTCGATCTTAAGGACCTCAATGCCCATCCATTCAGACGCGTAGTCGTTCGTCAGGATGTGGTGCGTTGCACCGGAGAGGGTTGTTTCAACCATGCGTCATTGCCTCCAGCTTTATTTACCGAATGTTCATTAGGTAATCCCAGATCGGGCCAACTGTCAAGACTGGACAAAGCTTGGGCGAGGATTTGGACGCGCCTAGTAGCCTCGAAGACATGCCCGAAATTGAGCTTCCGATCATGACCGAACGACTCATACTGCGGCGTTTCGAGGCCGAGGACCTGGACCGGTTCCACGCTTATCAGTCGCTGCCGGAGACCGCCCGATATCTGTTCCGCAATGAACTGACCAAGACGCAGTCCATGGAGGTTCTGGGCCGCTATGCGAATGCACACTTCAAGCATGAAGGCGACTGGGCCTGCCTCGCCATTGAACGCCAGGACCGTCCGGGACTTATGGGTGAGATCGTCCTGAAATGGCTGGAGGGAACAGGCCAGGCTGAGCTTGGCTGGATCCTCCACCCCGAGGGCAGGGGCCAGGGAATAGCGACGGAGGCGGCTGAGGCTGTCATGAAATTGGCATTCGGCCAGTTGAACTTCCACCGCATAGACGCGAAACTCGATGCGCTCAACACTGGCTCCGCCGGTATATGCAAACGCCTAGGCATGCGCTTGGAGGCTACCCTGGTGGACAACTGGCACTACAAAGGCCAGTGGGCCACCGAGAACATTTATGCGATCCTCGACTCCGAATGGCGGGCGCGCCAAGCGGGATCTTGACGTCCCGGCCAACTCGTGGTGCACGCCAAAGCCAGCCCACCGCCGTCGCGCGTTTAATCCTGGATCGGCCAGGTCTTGTGGTGCCTCAGCTGTTCGGTCAGTTGTGCCTCCGGCAGTGGCCGGCTGAAGTAGTAGCCCTGCCCGCTGGTGCACCCAATGCTGAGCAGGAAGTCTGCCTGCTCCGCTGTTTCGATTCCCTCCCACACAGCACCGAGGCCGCACGCACGTATGAGCTGCAGGACTGCCGCGAGGAGGGCGGGCTGTGCGGGATCGCTGCCGAGGGCCGTGAGGAGCGTTCTGTCCACCTTGACGGCGTGCACGGGCAAGCGGCGGAGGTAATCGATGGAGGAGTATCCGGTGCCGAAATCGTCGATCTCCATCTCGACACCCAGCCGCCGAAGACTGTTCAGCGTGTACCGGTCAAGGTCGTTCCCTTGAATGACGGCGCTTTCGGTCAGCTCCAGAACCAGCAGCGACGGGTCCAGCCCGGCCGAAGTCAGGGCTTCGCGTACGTCCTCCACGAACTCCAAACGCTGGAGGTCAGCGGCGGACACGTTGATGCGCATGTTGAAGTCGTGGCGCCCCGTGAGGGGGTCGCTGCGCCATCGCTGCAATTGCTCGACGGCGGTGCGCAGCACCCACCCGCCCAGATCGGAGATCATTCCCGTTTCCTCGGCAATGGGAATGAACTCATCCGGCATGATCATGCCGCGGGTGGGGTGTTTCCAACGGACCAGGGCCTCGACGCCTTCAATTCCGCGGGTGTCCAAGCGAATGATGGGCTGGTAGTAGAGCACCAGCTGCGAACCGGCGATCGCTTCTTTGAGCTCACCCACGAGTTGGTTGCGCAACTGCCGGGCAAGGAGCATGTCGGTATCAAAGACCTTCAATTTGCCGCGACCATCAGCCTTGGATTCGTACATGGCGATGTCCGCTTCCATCATCAGTTCCTCGGCACTCTTGCCGGGATCTGCCATCCGAAGGCCCATGCTGGCGCCGCACCGTACGTGTTGGCCGTCGATCTCCATGGTCCCGTCCAATGCAGCCAGGATCCGATTACCGATGGACGCCGCCTTCGCCGGGGTAACTTCCTGCAGCAGGATTGCGAATTCGTCGCCGCCCATGCGGGCAACCATGTCCTCCTCGCGGACGGCAGCACTGATGCGGGCTGCCACCGTTTCCAGCACTTTGTCTCCGATGGTGTGGCCCAGGGAGTCATTGACGCCCTTGAAGCCGTTCATGTCCATCAGCAGGATGGCCGGCCGTTGATTGCCATTGGGGCCCCTGGCCTGGGATTCCGCGAGCGCGGTGGAGAAGGCAGAGCGGTTGTGAAGGCCTGTGAGGGGATCCGTCATGGCCATGTGCTGCATTTCGCGGTGGGCCTCGTGCAGCTGCCGTGTGCGGTCTGCCACGCGCTGCTCCAGCTCTTCATAGATAATCTGGAGGTCCTCGGCAAGGAGGTTGGTGCCCATGATCACGGCGTCGATCTCGTCGCGGGCATCGGAGATTTCAATCCTGGTGTTCAGGTCTCCCGCGGCAAGCCTGACGATGCCGTCCAGCAGCAATCCCAGACGTGGATCTGGTGCGGCATTCGAGTTTTCCTCGGACATGGTCACTCCCCGTGCGGTTCGCCTCGCTGATCAACCATATCCCGGAGGTACGCACGAACGGCCGAGCTGCGATCAGGGAGGGCGGCCTGATCGAAAAGGTTTGCGGTTTCGCTGAAAGTCGCGACGGCTTCTTCCCGCCGGCCCAGTGCGAGCAAAGTCCTGGCCAAGAGGAAGTGCGACTCTGCAGAGGTTTGGGTGGCGAGGATGGAAGACCGGGCACACAAGGGCTCAAGGATGGTGAGGGCTTCCTGCATATCGCCGTTGAGATAGTTCCAGTGGGCGCGGACCAGGGACATTTCCAAATGGTCCCGCTCGGAACCGCCCACGATGTCTGTGGCGAGCTCGGCCCTCTCGATGCATCGCAGGGTAGCGGCATCACTCAGCCGGGCCTGAAGCCGCATTTCCGCCGAGGCGCGATTGAAGCGTGCCCACAAGTCCACGTCCTTGGATGGGGACAGCCGTTCGGAAGCAAGATCGTGGTACCGGCTGCCATCTTCAACCCGGTTTGCCAGGAAGGCAACGTTCCCGATCACCCAATAGCCCTTGCCCGCTGTGTCTTCGTCGATGTCTTCGGTAAGCAGGGATTCCAGCTCCAAGCATTCACGCCAGGCATCGTCCAGCAGCCGGCTTTCGGCAAGGGAGGCAATGAGCGCACGCTGCGCCAGGATCTGCACATACACCAAGTCCGCGTCCCGGGCAGCCAGTTTGGCGGCATCCGCAGCCATGGCGGCGGCCTCGGCCAGACGCCCCAGACCCTGGAGGGCAACGGCAACCATGGTCCCGGCTTTGGCGCCAAGCTCAGGCGAGGAGGCCGTGAGTTCGTGATCATTCAGTTCCCGTGCCAATGCCAGATATTCCTCGATCCGGCCTTGGTCCCGGAGGCATTCCGCCTGCAAGTAACGCATGTTCCACCAAGACAGTTCATCGCCGGCATCAATGGCAAGATGTGCAGCTTCACCGGCTAACCGAAAGGCCTCGTCAAAGTGACGTTCTTTCCATTTGGCGCGCGCATTGAGTCCGGCTACAAGATGAGGCGTTAATTGTGGACTCTGCATGTGCCCATTATCCATGTCCATAGCGAAGAAAAGCTCGTATAGTTTGCCTCGTGACCTTTTTCAAGTCACACCGGTAATTCGCATCAGTATGAAAGGGCACAGCGGATGAAGAAATTTGCGGCAACACTGCTCATGGCAGCAGTTCTGGCAGTAACGGGGCTGGCTGCTCCGGCTAACGCCGAGCCTTCGCAGGATACCAACAGTACGGCAATCGGCTGGTGGCCGAACAGCACAACCACCAAAACGAATACCACCACCATAGGTTGGTGGCCGAACTAAATTGGGGGAGCGCCTCTCAAGGCCAGATGACTCAAACTGATGCCCTGGGCTTTTGCTCGGGGCATCAGTTTTGTTGCGGATTGTGTCGCAGATTAGTGACTTTGCGGGTCAGCTTTCAGGGCAGCCATTGACCAGCGTGTCATGGACGGGGACAGGACGCCATGAGGGCGTCAAGTGCCAAGGAGGGGGCAGTCAACTGATTATTTGGGGGCGTCAAGTGGCCGCTACCGACCACTAAACGGGGCCCTTCGGGGGCCACCAAAGCCGCCGTTACGGACCACCAACCGGCAATTCAACGGACACCGTAGTCCCGGACCCCAGCTTTGAGTCGAAGATCATCCGTCCCATATGGCGGCTGATGATGTCCTGGGCGATCGCCAGCCCCAGACCGCTTCCGGGAACAGCAGCTGCCGTGGCGTTGGAGGCACGGTAGAACCGCGTGAAGATGTGGGGAAGATCGTGTTCGGGGATGCCCAAGCCTGTGTCCGCCACTTTGACCAGTGCTGCACGGCCACCGTCTGCCGATGCGAACATCGAACTCGTGATGCCCACCCGTCCACCTGCCGGGGTGAACTTGATGGCATTGGCCACGATGTTGGTGAAGACCTGTTCCAGCTTGGCTTCATCGGCGGTGACCTCCACGTCCTCGGTTCCCTCAGTGAAGGACACAGCGACGTGCCGTGACTCGGCCAAAGGCCGCAGCGTGGCCACCACTACTTGGAGAAGCTTGGCGATGTCCACAGGTTTGAGGTCCAGGTTGCTTCCGTCCTGCATGGACACCGTCAACATGTCCTCGATGAGCCGGCGGAGCCTGTCGGAGTTCCTTGCGATCACGTCCAGCATCTTGCTGATGCCCTCAGGAACCGGGCCGCCCGAACCATCCCTGATCATGTCCAGGTAGGCCGTGATCGAGGTCAGGGGGGTCCGGAGTTCATGGTTGACGGTTGCCAGGAAGTCAGTTTTGGCCTTGTCCAACTGCCTGAGCTGGTGCAGTACCCGTTGCTGGGCGCTGATGAGGTGGCCCTGAATGAGTCCGTGCGCCACATTGCCGGCCACGTGCTGCATCAATGCGATCTCAGGCCGGGTCCAATCGTGCCGTTCCTCCACCGTGCTGAGGAGGATGATGCCTAAGGCCGCACCACCTTCGCCGACAGGCAGCAAAACTGACGAGACCGGGTTGAGCTCGCAGGACCAGTCCTTCAGCGCTTGGGTAATCCTGGATTCCGGTTGCGTTCGGTGATCGGTCACAGCAAGAACGTCAGCTTCGGCCCATAGCCTGTTGGCTGCCTCTACGATCAGGTTCTCGCTCTCGCCCAACCTGGCGGGAAGCATCGGCGTGCCCGGGCGGTTCCATTGGGCACGGATTGAGGGAACGCGTTCGTCCCGGAAGGTAGCAAACCAAACGTGGTCCATGCCGAGGGCTTCGCCGAAACCTCTCACCACGTGGTCGGCAATCAGTTGGGGATCGTTGGTTTGCCGGATGGCGGATGAGACGTTCCGGAGGCTCTCCCTGAGGGCTTCTACCTCTCCCCGGGACCGTGCACGCTCCCGGGACCTGCCGATCAAGGTTTCAACGCGGTAAACAAGTTCATCGGCACGCACCGGGTTGATCACATAGTCCACGACGCCCCACGCTTGGGCTTCTTCCAGGTCCACGGATTCACCGGCGTTGAGGAGCAGCAACACAGGAACACCAGGACTGCGAAGACCATGTGCCAGGGAGTTTTCCAACACCACTACAGCGGGAATACCGGCTTCCAGCCGCGCGGCCATGGAAGCGGTGTCTGCAGCGGCGAAAACTTCGAACCCTGCGGCCTTGAGCGCAGCCTTTGTTAAGGCCAAACGATCAGCGTCTGAATCCGCCACGAAGGCGGAGCGGGAAACGTGCTGCACATCGGCCCCGTTCTTACCCACTGAGCCCCCTCCGTTACAACGTTCGTTCCACCGTAATTCCAGATTTGGCAACACACTATCAGCGCCACCGCGGGCTTCGGCCCTGCAGGGGCATTTGATGCTCATTTGCGTCGCCGGGGAAGGCATTGCGTCGGGGAAGATAGCCTTTACATTCGGCGCCCGATTCGACAGCCTAGAGGGTGAAAGCCCAGGGGGAGGCTTGGTCCTCCTGCCGTCCGTATGGAAATGCCAAGGAGATCTGTGAACCAGCCAGCCACACCGCAGGACCACCAAGAGGTGACGTTCGAGCTGGAACTCGAAGACACAGGAATCCTACGGCTAACGTGGCCGCGCGGATCCAGGATCCAGGAGGCGGACGCGCAAAGGGCGATGGATCGGGTCAACGAGATCTGCGGCGAAGCGCGCCACCCGATGATCGTGGATATGGCTACCACGGCTGACGTCACCCGGGGCGCCCGTTCAGTGTTCGCCAAACCCTGCCAGGCCTCAAGTATCGCCCTCTGGGGTTCGTCCCCCGTGGACCGGGTCATCGCCAACTTCTTCATTGGCATCATGAAACCCCCATGCCCCACGAGGTTCTTTACTTCAGAAACAGAAGCCCTGCTTTGGCTGAAAGAGCAATAGCGCCACATATATTTGGAGCATGCTCTCCGCGCTCCGGAAATATCTGCTGATTCCCCGCCTGATCAGGCTTTCCTCGGCCGCGCCCAAGGACCCGCTTACGGCGTGGGATCGCTATTGGGGCAGCGTCCGGACCACCGGGGCCGCCGGGGATGTGTTGTGGGATTCGGGCAGCTCTCATGAACTTGAGGGTTACCTGCCCAAATTCGCCCGGATGGATCAGTCCCTTCCCGTGGTGGACGTGGGGTGTGGCAACGGCAGCTTCACCCGTCTGCTGGCCGATCATTTCCCGCACGCGCTAGGGCTCGATTACTCCGCGAACGCCGTAGATCGCGCCCGGCAAGAGTCAGCGGACGTCACGACGGCGTCATTCGCCGTGTGCGATATGACGGCACCTGACGCCGCGCGGACTGTCGTGACGGCCCTTGAAGCTGCGGGCTGGGCAGGCGATGCCAACGTGTTCATCCGGGGCGTACTGCACGTCCTCGATTCCAAAGGAAGGGCAGCTCTGGCCGCAAACCTGCTGCCCGTCGTCGGGACCCGCGGCAGCGTTTTCCTGGCCGAAACCAACTTTCCGGGCACCCCCGTGGATTACGTCAGCCACCTCGGAGCCACCCGCGACTCCATTCCTGCCCCGTTGGAGTGGGCCATCAAGGGCTTGCCGATGCCGGGCCGCTTCGGCGCCGCCCAGCGCGCCAAGGCGTTCCCGACGGCGGAGTGGAACCTTTTGGAGGAGGGTGCGACGAGTATCGAGACCCGGCCGCTGAGCAACCCGTCCGACCCGGATCTCATTCCGGGATACTTCGCCTTGCTCCGCGCCCGCTAACTCTAAGGTCAGCGCCAGCCAGGACTAAGGTCCGCGCCGCCAGCACCAGGTTCCGCGCCCGTGAACACCAGGAGTGGCACTGTGGTCACCGGGACCGTTGAACTGGGATAAGGTCCGAGTGCCGGTGAACGATCCGCCAGGCGCCGTCCTCGCGGCGGTAGACGTGCGTTGTTCGCATCGTGTAGTCGGCCGGGACCCCATCAACAACGGCGTGGCTGTGCTCCAACCCAACGATGTATGCGAGGCTTCCGCTGGCAGCGGCCGCGACAACCTCGAACTCGAACCCGGTGGCGCCTTCGAACCGTCGGGCTTCCTGGCGAAACTTGGGCTCCAGATCGTTCCAACCCACTCCGGAGATGTGCGCACCGAACAGGGTGGTGGGGTCAGTGTGCGACCACAAAGCGATGCGGGATGTTACGTCGCCCTTGTGCAGGGCCACAGTCATGTCCCGCTGCTTCGGCAGGATCTCTGCGAGGAAGGCCTCGGTCTCCTTAACCATGACCGGCCGCTCGCCCGTCATTGGATCAGCCCGACCAAGGGGCAACGGAACGCTGGCCTCTGCCGTTGGAAAATCCGCGTGACGATGCACTATCCGCCAGGCGCCGTCTTCACGACGGTAGACGTGGGTCACCCGCAAACTGTATTTCCGGGGAGTGCCCTCAACGGTGGTGATGCTGTGCTCGTAGCCGACCGTGTAGGCGAGGTCCTCGCTTACTCCGGCCGCGATGATCTCAAGATCGAACGAATCCGAGTGCGAAAACCACGAGGCGACGTTGTGGAACATGGGCTCAAGCTCTGCCCGGCCGCTGCCGCTGAGGCTCGCACCGAAGAGCGTCAGCGGGTCCTTCTTGGACCACAGCGCGAGGCGCGGGCCGGCGTCGCCGTCGTGGATTGCACTGTCCGCGGCCTGTTGTTGGGGAACTATTTCAGTGAGGAAAGCATCGGTCTCAGTAGACATGACCAACTCCATTACAGTGAGACTGTTTTGAATACTGTTATACTGTACCCAATGGGCGCAAAAATCAAGAGGTCGTACGATTCCACCCGCCGCCAACAGCAGGCTGCGGAAACACGGCGAAGCATCATCGCGGCGGCGAACGAGCTGTTTATCTCGCAGGGATACGGGCAAACCACGGTCAAGCAGGTCGCTGAACGGGCCGGCGTCGCCGTCGAAACTGTCTACGCGACGTTCCGCACGAAAGCCGCGCTGCTCCGGCACGTTTGGTATGTCGATTTCCGCGGCGACGAGGCGGACGTGACCCTCTATGACAGGGCCGAAATGCAGGCCATCCTGACCGAACCGGACCTGCCAGCCAGGATCCGACGCCACGCCGCATTCGTGAGCGCGAGCAATCGGCGGATTGCCCCTCTCCTTGAGGCGCTCACAGGAGCAGCCGCGAGCGAGCCCGACGCCGTCGCCATGCTCAACGAATGGGCCGACCGTCGTTTGGATGTGGCGACGCGTTACGCACAGGCCGCCGGCGCCACCGGGCAGCTTGGCGTCACAGAGGAGGAATGTCGCGACGTGCTGTTCGCGACCATGGACGGCACACTCTGGACCCGGTTCGTGGGCCAGCGCGGATGGAGCGACGAACGGTTCTCGGACTGGCTCGCCGGGATGTGGATCAGCATGCTCGTCCGGCACTAACCGCTACTTGAGCCCGGCCAACTATGCCAGCTATCTGCACAACGTTGGAGGGCTCATGGGCTTACAAGGTGTCATGACACCTTGTAAGATGGGACGGAAGCCCCTTGGAAGAAGGTCAACAATGTCGGCAGGCACGCCCAGGCGTTCGGTCCGTGTTGAGGACGAGCTATGGAACCAGGCACACGCCAAAGCGGCCCGGGAAGGGACCACAGTCGCTGAACGTGTCCGTGCCGGACTGCGAGAGTACGTATATGGACCGGAGGTCAGACACACTATCGCCGACTCCCTGGTCTACCTCGTCCCTGATTCACTGGAAGACCTGAAAGGGCCAGCATCCGGTGATGTGGTACTGCCCATCCACTTGGACTGGGGCCCAGAGCGTCGCTATGACGTCGGCGATGACGCCAGCTGCAGGACGCTCTACCAGCTGACACTGCAGAACTCAGGATCCGCTGAAGAGATGGCCCGGATCATCAACCCCGACAGGCTGGTTGCTTTGTGGCCTTCCATGCGATTGCCCGCTCGGTGCCGGCAGCTATGGAATGACGCCTTTCCCCAGCTGCCCATACACCGCGAAAGCAAGGAACATCCTGGATGGACGACGCTCAACGCGTAGCAACGGAAATAGCCTTCTCTGTTCTTGCCACGGACGGGTTCATCCTCGCCGGTGCACAGGCACTTGTCGAACACGGCGTGATCGACAGAATGTCAGAGGACATTGACTGTTCGCCCAGCACCGCTGGCATACTCCCGAGACCTTCGCGGCCGCCGTGGACAAAATCACCTACGCACTTGTCGGTGCTGGATACTCAGTGGAGATCACCCGCCAATACGAGGAGTTCGCCAGCCTGACGGTGGCCAAGGACGATGCGACGGTCGTGATTGATCTCGGTTTGGACTGGTGGGAGAACAAACCCGCAATCGTGGACGTCGGACCCGTGCTGTCACTGAAAGATTCAGTCGCATCGAAACTGCTCGCCGTCTACTCCCGCGGCTACGCCCGTGACTACCTCGACGCCTACTCCATCCTCAGCAGCAAACGATTCACGCGGTCGGAAGTAAGCCGTTCCCAAGCCTGTGCGACGATGTTTCGTTGCACAGCGAGAACGTCAATCCAGCCCTTTCGGGCGTTTGTCGTTCCAAAGATGATTTCTTGTTCGGAGCGGCGCAGTGGGCGAGGGACTGCTTCCTTCCTCGGCGTCACTCGCTGGCTCGGGGATCGTCGACGGCTTCTGTCTCGTCCAGCCAGTCAAGCTGGTCATCGGGTGTGTATCCGGAAGCGGCTATGCGGAAGGAAACCCAGCCAAGGGAACGGAACGAGAAGCCTTTCAGCGAAACTCAAAGCGCCAGGAGCAAGCGATGCGGCAACGAGACCCGCGGCCAAGCGCAGCGCCTCATGTTCCCGTTCCACCGCTACTTGAGCCCCGCTCCTGGAAGCAATTCCGTGGCACCCAGCGAGTCGGCAACAAACGCGTAGTCCCAAGCCCTCTCGCGCCACTGCACGTACCGACCGGACGCTCCGCCGTGGCCGCCGTCCATCTCGATCTTCATGACGATCGGTTCGGAGCCCGTGGTTGCCGAACGCAGTGCCTGCACCCACTTGGCCGGTTCCACGTACAGAACCCGGGTGTCGTTGAAGGAAGTCACGGCTGCGATCTTGGGGTAGGGCACGCTCCGTACGTTCTCGTATGGAGTGTAGGACTTCATGTAGGCATAGGCCGCGGGATCGGTGATGGGGTTGCCCCACTCTTCCCATTCCAAGGCCGACAAGGGAAGCTCGGGATCCAGGATGCTGGTCAATGGATCCACAAACGGCACCTGAGCCACCACTGCCGCGTACTTTTCCGGAGCCATGTTGGCGATGGCACCCATGAGCAGGCCGCCGGCGGAACCACCCATGGCAGCAATCCGGGAGGGGTCCACCCAGCCGGAGCCAGCCAGCCAGTCGGTGGCCGCGATGAAGTCCGTGAAAGTGTTCTTCTTGCTGAACTTCTTCCCGTCGTCGTACCAGTGACGGCCCAGCTCACCACCGCCGCGGATGTGCGCAATGACCATGACGATCCCGCGGTCCAACAGTGACAAACGGGCAACGCCGAAGCCCGGGTCCATGCTCATCTCATAGGAGCCATAGCCGTACACCAAGCCAGCCGCCGTGCCGTCCTGCTGTACCGAACTGTGGCGCAGCACTGACAGCGGAATCCGGGTGCCGTCGTCGGCGGTTGCCCACTCACGGGTGGCCACGTAATCCTCGCCGGAGTAACCGCCCAGGACGGGACTTTCCTTGCGCAGCAGCAGCTGGCCTGATGACAGCTCAGGAGTGGGCAGAACGAAGTCATAGACGCGCGACGGTGTGAAGTAGGAGGTGTAGCCCATGCGGATCACGGGGGCCTCGTAGTCGGAGCTGGAAACGCCGGCCGTATAGAGCTCTTCGTCGAAGGCCGGCTCCACGGGCGCGGCCTGCTCCGGGGTGCCCAGGCCTGCGAGTGGCAGCACCTGAACACGCTCAATGGTGTCCTTCCGGATGGACAGCACGAGGTGCGTGGACGTGACGCCCGCGCCGTTGACGCGGACGTCGTCGGAATGCTCGACGACTGTCCGCCAGTGCTGCTCTGCCAGCGGCTTGGTGAGCTCGAACGGGTCAACCAGGCTCACCATCGAGTTGATGGCGTCCTTGTTGTGGGTCAGGAGCAGGGTCTCCTTGCCAGCCAGGAGGAAGGGCTCGGCCTCATAAAGAATGTGTTCCTCGCGGGGAATGACCGTGCTGAGCCCGGCGTCGTAATCATCAAAACGGAGCAGCCGGGTCTCGCTGAACTCGGAGCAGCCGATGCTCAGCACAAGGTGGCGGCGGTCAGAGGCGAGATCGAAGCCCAACCACATCGCGGCGTCGTCCTCCTGGTAAAGAACCTCATCTTCGGCAACCGGCGTGCCCAAGACGTGTGACTTGACCTGGTAGGGACGCCAGGAATCGTCCACCACGGTGTAGAAGATACGGGTGCCGTCGGGGGAGAACGCCACGCCATAGAAGATGTTCTCGATGACGTCCGGCAGGAGTTCGCCCGTCCGGAGGTCCTTGATCCGCAGTGTGAATCGTTCGTCGCCGGAGTTATCCACCGCGTATGCGTAAAGGTTGCCGTCGATGGTCACGGCAGCGCCACCGATGCTGAAGAAAGGCTGGCCCTCGGCTTCCACGTTTCCGTCCAAAAGCACCTGCTCGCCCGGGATCTCCACGCCCGGCTCAACGGATGGCGGAGTCCAGTCAGTTACGGGGTCACCAGTGTTCCGCGCCACCACGCGGCAATGGATGCTGTATTCCTTGCCCTCCACTGAACGGCTGTAATACCACCAGCCATCCTTGCGGCTGGGTACGGACAGATCAGTTTCCTGGGTGCGGCCCTTGATCTCCTGGAAGATTGCTTCCCGGAGCGGTGCCTGATGCGCGGTGACAGCCTCCTGATAGGCGTTCTCTGCCTTGAGGTGCTCCACTACCTCGGCAGATTCCTTGTCCCGGAGCCACTCGTAGTTGTCCACAAAGACGTCGCCGTGATGTTCGCGGCGGCTGGGGACACGTTTGGCAACAGGCGGCTGCGGCGCTGAACCGTAGGCAGGGACAGCGGCAGGCGCGGAGGAAGTGTGGCTCATACGGCAACTCTATAGACGGCCTCTGACAAGGAACCAGCGATTTCGCTCAGAGCGCCCAGATGCTTAGTCCACGCCCTGCGAAAGCGTGCTGGCCAACGTGACGCGGTTCCGGCCGGATGCCTTTGCCGCGTACAGAGCAAGGTCCGCTTCGCGCAGCAACTGCTCCGTCCCGGCGCGGTGCCCATCAGCGAATGCCGAGACACCCGCGCTGATGGTGAGTATGCCGTCGGGGTCCCCGGAGTGCTCGATCTGAAGCGCATGAACAGCTGCCCGAATCCGCTCCATGACCACTTCGGCGCCAGTGGCCGTCTGCTCCCGAAGGACCAGGAGGAACTCCTCGCCGCCGAACCTGTACACGCCGTCGGACTGACGGACCTCGCCAGCAAGGGTCGAAGCGATGGCCACCAGTGCGGCGTCTCCTGCCTGGTGGCCGTAAATATCGTTGTAGCTCTTGAAGTTGTCCACATCCACCATCGCCAGACAATAATCCCGCGAGTAGCGGTCACTTCTGCTGTGCAGTTGTCCCAGGTCTTCGGTCAGCTTGAGCCTGTTGTTCAGCTTGGTCAGGGGGTCGGTGCGGGCCTGTTTTGTCAGCGCCGTTCGATACTTTGCGAGGTCTGCGTGCAGCGAGGTGATGCGTTGCGCGGCAAGCAGACGAATGTGCAGGTTGAAGGGGTCCAGCGGTTTGGTGACGTAATCGTCTGCGCCGGCCTCCATGCCCGCGAGGACGTCCTTTCGCGAACCATGGGAGGTCACCAGGATCACGTACGTGTAGGTGTCCTGCTCGCGCTCGCGGATCGCCCGGCAAAGATCCAAGCCGTTCAGGCCCGGCATCATCAGGTCCGTCACCACGGCCGAGGGAGCATGGGCTTGGTAAAGATCCCAGGCCGAGTCGCCATCCACTGCCACGATGCAGTCATGACCGGATTGCTCGACGGCGGCCTTGGTGATCATCCGGGAAATCTGGTCGTCGTCGGCGATTAATACTTTCATGGGGCTCCCAATAGTGTGCGCGCGAGTGCCCCATCCACCCGTGCGAGTTCCGAATTCAGTTGATCAAGTACGGGCGTTCCATCTGCTGCAACATCCGGGCCCGCCTCACGGCCCAGCCGTTCCAAGTCCTTGGCCAAGGTGGCGGCGCCTGTAGCGCCGATGTTGGCCGCGGCCCCCGCGAGTTTGTGGGCTGCGGCCTCCACCGCGTTGGCCTGCCCGCTCTCCAAGGCCGAACGCAGCGTCTCCTGGGAACGCTGGGCTTCCTCGCGGAAGGCCCTGATGGCTTCGGGCAGCAGGCCCATACCGTCCGCCGGCCCAAGTTCACGCAGAATCTGCAGCCTGTCCTCGTCCAGGACGGTACTGCCGGCGTCGTCGGGCTCGGCAGCGTGGCCGGACTCGGAAGCGTCCAAAACAACAGCGGTCGACGGCGGTGCTTCCGCCACCTGCAGCTGGGGCTCCAACCGTTCCTGCGGCACCCACCGGGCCAAGATGTCGCGGAGCTTGTCCAGATCCACAGGTTTACTGATGTAATCGTCCATGCCGGCGGCAAAACAGCGCTCGCGGTCCTCGTTCAGGGCCCCGGCCGTCATGGCAATGATGGGGATCCTCACGGTTTTGGCATCCCGGGAACGAATCGTCTTTGTCGCCTCAAAACCATCCATCACCGGCATGTGGCAGTCCATAAGAACGGCAGCGTAGTTTCCGGTGAGTGTCGCAGCAACGGCTTGCGCGCCGTCGTCGACGATGTCTACTTCGTAGCCGAGCCTGTTCGCCATCCCGCGGGCCACCAGCTGATTGACCTCATTGTCTTCAGCCACCAGGAGTTTGCCGAGGCGGAGTTCCGGGTCCCGGGGCGGCAGCTCGGGCTGCGTTCCAAGGGGCGCTGGCTTGCCCATTGTTTTCGTGGCCAGGAGCCGCAGGAGCCGGTTGTAGAACTCGGAGCTCCGTACGGGCTTGGTGAGGTACTCGCGGATTCCCGCGGACGTGAGATCGGCCTTGTCCACTTGCATGGTGGAGGTCAGGAGAATGATCCCCGGGCCGCCCGAGCCGTTGCTTTCTTCCTTGATTTGGCGGGCCAGTTCCAGGCCGTCGACGTCGGGCATGCACATGTCCACGACGGCGATGTCGTAAGGGTGGTGGTCGGAAACAGCCAGCCGGTATTCGTCCATGGCGGTGCGCGCATCTGCGACTGCCACCGGCTGCATTCCCCAGCTTGCGAGCTGTGTCTCCAGTACCAAGCGGTTGGTGGCGTTGTCGTCCACCACCAGGACCTTTTGGCCCGCGAGCGAGGCGGGCAGGAGCCCGGTGTCCGTGGCGGGTGGGCCGACAGGCAGTTCCAGGACAAACCAGAATTTGCTGCCTACTCCCATTTCGCTGTCGAGTCCGATTTCGCCGCCCATGACTTCGGTCAGTCGCCGCGAGATGGCCAAGCCGAGGCCCGTGCCGCCGTAACGGCGGGTGGTGGAGGCATCTGCCTGGGCGAAGGATTCGAACAACCGGTGGTGGTCTTCGGCGCTGATGCCGATTCCCGTGTCGCGGACTTCAAACCGCAGGGAGGCTTTGTTTGAATCCTGGTTGACCACGGAGACCTGGATCTCCACCTCGCCGGATGGGGTGAACTTGACTGCGTTGGATGACAGATTCAGCAGGATCTGGCGGATCCGCCCGGAGTCGCCCATGAGCCGTTCCGGCACGTTGGGGTGGCAGTAGGAGATCAGCTCAAGATCCTTGCTTTGGGCTTGTTCGGCAACCAGCCCGGCAACCTCCTCCACCAACGCCCGCGGATCGAAGGCCGTGATGTCCAGATCCACCTTCCCGGCTTCCAGCTTGGAGAAGTCCAGGATGTCATTGATCAGCGTCAGCAGAACCTCGCCGGCGCCTTTAACTCCCTGGGCGTACTGCCGTTGGACCTCGTTCAGGCGCGTGTCCAACATGAGCGACGTCAGGCCGATCACGGCGTTCAGGGGAGTCCTGATCTCGTGGCTCATGGTGGCCAGGAACTCGGACTTGAGCCTGCTCGATTCCAAGGCCGCTTCCCGGGCAGCCAGGAGCTCGGCTTCAGCAGCTTTCCGTTCCGTGATGTCCCGGGAAATAGTGGCCACGCCCCAGATACCGGACTCGTTGCGTACAGGGGAGAGCGTCACGGAAACGGGAATGATGGCGCCGTCACCTCGCTTGCGGAGCGTCTCAAAGTTCTGAACTGCACCGCTTTCGGCAGTTGTCCGCAGGGCCTCGTGTTCTGCTTCCCGCAATTCCCCGGGGATAAAGAAGTCGCTGTTCTTGCCTATGGCCTGCTCTGCCGTGTAGCCGAAAATCCGCTCAGCCCCCGGGTTCCAACTGAGGATCTCGCCCTCAGGCGTCTTGCCAATGATGGCGTCACCGGAGGAGTTCACGATCGCTCCCAAGCCCTCAAGCTCGGCTGTACGGGCAGCCACCTTGGACTCCAGGTCCCGCGTAAGGCTCACATTCTCGACGACGATCAGTACCTGCCGCACGATGACAAACACCAGGACCAAAATGCCCGTGATCAGCAGGATCGGGTCTCCCAGGTTGACGGCCCGGCTGCGGTTGAAAAGGACGGCGGAGAAAACGGGAATATAGGGGAGGAGTTCCAAGGCCGCAGCGTATGTGCGTCCGTCTTTTTTGCTGCTGCTGGCCTCTGGAGCCAGGGGGCTGAACCCGACGAGCAGGAAAGCTGCTACCCAGCCAAGTGCCAAGGGGGATCCGGTCACACCTGTGACGCCTTCGGCGGTAAGCCGGACGTAGGTCAGGTCAGTCAACGCGAGCACCAGGAAGCCCAAGCCCAGGCACAGCCACGGAAGGCGCCGCCCACGGGCGGCACGCATGGTCAGCACGATCACCAGCGAGACCATTACCACGTCCGCGAAAGGGTAGGCCAGCGTGGTGAGGAAAGCCAGGGCGTCCTCATTGCCTGTCTGAATCAGTGGCCCCAGGACTGCACCCCAAGCCATGAAGAGAACCGCGCTGGCCACCGTTCCGACATCCAGGACAGTGCGCACAACCGACATGCGGACACTGTCGCCCTTGGAAAGCAGGACAAGCCCGACGGCGACCGGCAGCGCATAGCCGACGAATCCGATGTCCGAGGCCGAGGGGAAGGGGTAGGCGTGGTCCAGCACTATGCCGTTGAAGGTCCAGAGTGCTTGCCCGCAGGACCAGAGAGCCAAACCGGCAACCACGAACCAACGGGCTTTTGTATTGCCGTGTCCCTGTAGAGCCGCGCGTGTGTGTGTCATCAGCGCAGTCAGGGCGGCGATAAGGATCGCAAAGTCGCCTGCCAGCTGAGCTGTGGGTGTGCCGATACCGCTTCCGAACCCCACGGCCAAAAGGACGGTGCACAATCCGACTGCAACCAGGTAAAGCGGCATGCCCTGGCGCGCCCACGAGCGCACCGGAAGAACCTCGTGCTTCACTCCTGCCACTGAACCCCTGCCTTCGAAAGTGGCCCCACCAAAAGCGAACAACGCATCTTGCCTTTGCGCTGAGGAGAGCATACGCCGAAAGTGTGCTAAAGTGACCGGCAACACACAAAGGTGACGTCCCGTGAGACTCTATCGTCCTGTGAGACCCCATCTAAGTCGCAGCAGTGCGCGTTTTGAGAGCTCATAACGCGCTCTGCTGCGACTCACATGGGTCAGCGCTGAGGGATGAGGGTCTTCGAGAACAGCACAGCCCCATTGGCGTTGCGGAGGCTTACGGTGAAGGTGCTGTCGGCGGCAAGATCCACGTGCCCGAAATATTGGTTCTCGCCATCGCGCGGAGATTCGCCCGGGAAGCGACCAGCCTTGGCGAACACCACTTCCGGCCCAAACGTTCCATCCATGTCGTTGGGTCCGAACGAGCCAGCGTTGATGGGGCCAGCCACGAACTCCCAGAAGGGATCGAAATCGGTGAAAGACGCTCGTTCGGGGGAGTAGTGATGGGCTGCGCAGTAGTGCACGTCCGCCGTCAGCCACACAGTGTTCTTGACGCCGTCCCGCTTGAAAGCGCTCAGCACGCCGGCGATTTCCAGTTCGCGTCCCAGCGGAGCACCGTTATCCCGGTTGGAGAGGCTCTCTTGGTTCACCGGACCATCGGGCACGATGATGCCCAGTGGCAGGTCAGCTGCGATCACCTTCCACGTTGCCTTTGACTGGCGTACTTCCTTGATCAGCCAATCCACCTGCTCCTGGCCGAGGATGTTGGTGTCGTACGGTTCTTTGCCATCGGTGTTGGGGGACTTGTAGGTCCTCATGTCCAGGCAGAAGATGTCCAGCTGCGGGCCGCGCGAAATCTTCCGGTAGATGCGCGCAGGTTGGTACTGGCCGGCGTCGAACGTTCCCGGGCGCCATAACGCCGCGGAGTCTGAGATCGGCATGTTCTCCTGCCAGGCCTGCCGGCCGCGGGCGGCGAGGACGTTGACGTTGCGTTCGGTGTAGCGGGCGTCGTCCAGGATCTGGCCGGGATACCAGTTGTTGTGTGTCTCGTGGTCATCCCATTGGGCGATCACGGGGACCTCGGCGAACATGGCCCGCATGTTGGCATCCAGGGAGTTGTAACGGTGCCGGCCCCGGTATTCCTTAAGGGTTTCGGCAACCTTGGAGACTTCTTCGGTGACGATATTCCGCCATACGTGACCGTCCTTCTCGGTGACCGTGGTGGCGATGGGGCCGTCGGCGTAGATGGTGTCCCCCGAGTGGATGAAGAAGTCCGGGCGCGTTGCGTGCATTGCTTTGTAGCCGCGCATGCCGCCGATTTCCTCATTGATGCCCCAGCCCTGCCCGGCGGTGTCGCCGGTCCACACGAAGGACTGCGATGACGACGACGGCTTGCGGCCTTCGCGCTCGTCTTCAGGATCGCCGTTCCCGGCACTGTTGTTTACCGATGAGCCGGGCGCTGTGGTGAACGTCCCCGTGACTGCCTCGCCAAGTCCGTTCTCGTCCTCGAAGTTAAGTTCAAGGGCGAAGCGGGTTCCCGCAGGAAGTCCTTTGGCGTGGATCTTGGCGGTGAAGTCGCTGGCTTCAGTAGCGAGCGGTCCCTGGATGGTTCGGCTGAATCCATATCGTCCCCGCAGGATTTCGCCCGCGCTGTCCACTGCTTGCAGGCGGGCGGTGAGTCGCCCTGGGCCCGAGGCGCGTGACCAGAGGACTGCCGAATCCGCGGTGACATCGCCGGTGGCGATTCCTGTGGGGAGTGTGAGGCGTTTGCGGACCAGGGGGATGGCGGCGGGTGCAGGTGCAGCGGTACCGGTTGCGAGGCCAGCCAATGCCAAGCCGGTTAAAGATGTTTTGACGAGGGTGCGGCGCGAGAGATCAGTCATGGTTCCACTGTTTCGGGGCGTCGTGAACAGCGGGTGAGCCTGAGGTGAAGGATTCTGCTGGATCATCCCGACTGGCAGACAAGTCCACACAACTCCCGCCCCGGTACGGCGCGGACTGGCTGCTGATCAAGGTTCGAATGATCCAACACAATTTGAGCAGCAGACGAGCCAGGCATGCCGGCGGGCCTGATCGGGCAGGGGGGCGCCCGACCAGGCCCGGCGGGGCTCTGTGGTGGTGCTTGAGGTGGTGATGCTTGCTCTGGTGTTACAGGCCTCGTGTTACAAGGCCTGGTGCTACTTGATGGTTTCGGTGCGCTGGGTGCCGGTGAAGGCGAAGGCGATGGTGCTGGTGGCGCCTTGGAAGGTGTCGTTGGCCGTGGTGGGGAACGCGGTGGTGACCTTGAGGTAGTCGGTTTTGGCCGAGGTGAGGGCGGTCAGGTTGTTCAGGACCTTGTTCGCGGTGAT
>NZ_JBFRFP010000033.1:0-45079 GCF_052114885.1 Paenarthrobacter sp. 2TAF44 | reverse complement strand
GACGCGGGCGGCGGCCGCAACGCTGGCTGAGGACTTGATGCGGGTGACCCTCGACGCCGGCAGGTAGTCGGACATGTCTCCTCCAGGAATGTGGAACCCAGGACGCGCGGATTCACGCATCCCCTTTTTCGAGACTAGGGATTCGCGAGCGCTGTGGATAAGACCTAATGTGCGTGGATCTATAAGGGACTCTTATGACGCGCGCCCCCGCCGAGCCCGAGCTCCCGCGCAACTCAACCGTTGAGGGTCCGGCCTATAACGGGTAGAACGGAGGCATGACCGACGTGAACTCGTGGATGAGCCAATACATAAGCGCGTGGACCTCGAACGATCCCGACGACATCCGGGCATTGTTCACTGAGGACGCCATCTATTACGACAGGCCGAACACGGAATCCCCGTGGAACGGCCATGAAGAAATCGTTACAGCGTGGTTGGAGGCCGGGGATAAGCCCGATGACTGGACCTTCGAATGGACGCTCCTTGGCCAGGACGGAGATACGGCTTTTGTCCAGGCCGTGACGACGTACCTCAACGATCAGCCCACCTACGACAACCTTTGGGTCATCCGCTTTGCCGAGGACGGCCGTGCGCGCGAATTCACGGAGTGGTACATGGCCAGGAAAGACACTCCCGCGGAACCCAGCTAGTACGAAAGCAGTGCGGGTGAGGATGGCCAGCCCGCTCACCCGCCACCGGAGTCAGTAGCGGGATGGCTTGCTGATCAGGACATTCTCGTGGACCTGGGTCCAGCCCCGGTATTCCGGTCGGTTGGCGTCGACGCCGTCGTTGATGAGCTTCGCCTCTGTACCGTCCCCGCCGGAGATGGTGACGATCTGCTCGCTTGTCGCGACCGCTGCGCAACCCGCCCTCCACCGCTCCGGGAGTCCTACAGGTACCGCAATCAAGCAGACAGCCCCGGAAGTGGAACTTTTAGCTCCGAAGTACTTCACGTCGTCGAAGGTCGCCAGCAACCGGGCTGTCCCGGCCTCGACGTTCAGATCCACGCCGGTAAGGCTCACGGACTCCGGAAGCTTGTCCTCCGCCGTCGCTTCCCGGTTCAGAGCTTTCAACCCGGCCGGAGCCGAACAGCCAGTAAACGCAAGCGCGGCAACTACGGAAAACACAGCTATCGCACGACGATTCATAGCGCTGCCCCCTCAGGCTCTGGTTCGTCGAGCCTAACCCATCCGGCAGGTCAGTAGCTGTCGCGATCCGCCGTTTCGGACACGGGAATGAACGTCGAAGCGAAACCTTCGGACGCCCGGGCCAGGACAGAAACATCGGCGCCGACCAGCACAAAGGAGGCACCGGCGTCGAGATAGGCGCGCGCGGTGGACTCGTTGAAGGCGTTCACGCCTGCTGGCTTGCCGGCCGCTTTGGCGGCCTCGAGGCAATGCTCGACGACAGCCCTCACCAAGGGATTTTCCTGCTGTCCCAGCAAACCCATGGAAGCTGCGAGGTCCGAGGGGCCAAGGAAGATACCGTCCACGCCGTCGACGGCCAGGATCTCCTCCACCGCCGAAGCCGCTGCCTCTGATTCAATCTGAACCGTGAGGCTGATCGATTCTGAAGCCGCAGCAAGGTAGTCAGGAACGCGGTTCCAGCGCGAAGCCCTGGCCAATGCCGAACCCACACCGCGAACGCCCAGCGGCGGATAGCGGACGGCGGAAACTGCGGACGCCGCTTCGAACGCGGAATTCACCATGGGAATCAGGAGGTTCTGCACGCCGAGGTCAAGGTATTGCTTGATGACTACGGTGTCGTTGACCGGCGGCCGGACCATGGCCTGGACGGGGTAGCCACTCACGGCATGGAGCTGCGCGAGGATCGATTCCAGACCGTTGGGGCTATGCTCGGCGTCGATCAGAAGCCAGTCCAACCCGGATCCCGCACAGACCTCAGCCACCAACGGACTACCCGAACAGACCCACATGCCAGCCAACGGACGGCCGGCCTCTGAGAGTGCTGAATAGAAGGTGGGGCTCAGTCGAAATTGCATGTCACGACTCCCAAAGGTCCGTAGTCCGCGTGTACGGTATCACCTTTGTACACCCACATGGGGCGGGTAAACGAGCCCGCGAGGATAATATCTCCGGCCTTCATCGAGTCCCCGTGGGCGGCGATTTTGTTGGCCAGCCAGTGGACGCCGTTGGCCGGGTGATCCAGCACTCCGGCTGCCACTCCGGTCTCTTCCACGGTCTGGTTTTTGTACAGAATCGCGGAGACCCAGCGGAGGTCGACGGCGTCGGGACGCACTGGTCGGCCACCTATCACCATGGCCCCCATGGCGGCATTGTCCGAAATGGTGTCCACGATGGTCCGGCCCTCCATTTCGATCCTGGAGTCCAGGATTTCGAGGGCCGGAACAACGTAGTCGGTGGCGTTGAGGACGTCGAAAATGGTGCAGCCAGGGCCCTTGAGGCCGTCCTTCAGGACGAACGCGAGCTCCACCTCTACGCGAGGGTGCGTGTACTGGTCCCATTGCACGGAGCAGCCGGTTTCCAAGACCATGTCATCGAAGATCGCCCCGTAGTCCGGCTCGGTAATCCCGGTAGCGGCCTGCATTGCTTTGGACGTGAGGCCGATCTTGCGCCCCACCAACGTTCGCCCGGCTTCTTCGTTCCGTCGCCGCCACAACTGCTGGACGGCATAGGAGTCCTCCACCGTCATGTCAGGGTAGCGGGCGGTGAGGCGCGGGACCGGTTTGCGGTTCCGGCCGGCATCGAGCAGTTCGTCGGCAATGGCTTCGATCGTCTTCGCGTCCATCATGGTTAGACCTGCGCCCCCAATTTGAAACCTTCAGCGGCCTCGCCGGATGAACCTTCGGGGCGGGTGTAGGAGAAACCGTCAGCGCCTACGGTGACGGCCATTTCGGACTTCTCTTCGCGTTCGATGACGGGCTGCGGGTTGCCGTCGAGGTCCAGGACCAGGGAGGCCTCGGTGTACCAGGACGGGACCACTGGGTTGCCCCACCAGTCGCGGCGCTGGTTGTCGTGCACGTCCCAGGTGACGGTGGGGTTGTCCGGGTCGCCGGTGTAGTAGTCCTGGGTGTAGATCTCTACGCGGTGGCCGTCCGGGTCCAGGATGTAGAGGTAGAACGCGTTGGACACGCCGTGGCGTCCTGGGCCGCGTTCTATGCGGTCGGAGATGCGCAGGGCGCCCATTTTGTCGCAGATTTGGATGATGTTGTGCTTCTCGTGGGTCGAGAAAGCGATGTGGTGCAGGCGGGGTCCGTTGCCGCCGGTCAGGGCGGTGTCGTGCACGGTCTGTTTGCGGTGCATCCAGGCGGCGTACGTGACGCCGTCGGAGTCCTTGATGTCTTCGGAGACGCGGAAGCCGAGGTCCTCCAGGTACTTACGGCCGCGCGGCACGTCCGGGGTGACCTGGTTGAAATGGTCAAGGCGGACCAGTTCGCCGGCGGAGTAGAGGTCGTAGCGCTGGGTGAGGCGCTCCACGTGCTCCACGTCGTAGAAGAACTCGTACGGGAAGCCCAGCGGGTCCTCCACCCGGACGGAGTCGCCCACTCCCTTGGTGAAGCCTTCCTTGCGGCGCTCCACCCGGCACCCGAGTTCGCGGTAATAGGCCTCGGCAGCGTCCACCTCGGCCGGGGACTTCACGCGGTAGGCGAAGGCAGCGGCGGCGGCGACCGGTCCCTTGCGGAGGACCAGGTTGTGGTGGATGAACTCCTCGAAGGAGCGCAGGTAGATGGTGTTCTCGTCCTCCTCTGTGACATGCAGTCCCAGAAGGTCAACGTAGAACGCACGGGACTTGGCGAGATCCGTGACCACGAGTTCAAGGTAGGCGCAGCGGACGATATCCGGGGCCGGGACCGTGGGGGTGGGGATGGGGCCAGTGAAGGGGTTGCTCATGATGGTCTCTCTTCGTTGAAAGGGGAGGTGTTAGCTGTCGCCCGCGGAAGCGGAGTCGTCGATGCTGCCGAACTTGGGGGTGTGCACGGAGCCGAGGGTGATGTGGACGGCCTGCTGATCGGTGTAGAAATCGATCGAGCGGTAGCCGCCTTCGTGGCCCAAACCGGAAGCTTTGACACCACCAAACGGGGTGCGGAGGTCGCGGACGTTGTGGCTGTTGAGCCACACCATGCCGGCTTCGACGTTCTGTGAGAAGTTGTGGGCACGGGTCAGGTTCTGCGTCCAGATGTAGGCCGCCAGGCCGTACTTGGTGTTGTTCGCCAAGGCGAGGGCTTCGTCGTCGTTCTCGAACGGCGTGATGGCCACAACGGGACCGAAGATTTCCTCCTGGAAGATCCGCGCATCAGGCGCGACGTCGGCAAACACCGTGGGTGCGATGTAGTTGCCTTCGGGCAGGTGGTCGGGTCGGCCGCCACCGGCAAGCAGCCGGCCTTCCGACTTGCCGATCTCCACGTACGACGCCACTTTCTCGTAGTGCTCGGGGTGGACCAGCGCACCTACTTGGGTCTTGGGATCGTGCGGGTCCCCGACCACGATGTTCTTGGCACGGGCAGCGTACTTTTCACAGAATTCATCGTAGATGGCCCGTTCGACCAGGATGCGTGAGCCGGCGGTGCAGCGTTCGCCGTTGAGGGAAAAGACACCGAACAGCGCGGAGTCGATGGCGGCGTCCAGATCGGCATCGGCGAACACGACGCACGGGGACTTCCCGCCGAGCTCCATGGACAGGCCTTTGAGGTTGGCTGCCGCATTGCGGAAAATCGTCTGGCCCGTGGTGGTCTCACCGGTGAAGGAGATCAGCGGCACGTCAGGGTGCTTCACCAGTGCGTCACCGGCTTCTTCGCCCAGGCCGTTGACCAGGTTGAACACGCCGTCGGGAAGGCCAGCATCCTTGAAGATCTGCGCCCATAGTGACGCGGACAAAGGCGTGAACTCGGCAGGCTTGAGGACCACGGTGTTGCCGGTGGCCAGTGCGGGAGCGAGCTTCCAGGACTCCAGCATGAACGGGGTGTTCCACGGCGTGATCAAGCCCGCGACGCCGATTGGCTTGCGGTTCACGTAGTTGATCTGTGAGCCGGGGACCTTCATGGCGTCATCGAACTGTGCCACGATCAGGTCCGCGAAGAAGCGGAAGTTCTCGGCTGAACGCAACGCCTGACCCTTGGATTGGGTGATCGGCAGGCCGGTATCAAAGGTCTCCAGTTCGGCCAGGCGCTCTTCCTGGGCCTCCACGGCGTCGGCGATTTTGTTCAGCACACGGGCGCGTTCGCGCGGCTTCATCCTCGGCCACGGGCCATTGACGAACGCTTCACGGGCGGCGGCCACGGCGAGGTCGATGTCTTCCTTCTGGCCAGCGGCTGCTGTGGCGTAATTTCCGTTGGATACCGGGTCCAGGACGTCAAAAGTCTTCCCGGAAACGGAGTCAACGAACTCGCCGTTGATGAAGTGCTGGATGTGCGTGGGGAGGTTCTCCGGCACGTGATGCTTTGCTGATGTTTCTACAGGGGTCGTCATCGTTGTCTTCCTTTTTCATCCAACGCGGGGTCACTTATGGCCCATGTTGAGTGCGTTTGGGGGCCATAAGTGACCCCGCGTTGCTTTAGTTGGTAGTGGCGAGGTACGCGTCCAGTGTTGCGGCGCGGTGCCGGCGGGCGGCGTGTTCGATGGTGTCGGCGTCCGCTCCAGACTCGATGAGCTGCAGCAACGCCTCGTGTTCCCGCACCGATTCCTGCGCGCGGCCGGGAACGAAGCGGAACGTCGAGGAGCGGAGCGACGCGAGCCGGTTCCATCCGCGGTGGACCAGATCAAGAATGTGCGGATTCGGGCAGTGTTCAAAGAGGACGCTGTGGAAGTCCTGGTTCAATGCTGTGAAACGAACGGGATCGAAGTGCTCCAGGCATTCCCGCATTTCCTCGTTCACGGCGCGGGCCCGCGCAATCGCAACGGAATCAATCAACGGCGCGGACAACGCAGTGGCGGCACCCTCCACAATGCTCAGCGTCTGCATCGTGTACAAATACTCGGTGGGATCAATTCCGGAGACGGTGGCACCAACGTTCCGCTCGAACTTCACCAGGCCTTCGGCCTCCAAGCGGCGGATCGCTTCCCGCACGGGGACCACGCTGAAGCCCAGGTCCTCGGCGATCTTTGCGAGCACCAGCCGGTAACCCGGCGTGTAGATGCCTTCCACGATCCTGGCCTTGACGGCGGTATACGCCTGTTGGGACTTGCTTTGTGCAGCGGCGCTTTCGACGGCGGTTTCAGTCACTTTGGGCTCCTTGCCGGCTCTGCCAATCAGTAAACCTGGCCTGCCACTCCTTGTTCATGGGGTACAAACCATCAACACTGTTGCCTTCCTTGACCATCTGGAAGATGAACGCTTCTTCCTTTTCCTGCTGGATGCAGTCATCCACCAGTTCTTCCGCGATGGCCGGCGGGATCACCAGGATGCCGTCCGAATCGGCAACGATGATGTCTCCCGGCTGAACTGTTGCACCACCGCAGGCAATGGTGATGTCTGTATCCCAAGGAATGTGCCGGCGTCCCAGGACTGCCGGGTGCGGATTCGCGAAATACGTTGGCATCTCCAGATCGGCCACTGCGGAGTAGTCGCGGACGCCACCGTCGGTGATGATCGCAGCGGCTCCGCGGACCTGGGCCCGGAGGGCGAGGATGTCGCCAACAGTGCCGGTGCCCTTCTCACCGCGGGCCTCCATCACGAGGATTTCGCCTTCATTCACGGAGTCGATCGCGCGTTTCTGTGCATTGAATCCCCCGCCGTGGGTCTTGAACAGATCCTCGCGGTTGGGCACATAGCGCAGGGTCCGAGCCAGTCCAACCACCTTGCGGTCCGGGCGCGTGGCCTGCAGGCCGTCGATGCTCACGTTGTTCAGTCCGCGCTTGCGGAGCTGGGAAGAAAGCGTGGCTGTTGCGACGCTTTCCAGCTTCGCCTTCAGCTCGGGCGTCAGGACGGAGACGTCAGCAGGCAGGCCCGCCGCTTCACGCGATCCGAACGCCTCTTCCCGCTGGGTGTCATCAGTCTTGGGCTTGGCACCAAAGTCCGCGAACGGCGTCGTACCTTCCGTTACTTTGGTGGTCAGGCGGCCGCTGCTGAAACCGCCGCCACTGACCTCAATTTCGACGACGTCACCCGGCTTGGCGACCGACGCGCCGGCAGGGGTGCCGGTGAGGATAATGTCGCCCTCTTCGAGCGTGAGCAACTGGGAGAGGTCCGCGACGAGTTGCGTAAACGGGAACAGCAGGTCCTCGGTGGTGTCATCCTGGACGATGTCGCCGTTGTGCCAGGTGCGAATCCGCAACTCTGTGGGATCAACGGCGTCGGCAGGGATCAGCAAGGGCCCCACAGGCGTGAACCCATCGCCGCCCTTGGACCGGACGTTGGAGCCCTTGTCTGCGTAGCGGAGGTCGTATACACCCAGATCGTTGGAAGCGGTCACCCACTCGACGTGGCTCCACGCGTCCTCGAGGCCAACGCGGCGGGCTGACTTACCAATGACGAGGGCGATTTCGCCTTCATATCCAAGAAGTTCGCAGCCGGCCGGGCGCTCAACGATGCCCGGAGCGTCCGCGGAACCAAGCGCCAGGGAAGATGGTGGCTTCAAGAAGTACGACGGCTGCCCAGGGGTGCGTCCGCGCTGGGCAGCACGGCTAGGGTAATTGATATGGACGGCAATGACTTTGCGCGTACGGGCCAGCATGTCTTGGCTGACTTCCTCGGTCCGAAACTCCAATGTCACGGCGCCTCCTCCTGATCGAACATCTATCGAGTACGAAATCGTATACGATAACTATTGCCCTTGAAGAGCAAGCCGTCAACCCCTTTCCCCAAACACATTCGTCCGGCCATAGTGGTTGTTCTTAGCCCCAAAGCACTGGAAGGAAGTACGTGCCGGAAAAGAACGAGCTCCAGCTGCTCAGGTTTGCCAACGGTTCCGAATGGGAGTCGTGGCTCGCCGCGCACCACCAAACAAGCGCCGAAGCCTGGCTCGTGATCGGCAAGAAGAACGCCGGTGCCGAACTACTCAGCATCCGGGAGGCCCTGGACGGTGCCCTATGTTTCGGCTGGATCGACGGACAGCGCAAAGGAAATGACGAAGCGACTTTCCTGCAGCGCTACTCTCGCCGCCGGGCTCGGAGCTCGTGGTCGCAGGTGAACGTTGGGAAGGCGGAGGCGCTGATCGAATCCGGGCGAATGCATCCCGCCGGGTTGGCTGAGATCAACGCTGCAAAGGCTGATGGCCGCTGGGAAGCCGCCTATGTTTCGCAGGCCAACGCGGAGGTCCCGGAAGACCTTGCAGCGGCGTTGGCCGGTAACCCAGCGGCCGGCGAGGCCTTCGAGCGTCTCGGGAAGACAGAGCGGTACCTCATCATCCTGCAGTTACTCAAGGCCCGTACTCCGGACTCGCGGGCGAGGGCAATGGCACGTTGCCTTGGGAAGCTGACAGGGAAGGCGTAAATTCTGCTGGATCATCGGATGATCCAGCAAAAATGAGTGCATCCTTCCCGTGGACTCCCGTAGGGTACCGGCATGGACATCATCCTTGTACCTGGTTTCTGGTTGGACGCGTCATCGTGGGCGGAGGTCACGCCGCCGCTTGTGGCAGCTGGACACACGGTTCACCCCCTCACGCTTCCCGGACTGGAGTCCGCTGATGCCCCTCGCGCCGGGATTGGCCTTCGGACACACATCGACGCCGTGGTGGACAAGGTGGACTCCCTTGGCGGCAATGTGGTCCTGGTGGGCCATTCAGGCGGCGGCGCCATCATCCACGGCGCGGTTGACGCCCGCCCGGACCGCGTAGACAGGGCCGTCTATGTGGACAGCGGCCCGCTCGGCGAGGGCGGCGTGATCAATGACGAACTGCCCGAGGACGGCGACGAAATCCCGCTCCCACCTTGGGAAGGCTTTGAAGACGCGGACCTCATCGACCTGACCGATGAGCTCAAGGAAGCCTTCCGCGCACGGGCCATTCCGGAACCCAAGGGCGTCGCCTTCGACCAACAACACCTTCACGACGTTCGGCGCTACGATGTGCCGGCCACCATCATCGCCTGCCAGTTCCCGTCATCACTGCTTCAGGAATGGATGGACGCCGGGCACCCGTTCACGGCCGAACTCGCGCGGATTCGGGACGTGGACTACATCGACCTACCCACCGGTCACTGGCCACAGTTCACCAAGCCACGCGAACTTGGCGAAGCCATCCTGAAAGCCGTCGAGCGCACCAAATAACGCTCGACGCTCAACAAGCAACGCTCGACGGCGGGATGGGCCTTGCGGGCAAGAGGAACCCGCGGGCACGCGAACCCTGAGGCTTGTCGCCAGGGGGTCAGGGCTTGGCCGGCGTATTGGTCGCCGGCCCTTCCGGCGCTGCACCGCCTTCGTCGGTCCAATCGCTTCCTGTGTTGTCATCGAGGGCAGGATCGGATACTACGTCCGGCCTGACTGGAGGCGTCGAGGTAGAAGCCGGAGCGGAAGCAGAAGCAGAGGAGCCGGTGCTGGAGTTGGCGTGCGGCCCGGACTTCGACTCCAAGATGCCCGGAAACATCGTCTCCGCCTTCTCCAGGAGCTTCTTGCCCGCTGCGTACAGATTGTCCAGGATGTCAGGGACTGATTCCTGGACGGTTTCAGTGGCCTGATGGACGTTCTCCTGAACCTCCGGGTTCTTCCAAACCTTTTGGGCGCCTCCACGAACCCGCCGGTACACCTCCGGCCAGGACTTGGACCCCCATACGTAGCCAACAGCAATGCCGGCGGCGAACAATGCTTTCCCTTTCACAGGACCCACTCCTTTCGAGGTGCTTTTCCTACGACACTAGTCCGGCCTTCACCTGCTGTCACGCGCACATTCAGGATGGTGGGTTAACGTTCATTTGCTGAATTCGAAAAGAGGACTAAACTTTAATGCCAACCAGCGGAAAACCCGCAGGCCACAACCACATGGCAACCCGAGGAGTGAAAACCATGGGACTGGATGACAAGATCAAGAATGCCACGGAAGAAGCAACGGGCAAGGTCAAGGAAAAGACCGGCGAAGCCACTGGCGACAGGGACCTCCAGGCCGAGGGCGCGGGCGACCAAGCGTCGGCCAATGTGAAGCAGGCTGGCGAGCACGTCAAGGACGCCGCGAAGGACGCCTTCGGCGATAAGTAGCCGGATTTCAAGGCCACACCACCCCCGTCCGAGGGGCAGGAATCCTAGACCGGCAAAATAGCAAGGTTACTTGCTGTTGTTCCCGGGACCAGCTAGCGTTGCTGTTGTAGTACTACGGTCCGGCCCCTTGGACATGAGTGCTTTTGGCTGCACTTGATAAATTCAACGACGTTTGAAACAGGCGTTTGCAAAATAACGTCCCGCCCCATATTCCACTGGGCCTCATATGGCCCTGTTACAGCACTTATCCGCTGGAACTGACAACCGATGAACGGAACCGCTTCACCGAGTTCATGGAATTTCCATCAACAAGAAAGTAGGAGCAAAAATGGGTTTCTTTGGTTTTCTTTTGCTCGGCCTTTTGGCTGGGGCTATCGCAAAGCTTATTCTTCCCGGACGCCAAGGAGGAGGCTGGTTCGTTACCTTGCTGCTCGGCGTCGTTGGCGCCCTGTTGGGCGGCTGGATCGGTGGCCTGATCTTCGGCGAGGGACTGACACAATTCTTCGCCATTCGGACGTGGCTACTGGCCATTGGCGGATCCATTGTCGTTCTGCTGATTTACGGCCTGGCCACAGGGGGACGTCGCGCCCACCATGGCTGAAGAAACCACGCCCAACACCAACCAGGACGACCTTGAGGGTCAGTATGCAGAAGGTGATTACGGCGCTGCCGGTGCATCTCCTGAGGCCCTGAAGGAAGACGCTGGCGGGGACTACACCGCAGGCGACTACGCCGAGAAGACCGTCCCTTCCGCGGATGCGGAGCTCGACGAGCGCAACACGGAAGACACCCCCGAGGACAGGCCGTTCTCGTCCGAGCCGGATGACGAAGCTTCCGGCTCAGGACATCCCTAATATTCAGGCATCCGCAAGGTCCTGATAACCACAAGAACCCGGAGACTGCAGTTGCAGCCTCCGGGTTCTTGCTTTGCCGGGGTCCTGGCATTGCGAAATCCGTTGACCTGGTCCTGATCCTCGTGGGGTTGATATCGGAGCCTGATATTTTCGGGCATGGATAGTCGGGGCAGCGACTGAGCCGCCACCGTAGCGTGATGGTCAGGAATGGAGGGACAGTGCAGGAATGGACGAGGGCGCTTGAGCTCATCGAGCAGGACCTTACCGAATCGGTGGAGGTCAGCATGTTGGCGCAAACGGCATTGACGTCTGAATATCACTTCAGGAGGATGTTTGCCTCCTTGGCTGGCATTCCGATTTCGGAGTACATTCGTCGACGCCGCCTTACGTCCGCCACCGCAGAGATCATCGCCGGCGGAACGGTATTGGATGTTGCCCTCCGCTACGGATATGGATCGCCCGAGGCATTCACACGTGCCTTTAAGGCCATGCATGGGCTGACTCCCTCAGAAGCACGGCAACCTGGCGCAGTCCTCCATTCCCAGCCTCAGTTGAGGTTCCACCTCCGCATTGAAGGGAATACTGTCATGAAGCACCGAATAGTCAACAAGGAGGCCTTTCATCTGATCGGCCTCAGAGCCCGGGTTCCGCTGGTCCACGAAGGTCCTAACGCTGCAATCATCGAATTTCAACGCAGCATTGACCCGGATGCGACAAAGCGACTGATGGCGCTGGCCGACGTCGAGCCATCGGGGCCCCTGTCCGTAACGGACAAGATTGACGAAGGGCGCCGCGAAGGCAGTGAGCTGGACTATTGGCACGCGGTGGCTTCAACCAAACCCGCTCCGGAAGGTTTCGAGCGCTTGGACATCCCCGCTGGCCAATGGGTGGTGTTCGAAACGGAAGGAAGATTCCCGGATGTCCTGCAGCGCATGTGGGCGGACGCTGCTACTGAGTGGTTCCCGGCCAACCCTTACTTTTGGGCACGCGGCCCCGAACTGCTCAGTGTTAGGCCGGATCCGGATGGCACCCGCGGGAGCGGGCAACTGTGGATTCCCATCGAGTCCAGTCAGGGGCCCTTCAAGAGTTTCAGCACCTCGTCGAGTGGCAAAACCTTCTGACGATATTCACGGGTAAGAACCCGGAGGACTGCCTCGGCGGCCTCCGGGTTCTCTGTTGCCACGGCTTCAGCCGCGTAAATCACCCGGATGTTATGGGCGAAAGCGTCAGCAGCGGTCTGCGCGATGCAGTTGTGGGCCGAAACCCCAGCCAGAATGACGGTTTCCACACCCCAGTTCCTGAGGCGCATCCCTAAGTCCGTACCAACGAACGCGCTGTCGCGGGTTTTGACCATCTGCGGGAATTCGGCGGTCACCAGGCCAGGTACGAAGCTGGCCTGCTCACTTCCCCTGAAGATGAATCCTTGGTCATCGTCCAGCATGTTCAGGCTCCATGTGGATTTGTCCCGCTCGTGCTGGGTGCCAACCAAGAGGACGTTTGCCCCTGCCTCGCGCGCTGCGCTGGTCAACGAGTTGCAGGCGGCAACAACTTCTTCCTGACGCCGCTTCAGGGCCGGTTCCTCAAAAAAGGCGTTCTGCATGTCGATTACCAGTACAGCAATCATGCGCGCATACCCTTTCCTGTCCTGGGTCAGAGACCCTTGCCGCCGGTCACCGGCAGCACAGCTCCAGAAATATAGGAGCCTTCGTCAGATGCAAGGAGCACATAGGCCGGCGCCAGCTCAGCCGGTTGTCCGGCGCGACCCAGTGGCGTGTCCTGACCAAACGTTGGAAGCTTGTCCGGCCACTCGGTAGCGGGAATCAACGGCGTCCAAATCGGTCCCGGGGCCACGGCGTTGACGCGGATTCCTTTGGGACCGAGTTCCTCGGCCATGGCTTTGGTGAAGGCTACCTGGGCGGCCTTGGTCATGGCATAGTCCACCAGCTGGACGGAAGGATTAAAGGCCTGAATGGACGCCGTGACGATGATCGAAGCTCCCGGGCGGAGATGGGGAATCGCAGCTTGTGCAGTCCAGATCAGTGAGTACAGGTTGGTTTTGAAGACCCGATCAAATTCCTCGGTGGGGATGGTTTCCAAGCCCTCACGGTTCTTTTGGTACGCAGCGTTCAGGACCACGACGTTGAGCCCGCCAAGCTCCTGTACTGTGCGCTCCACAATCTCGGCCGCAAACTTTTCGTCGCGCGCGTCTCCTGGCAATAACAAAGCCTGCGCTCCGCACTCACGGATCCATTCCGCCGTCGACTTCGCGTCTTCCTCTTCCTCCGGAAGGTAGCTGATGGCGACGTCGGCACCTTCGCGGGCATATGCTATGGCCACAGCAGCGCCGATGCCTGAGTCACCCCCAGTGATCAGGGCTTTCTTGCCTTGGAGGCGACCGTGCCCAACATAGCTGGATTCACCGTGATCGGGCTGGGGGTTCAAGGGCTTGGTCAGGCCAGGCTGTTCCTGTTCCTGCTGGGGAAATTCCTCGGAGTGATATCCGCTCCGGGGATCCTTGGGCGCCGAAGTAAGGCGATGATCCCCGTTTGCTTGCTGTCCGCTTGGGTCGGCTTGAGTCATGGTTCTGGCCTTTCTCAGATGTCTGATTCCCGGCATTCGACGCTACCGTTGGCTGTACCCAGGCACTATCGACTCTAAACGCGCTGTGAGGGCTAGGTCCGCAGCGTTTTGGCCTTCACCATGAGGAACAGCCCATAGGCGATCAGGCCAACGGCAACCGCTGCCAAGAGGTACGGGCCATACGGTTGCTCCCTTAACGCCCGCAGGCTTCCATCAAGTCCTGTGGATTGCTCGGGCTGAACGCGCACTGCTGCAATGACCACCAGCAGGCCAACGAGCAACAGGGCTATGCCTTTGGCGACGTAGCCCACAACGCCAACACCCGACTGGAACTTTCGGGCCGGCTCTTTGTAGGACAGCGCCAGGTCCTTCTCGAAAGTCCTCATGAAGCCGCGCACTGCGAACACGATGCCGGTGATCATGATCCCGGCGCCAATTGCGACAAGCAGGACTATCCCGAATGGCGCTTTCATGAGGGTCACAGTCACATCGCTGGCCGACTCCCGACTGTTTTTTCCCTTGCCCATGGTGAACGAGAGGATAGTGGCCGCCAGTCCCGCAAAGACTATCGCCTGGCCAACTGCGGAAAGCCGCTTGGAAGGCTTGTTGTCTGACTTCCTGCGGTAGCCGAGGGTTGCGTTGCCCAATTGCCACAAGGCCAAGGCAGCGCAGGCGCCGAAGCACGCCCAGAGCAGGATGGGACCCACCGGTTGCGCGGCCAGTTGGGCAACGGCGCCACTGACGTCCGCTTCACCGCCGCGCCCAAAGGCGAGCTGAAACGCAATAACTCCTATGAGTAAGTGCAGGAGTCCGCTGACGGCATAACCAGCCCTGGCAACAGTCTCCAGGCCACGTGAGTTTGAGGCTTCCTCGGCCGCATCAGCGGCCTTCTTCATCTCCTCTTTGATGACAAGCCTCCTTATTATTTTGTGACTTGTCACCATGGTGCCACTCGAATGAGTACAAGACCACGGGCGGGCACCTTTGGTGCCCACCCGTCAAAGTTCAAATGTTCCTAGAAACCACACACCGACTGCGGCCAGATGCTCCGAAGCCCCATACCCAGAGGGTTGAAGTGCTCGCGGATGGACGTGACCGCACGGGCCTGGCCGGGGACTTCGCCGCCATGGCCGCCAGCCTCTGCTGTGTGCGGGAAGGGGTCGGACGTCACGTGGGCAGCTCCGGTATTCAGGGACGTGGCTGCGATCTGGTCAGGCATTTCGGTGGTCCTTCCTGAAAGTTCCCATCAACTCCATTGGCTGATAGTTCAACCATGGGACGGGGCCCTCAAGAAGGACGCCGGGTCATCTCAAGATTCAGTCAAGATTCCACAGCGCAGGGAAAGCACGTTCAGAAGGCGAAAATGACCTGGAGTTGCTGCCTGCTCGGGAGGAAGGTCACGTCGTGATGTTGCGCAGATCACATTTGCTGCCTACGCTGGGGTGGCTGCAGCGTGGCAGCGAACGGATGAAAGGCAGCATATTGACCAGCGAGAAGCTCTCTGTAGTTGTTCGAGTCGACCTTGACGGAGCACAGATCCAGATCGCAGCAACCGGTCACGTGACCACGTCCAATCTCCACGCGCTTTATCCAATCGTCCAACGCACCAACAGCCTGGCAGACGGCAGGGACGTCGAGATGGACCTTACCGGGGCCATGATTGAGCCGGATGCACTTGAACAACTCCAGGGCTACGCGATGCTCCACGAGTTGCCGGTTCGTGTTGATCCCGGCCCAGCGGATCCGGATCTGGTGTCCCTGCCCGCCCTGCCGGCCCTGGCAGGATCGAAAATGGCGGGGGCTTGGCTGGCGGCGTGACTTGCGCTGGGGTGCAACTTGCGCCGGCCCTCAAGCCGAGGACTAACCTGACTGCCATGAGTCAGTCAACGCGCGCCTGGATTGGGACCATCGTCTTCCTTTTCCTCGCGCCCGGCATCGTGGCAGGTCTCATCCCGTGGCTCATCTCTGGATGGCGGCTTTACGACTGGGACGGCGTGGCGTGGCTGGTGGTGCCCGTCGCCTGGATCGCGATCACCCTAGGTGTGGCTTTCCTGCTTCACGCCTTCGTGCTGTTCGCCCTTCACCGGGGAACACCCGCACCGGTTGCGCCGACCCAGACGCTGGTCGTGACCGGGGTTTATCGATTCGTGCGCAATCCCATGTACCTCGCGGTGCTCTCAATTATCCTCGGACAAGCCCTGCTCTTCGGCAGTTGGTGGCTGGTGGTCTACGCCGGGGTGCTTCTCATCGCCGTCGTCACTTTCGTGAAGGGTTACGAGGAACCCACCCTCACTGAGACGTACGGCGAGCAGTACCTCGAGTACCGGCGCAACGTTCCGGGGTGGTGGCCGCGGCTGACGCCTTGGCGCGGATAACGGCGGGACGGGCATCGGGCTTCTGTGCTTCGCCCCTCCACGGATGCCATGAGCCAGTCCCATAGGCGGCTGGCGTTCAGTCCCTCAGGCTCAGGGTGGCTTCGAAACGTCCGCTGCGATCACGGATTGCCGCAAGGTCCTCGAAGTGTCCAATCCGTACAATTCCGGTGAAATGCCCCACAGGTTCGTAGTAGAGGACCAGGGTCTGGCCCGGCGCGTAGTAACCGATCGTCAGCGGATCAGCGTCATCGCCGGCCGGAACGCCGTCGAGGGACAAGGGCGCCGGTAGTTCAGCATGCTTCTCCTGCCCGCCAAAGTCAGTGAAGGACAGCGTCAGGGGAAACTGGTCAATCAGTGAGCGGGCGGTCGCGTTCCCTGACAGACTTCCGTTCACGGTCCGTCCGTCAATCTGGATGGTGATTGGAGTGTCTTCGGGGGTCTCTTTGGCTGTCATCGTTTGGGTTTCCTCCGTGCGGGCAGTTTCCTGCGGCGTCGTCGCTGTGTTTGTCGTGGCTGGACTGCCCGAAGCCGTCGTGCACCCGGTAAGGGCGAGGGTCAGCGCCGTGATCACGACCAGAGTTTGCGTCCTCATTCGCATGCAGAATGTCTCCTCGGCGGCAAAGTTCGATTCATTCCAGCAAAACAGCTGACGACGGCGAGCGGGAGCCCCTGCCGTTACAGGTACTGAAAGGGACCCTCTGAGAAGGCGACGGTCATGGTGGGGAAGTCCCCCGGCCAACTCACTGGCTCAGCCGAACGGCCGCCTCCTGCTGGACGCGGGCAGCCTTGCTTGAGTAGTCGGCGATGATCCGGAGTTCGTCGTCGCTGTAGCCTTCCAGCAGCGCGGCCATCCCGGCCATGAAATCGGTGAAGTAGGGTGCAGCGGCGGCAACCTGGTCACCGACGAGCTCGATCAGGACCTTCCGCTTGTCCTCGCCGTGCTTGACTCGCCGGGCCACGCCTTTGCTTTCGAGTCGCTGCATGAGTCCGGTGACCGATGCTGGGGCCAGCCCGGAGTGTTCACCGAATTCACCCGCCGTCATTGGGCCGTGGCGCAGCAGGATGTCGATCGCCTTGCCCTCAGTCGCCGACAGGCCCCGCAGTTCAGACAGTGTGGTGTGGAACATGATGGCGGCCGTGGACAGCTCCCTGCCCGAGGCATAAACAGCTTCCAGCAGAGCTTCGCGTTGCCCCTGATTCGTCATCCTCCGAGGCTAGCAAAGTCTTTCGCTTGACCGAAACGATTGACCTGCCCACCACTCAGGATTATATTTCTTTTAACCGAACGAAATAAATTACCCAGGAGCTCCCATGTTGAATTGTCTTGTCATCGGATCCGGCGTAGCCGGCCTTTCTACCGCTCTGTCACTCCAGAAAGCCGGCCACTCCGCCACCGTTTTTGAAGCGCACAGGGGGCCTTCTGAGGGTGTCGGCGCCTTCCTCACCCTCGCCGTCAACGGTTTCGACGCCCTGGACACTCTGGGCCTCAAGGAGGAAGCTTCGCAACTGGGCTTCAGCACCCCGCTCATGTCCATGTACCTGGGCAGCACGGGCCGCCACCTGATCGATTTCGATTTCGGCGGCACCCTCCCGGATGGCACCACGGCCCGGACCATGACCCGCTCGGAGCTATACGCCCTCTTGCACGAGGAGGCAGTCCGCCGCGGGATCCGGATCGAGCACGGCAGACGGCTGACAGCGGTGGAGGAACTGCCCGACGGCGTCACGGCCGTTTTCGACGACGGCACCTCCGCGCGCGGCGAACTGCTGGTGGGGGCTGACGGGCTGCGCTCGGCGGTGCGGCCGCTGATCGACCCCGCCTCGCCCGCACCCCGCACCATCCCGCTGCTCAACACGGGCGGCATCATTCCTGCCAACACTGCCGCCTTGTCGCTCAAGGATGTGGATCTGGGCGTGCCTCCGGGGCGCATGAAGATGGTGTTCGGCAAGCGCTGCTTCTACTGTTACATGCCCAGCCCGGACGGCCGGATCTGGTGGTTCGCAAATCCTCTGCAGCGCTCCAGCTCCGATCCGTCATTGCTGGGCCAGGAAGAACTCAGGGATTGGCTGACCGGGCTGGTGGCCGGAGATCGGACACCGATGGCGGCCCTCATTCGCGCCACGGAAGACATCATCAAGCCCTATTCAACCTTCGACTTCCCCAGCGTCCCCCGCTGGCACCGCGGCAGGATGGTCTTGGTCGGCGATGCCGCTCACGCCGCCTCCCCGTCCTCGGGGCAGGGCGCGTCCATGGCAATCGAGGACGCCGTTACGCTTGGTCGGGCCCTCCGGGGAGCCACAAGGGACGACACAGAGGGAAGCCTCCCTGCCAGGTTTGCGGCGTACGAAGCGGAGCGCCGGCCGCGTGCCGAGACGGTGGTGGCATGGGGCCGCCGGAATTCAGAACCCAAGGTCAGGAATCAGTTCACCCGGGTATTTCAGGACCTGGCCATGCGCGCTATTTTCCGGGGACTTGCCCGGAAGGCGGCCGACAACTTCGATTGGCTCTACGGCCATCACATCGACTGGGATGCCGTCTCCACGTATGACGCCGAGACCTTGCGGTAAACAGGCGTCAGGAACGCGATCAGTGCCGCGAGAATGAGAATGATGCCGGAGACCAGGAACACGAGGGCGATCCCGCGCGACGTACCTTGACCCAGCAGCGGTTCCAGTTGCGCGGCGCCCTCTGCGGAGCGGGCGTACGGGATGATCCAGAACTGGGCGAGCGGGGCGATGAGGAACGCTGTGATCGGCGCTGCGGCGGACTCGAAGGCCATGGCAAATCCGAATACCCTGCCCTGCCGGTTGAGGGGAACCACCTGTTGGATGACCGTCTGCTCGGCGGCTTCCACGATGGGAACCAAGGTCAGATACAGCCAGATGCCAGCCACGTAGAGCCACGCCCATTCGCGCAGGGTGAACACTGCACCAAGGAACCCCATGGCGGCGACAACGATGAGCATGGTCCGCAAGGGATTGGAGCCCAGCCCAAACTTTCCTACCAGTGCACCGCCCACCAGGAATCCGGTGGAGCCGACGGCGAAGAACGTTCCCCACATCTCAACGGAGAACATTTCCAATCCGTACGGATCCATCAAAGCCATGTACACACCGCCCACGAAGTTGTTGAACGTGGAAAATATGATCAATGCAAACAGCCCGGAGATAGCCAGCACAGCGGCAAGCGACCCCCGGAAGTCGAAACCGCCCTTTGCGTCAGTGGCTGCCGCTTGCACCTCTTCGGGCATTCGCAAAGTGAGTAGGTGTGCGAACGCCAACACGGTGAAAACCAGTGAAGCCACAATGGTCCAGCCCATGCCCAGCAGGCCCACTGACAATCCGGACAGGACCGAAGTAACAATGAACATAAGCCCTTGCACCATCCCCACCATGCCATTGGCATTGGCCCGGCGATCAGGCTCGATAAGGATGGTGACGGTGGTGGAGAGGGCAATGTTGCGAAGGTTTTCCACGACGGCACCCACGAGGGTGATCAGAGTGAAGACCCAGAACCACGGCTGTGTCAGGTCCAGCAGAAGACTCGTGGGGATGAGGAGAAACAACACTCCTGACAGCACGAACATCACCAGGGTGAACCCCGCGGCGAAGCGCATTATGGCAAGCTTGCGATACCTGTCCACGAACGTCCCGAAGCTGATGCTGGAGAGCGCAATCAGCAGCATGTAGGCTCCTCCGACTACCCCCGTGGCAATCACATTGCGCGTTTCCAGATAAACCCAGAACGTCAGGGCGAACCAGAGATAGCTTGTGGTGATATTTGCCAGGGCGGTGTTCACCAGGATCCCCATGAAAGTACGGGATCGCTGGGCCGGAGTGCGCAGGGAGAGGTCGATATCTTCAGTAACCCCAGCCGGTTCCTGCTCGGTCATGCGTTCCAGTGTACTTACACCAATTGCCGCAGATAAGGGCCGGCGCCGACCCAAACCGTGTGACAATCCAACCGCACTAACCTCCCGGTAGGATCGGCAAGGAATCCTAAAGAAGCCTGGGGGAAATTCTTGATGAAAGGTGTAAAAGGCCAACTGGCCTTCACCGGAGACTTTAGCCGGGATCTGGAGTTGCGGGAGTACGGCCTGGACCCCGGCGAGGATTCCACCCTGCTTCCCAACGCCGCCATAATGAGCGCGCTGCAGAACCTCGTGCGCCTTGCCACTGAGCTTTGCGGCGCCCCTTTCGGGGTAGTCAACATCATCAGCGCCGAGTACCAATACCAAATTGGTGCGTGGGGCGTGGAACCGGGCATGTGCTCACGAGAAGATTCCATGTGTGCCAAGGTGTTTCTCTCCCGCGAGATCACCGTTATCCCCGACGCTTCGCTGGATCCACGATCCGCCGACAACCCATTCGTCACCGGTGAATTGGGCAGGGTTCGGTTCTACGCTTCGGTTCCACTGCAAACAGAATCAGGATTCGTTCCCGGTACCTTGTGCGTCTTTTCCGATAAGGCCATGGAGATAGACCCGAGCAAGTCAGCATGCTGGAGGTCCTCGCCAAGCAGGTGGTGGAACTGTTGGAGCTGCAGCACCGCACCATCCAGCTGGATCGCACCTATGCCGAGCTGCGGGAGAGCAATGCCAAGTTGGCTGGGTTCGCGGGCCGTGTCAGCCATGATCTTCGCATTCCGCTCACCACCATCCTGGGTTACGTGGAGTTGGTGGAGGATGATCCCGACGTCCAAGCAGACAGCGTGGCAGCTAAATACCTGAGCCGGATCGGGGCGAGTGGCCGCCGAATGCTGGGGATGCTGGAAGACGTCCTGAGTTATTCGAGGGTGGGCGGCGGCATCCAGCCACAGCGGGTCTCACTTAAAGAGGCAGCAGGCGAGGTGGCCCGGGACCTGGGCATCGAGGACGACATCCTTGAAGTGCGGGACCTGAATCTCCAGGCAGACAAGGGCCAACTGCGCACATTGCTACAGAATCTGCTGTCCAACGCCATGAACTATCGCAGCCCCGAAAGGGATTTGCACGTCCGGATCAGCGGCGTCTCCAATTACCATGGCGCCACCATCTTCGTGGCCGACAACGGAAAGGGCATCCACGCGGCGGACCGGGCCAAGGTCCTGGAACCATTGGTGCGCCTGCGCCGCGAAGGTGACGGACCTGGCTCCGGCCTGGGACTCGCCACCTGCAGCAGCATCGCCAAGGCCCACGGCGGCGAACTCACACTCTCCGAGACAGCCGGCGGCGGAACCACGGTGGCAGTGAGCTTCCCAGCCGAACTATAGCGGCACGCAACGCAAGAAAACGTACGACGGCGACCTGCCGCCGTCGCGCGTTTCCCACCAAAGGCGTTACCCCCGACCGTTCCCCTTGCCCTTTTCGGACCTGGCGCCGCTCTTTCCGCCGCTCTTGGCATCCGCGACGTCTTGGGGCTCGGTATTTGCACCATCTTGGGCAGGCTCAGGGGCTTTAACGGCTGGCACCGGAACCGCTGGCTGATCTGGAACATCCACGACTTCGACGGCAGGTGCAACCGCTGGCGGTGCAGTCTCCACGGGAGCCGGCCCACTCGGCTGGGACTCAATGACGGAGACACCAGGATCCACCTGTCGTGTGGGCTCGGCTGAAGTCTCTGCCGAAAAGACGCCATTAGTGACCAACGCGAGCCCGACAGGAACGGCGAGGGCCGCCGCAACCAGCCCGGCGAGGATCTTCGGCCTCTTTCCGAGAGTCTTTGAACCAGTAGCGGAAGCACGCCTTCCCGGTGCCGTAGCTGCCGGACCGCGACTCGAAACCTGGACATGCGGCGGCCGTGACGGCACAGCCGGCACCGGTGCCAGCGATGGGGCTGCTGGCACCGACGGCAAGATTGCCGTTGCCATAGGCGGCAGCTTCCGACGTCGGCCTGCCAAGACTTCCTCGACCTCCGAGGCCGTCGGGCGTCGTTCAGGGTCCATGTCCGTCATCGCCTGGAGGAGTCCGCGCAGCCCGTTGGGGAGGTCTTCCGGGATCTCGGGTGCCCGGTGAAGGCGGGCCGAGGCCGTCTCTACCGGAGTTCCAGGGTATTCGGGCTTGCCTGTGAGGCACTCCAGGAGCACCAAACCCAAAGAGTAGATGTCGCTGGCCGGCGTCAGGTGCAGGCCTTGTGCCTGCTCCGGGCTGAGGTACTGGGCTGTGCCGACAGTGAACCCAGTGGCGGTGAGGCGGTTGTCCTCCATGACCAAGGCGACTCCGAAATCAGCCAGTTTCACAGATTCGGTGCCATCGGGCCCCTCGGAAACCAGGATGTTTGCCGGCTTGATGTCGCGGTGAATAACTCCTTGGGCATGCACCTGGGCAAGGGCGCCAGCCAGTCGCTCGCCAATGCGCGTGGTTTCGGGATGCGTCAGGGGCCCGTCGGACAATACGGCCTTCAGGTCACGGCCCCCTGCGAGTTCCATGACGAGGTAGGCGCGCTCTTCGTCATTGCGGGTATCAACGCCCGCATCGAAGGCGGCCACCAGGCCAGGATGGTCAAAGCCGGCGAGCAGCCGCATCTCGGTTTCCTGACGGGCCCTGAACGAGTCGTCGCCAGAGCCAGGCAGAAAGATCTTGATTGCTACGTCCCGGCCAAGGAGCAAGTCCGCGGCGCGGTACACCGTGGACATGGCTCCCCGGCCCAAAACAGGTCCCAGCTGGTAGCGGCCATCGATGATGGTGGCAGCCGCACTGGAATCGGTCACGTGGAACTCCACGGCCTCGTCATTGTTGCCCACGAATTGTCACGCCCTTCAGGCCCACCTTGTGTGCATCGGACCCTAACAGTGTCCGTTGCTACCAGGCAACGCCGCCGATCAAACTTTCACGAGAGCCGCGCGGCCGCCCTGTTCGGCGTAACCGCTACGGCTTGAGCAGTCCTGCGTCAAACAGCATCATCCGGGATTCACCAGATAAGTCATCAGGATACTTAGTATTGGCTCGGAAGGGAAACGGGCCATCCATGAGGACCTCGCTCAGTCTCCTCCGAGTTCCGCCAGCCGCGAGCCGAGCAGGGCCCGCAAATGCTGCTGCTCGTCCGCCGTCAGGCCCTGCCGCAATCGGCCCTCCACTTCATTCGCGGCCGCACTGGCTGCCTTCAATCGCTTGCTTCCGAGCGGAGTTAGCTTCACGGGGAGTGCCCGCCCGGCAACAGGCTGCTCCGACCGGGAAACCAACCCGTCCCGCTCGAGCGCCTGGAGAAGCACGTTCATTGACTGCCGCGACACGAAGGCGCCGCGGGCAAGCTCGGAATTGGAGAGGCCGGGCCGTTGCGCCAGGAGTTCAAGGCATGCGTACTGCGCCACTGTCATCCCGAGGGGCCGGAGGGCAGTGTCCATTGCGCTCCGCAAAGCGCTGTGCACTTGCTTCAGGAGATAGCCCAGGGAGGTGTCCAGGTCCACGCCACTGCCGTCTTGACTCATGTCAATATTCTGACATAGCTTGTTCATGTCAACATACTGACATAACTAGGAGAGCAAGCATGGCAACAATCGGTCCAGATTTCATTTCGCTGCAGGTCCGCGACCTTGAACGTTCGGCACTGTTCTACGAGCAGCAACTCGGGCTGACGCGCTCGGTGGCCGGTCCGCCGCATGCAGTTGTTTTCGATACCAAGCCGGTCGCCTTTGCGGTGCGGGAGCCACTGCCGGAAACCGAGCTGGATTCGCTCCCGCAACCCGGCGAAGGAATTGCCTTGTGGCTGCGGGCAACGGACGCCCAGGAACTCCACGACGCGCTCTCCGCCCATGGCACGCAGATCACGGCAGCACCCATCGATGGGCCATTCGGGCGCACCTTCACCTTTGCAGATCCGGACGGCTACCGGATCACTATCCACGACGCCGCCTGACACCAACGGCAACAAGCGTCCGACGGCGACCTCCCGCCGTCGGACGTTTTCCTTACGTGACGCACGGAACTGCGGCCTGGACGGCCGGAAGGCACAATGGAAGGCATGACCCTTACTACCTTCGCCCTCGTCCGCCATGGCCAGACCAACTGGAACGCGGAGCGTCGGCTGCAGGGGGCCACTGACATTCCTCTGAACGACGTCGGACGCCAACAGGCGCGTGACGCCGTTGCCACTTTGGCCAATTACCAATGGGACGCAATCGTTTCCTCACCTTTGAGCCGTGCCGCAGAAACCGCCGACCTGATTGCAGAAGGCCTGGGCCTTCGGGTCGCCCGGCGGGTTCCGGAGCTTATTGAGCGAAGCTTCGGACCGGCAGAAGGGCTGCAAGCCGGGCCTGAACTCGAGGCACTTCGCATCCCAGGCGGTTTCCGCGGGGGCGAGAGCGATGATGACGCAGCCAGCCGCGGCATGGATGCCCTGGAACAATTGGCACAGGAATTTTCGGGGCAGCGCGTCCTGGTGGTAACCCACGGTACGTTGATCCGACTGTCACTGAGCCGCGCGATTGGACGCACGCTGGACAGCGTCCACAATGCCGTACTGAATCTCGCGCATCACCACGCCTCCGATGGCTGGAAGCTGGAGTACTTCAATGGTGAGCTTCTGACGGCCGACGTGGACAGCTGACACAACCCGGAAACTCCGCGAATGTTATTGATATTCCACATGCCAGTTTCTGTATGCTCAAGTGAGTCAAGCAGCTGGCGCCTTTCGCTCCGCTGCCCTGGAGGTCAGCTTGGCTCTCACACTTGTTGGCTCCCGACTAGTGACGACCGAAGCCTGCCGGGCCAACGCAATCACCCTGACCGCGAGAGTAACGCTGGCCACGGACGGCTGGTTTGAACTTCGCGTGGTGCAAATCCCCGGGCTGGTGCTTCACGTTTCCCGGCTGGAAAAGGCGGCCCAGGCCGTGCTCGACGCCGCAACGGCCTCGAGCGGACGGAAGCCGGAAGAGTTTGACGTCCAGTTCCAATGCTGAGCAAGCCGATGCCGAACGAGCAGAAACTGCTGACTGTTGGGCACGGCGCCACACCCCAGGCCGACTTTGTGGACCTTTTGCAGGCGGCTGGCGTGGCGTCGTTAGTGGACGTTCGGATTGGCCCGGGAAGACGGAAATACCCTCACTTCGGAAGAACACAGCTGAGTTCACCGCAGCCCTGAGTCAGCTTTTGGCGGATGCGGCTGACCAAAAGACCGCCATCATGTGCAGCGAAACGCTCTGGTGGCGCTGCCATCGCCGTCTCATCGCAGATCATTGCGTTCTGCTGGACTCACTGCCCGTCAGTCATCTCATGCCAGGAGCCAAGCTGGTCCCCCACGTCCCTACGGCCCGAGTGAGGGTGCACCGCGGGCATCTGCAGTACGACCTCCCCGTGGACGAGTCAGTGGGTTAGGTCAGCGTGCCTCAAGCCGGCTCCGCAGTTGTTGTGCGAAGTCGGGGTAAGCTGCGGCAATCTCCTCCAGGTCCATGGTCTGGGGGAAGTCGATCACGGGTTGGTGCTCGGCCAGAAAGTTGGCCGTCTCTTCAGTAATGAACTGCCCGTCCTGGCCGTCCAGCCCGGCCTCGGACAGGAATTCAGGGGTGATCCGGAAGACGGATTCCCCGGTCTGCCCTTCGGATGCCCAGCGCACCAAGTACTCATCCTGATTTACGAGTTCTACGTCGAATGACTTCTCCATGTCAGCAGCCTACGTGGTGTTCAGCCGTGACCACTGGTTCTTCACTAGGATGACTGACATGGCAGCCATCGAATCTGTAATTATCGAGGTCGCTCCCGCCATTCAGGTGGCGGAGGCCTTCTACAATGATGTTTTCAGCATGGGCAGCAGGGTTCAGGTACGTTCATCCGAGGCGCCGACCACGGGCTTTCGCGGATTTACGATGTCGCTTGTCGTCTCCCAGCCGGCCACCGTAAACAGTCTTATCGGCAACGCCCGCGACGCCGGCGCGACTGTCATCAAGCCAGCCGCCAAATCCCTGTGGGGGTACGGCGGAGCAGTCCAAGCTCCGGACGGCACGATCTGGACAGTCGCATCCTCGTCAAAGAAAGACACTGGCCCGGCCGATCTGCAGATCGATGCGATAGTGCTCCAACTGGGAGTCGCGGATGTGGCTGCCAGCAAACAGTTCTATCTCGACCGAGGCCTCACCATGGCCAAGAGTTTCGGCAGCCGGTACGTGGAGTTTGATACCGGTCCCGTCAAGCTGACGCTCAACAAACGCGGGGCGCTGGCCAAGACCGCCGGCGTGTCACCTGACGGCACCGGCTCTCACCGGCTCCTCATCAGCGGTGATGCAGGCACCTTTACCGATCCTGACGGATTCGCCTGGGAAACACCACTGACCTGAGGGGAACGACGGCGGCCCTCCGTCAGAGCTTTTCGGCCCGGACTGGACGCAAGAAAAACGCACGACGGCGACCTCCCGCCGTCGTGCGTTTTTCTTGCTTTAGAGAGAGCTAAACTTCGGGACGCGGGCGCCGGTCGATGATGGTCTCTGGAGCATCACGCCGCTCCACGACATGGTCAGTACGCCGCGTGCGGCCTGCCATGATGATGGAAATAATCAGGCCCAATACGCCTACAGCCATGAGGATGTAGCCGATCAGGACTTGGTCCACGAAGGGGATGAGTCCGGGGGCAAGCGCAAAGGCCAGAATCGCTCCAATGGCGATCAGTGCTATGGAAGAACCTATTCTCATGTCGTGCTCCTCTCACTTCCGACCGGGCCGCGAACGGGTGATCACGGAACTGCGTCGATATCGTAAGCATACTTCCCAATTTGCGGGGCGCGAAAGATTGTGCCCGTCATTGTTCGCCTACCACGCGTGCTCGGAGTGGCCGCTGGTCAGTGCCCGAAGCCCGCTGCGAACCGCGCGATGGCGTCCTCGGGAGTGGGCGGCGGACCAAAAACTTCAGCTTGCCGGCTGGTGTTGGCAACGTATCGGCCCGTCTCGAACCACGCCGACATGCTGGCCATATCGCTTACCAGTGGGGCAAAGCGCGAGGTGACTTTGCCCAAGCCCTTGAGCACCGGCGTCGGAACGGCCATGATCTTGATGTCCTTGCCGTCCGCCTCGCCATGCTTGGACAGGAGACCCGCCGCTTCTGACATGCTGACGGGCCGGGTCCAGCCGATGTCGATGCGTTCGCCATTAACTATCTCCACATCCACGGCATCCGCCAGGTAACCCGCGAGGTCGCTCGTGAGGACGAAGGTCAGCGGGGTGTCCTTCGAACCGATCCACATGACGCGCCCCTTCGCCAGAGGATCACCGCCCATCCCTGCGGTCTGGTCGAAGAACGCACCGGGACGAAGCGCAACGAAAGGGACGCCCAGCTGTTCGAACGTATCCTCGGCCTGCTTCTTGTGCCAAAAGTGCGGAACTTGGGGCGTCAGATCACAGGTGAGGATGCTGATGAGAACGAACCTGGGAACGCCCGTTTGTTGGGCGGCGACAGCCAGGTTGCTGTACCCAAAGGTATCGATCGCATTGGCGTTCTTGTCGTTCCGCGTATATCCGGCGGCCGTCGAAATGACGCCGGCCACACCTGTCATCGCATGGATCAAGGACGCCACGTCAAGCATGTCGCCCCGGACAATTTCGACACCCTTGGCTTCGAGCTTGCCGGCGTTGGATTTTGCCCGGACAAGCGCCCGGACGCTCTTGCCGCGTTTAAGCAGTGCATCAACCACCTGACTGCCAAGGTAGCCGGTGGCACCAACCACGAGGACAGGCTTTTCTTCAGCCATGATTTGCTCCTTGGACTCGCCGGGTTCGCTCCCCGGAACAGTCGTAGCATGCGGGCCGCGTTGATTCCAGACTTCACGCAAACGCACGACGGCGACCTACCGCCGTCGTGCGTTGTGACCGGCTCACGGACAACGTTCGTTGCTGACGGGAAAGTCACATGGTGATGGCAATCTTTCCGCGGGTTTTACCGGCGTCGAAGTACCGCATGGCTTCGGGAACCTGATGAAGGGGATAGCTTCGATCGATGGCCGGGACGATGGTTCCGGCCTGAAGGAGCTTGGCGAGGTAGTCAAGGTCCTCCGAACGCTCCGTGCCAACAATCATGGTCAGCTTTTGACTGATGAAGGGGGACAGTGCCAATGCCCGGAACTGCCTGTCCATGCCACCAGTTAGCGGTCCACCCTCCTCACCACCAGTAAGAACTGCCGTTCCGCTGTGGGTGAGCGCGCGGCGAAGGCGTTTCAGGCTGGGGTTTCCCGCGAGATCGATGATCACGTCATAACGCCTAGACCCGTCGGCGAAGTCCTGTTTGGCGTAATCGATCACGTGGTCGGCACCGAGGGACAGCACATGGCCCATCTTGCCGTCACTGCAGACCCCGGTAACTTCAGCACCCGCGGCTTTGGCGAACTGCACGGCGTATCCGCCAACTCCGCCGGACGCACCGGTGATCAGCACTTTGAGGCCCGTCGCGGTTTGCGCTGCTGGTGTCCCCATTTCTACCCCACCTGCAATACCACCTGCACGAAGCGCCTGGAGGGCGGTACAGGCTGAAACGGGAACCACTGCTGCTTGTTCGAAGCTGATGCCGGCAGGCTTGAGGGCGAGGTGGTCTTCCCCGGCTACGGCGTACTGAGCGAAGGAACCCTTGCCCACGCCGAAGACGTGGTTGCCAACGGCGAAGCGGGTTACCTCCGGTCCCACGGCCTCGACCGTCCCGGCGAGATCGAGCCCAGGTACCGGATTCTTGGGTCCTCGGAACCCAAAGGCCAGACGCAGGGCGTAAGGCTTCCCAGTCATGATGTGCCAGGTCCCGCGGTCCAGACCCGCAGAATGGACACGCACCAGCACCTCATCGCCCGCTATCTCCGGCTTGGGGATCCGCGTCAAACGAAGGACGTCGGCCGAGCCGTAGGCATCCTGCACTACGGCCCGCATGGTGTCTTCCGAGGTGGGCGCTGCGTTGGATGATGACGTTTCCTTGGCTTGCTGACCAGTGGTCATGGCCGTTCCTTTCAGGGCTTCAGCTACTTTTCGTACGCTGTACTAATAACGCTACCGTACAATGTACTAAAATGGAACACCCAGAGGAGATCCAGTGCCCCCCGCAAGCCCGGAGCGCCTTCCGCTCAGCCGCGAAAGGGTTCTCGCATGCGCCGTGGAACTCGCGGACGAGTCGGGGATATCGGCGCTGACCATCCGCTCACTCGCGCAAAGCATGGGCACCAAGCCGATGTCCCTGTACTACTACGTGGCCAACAAGGACGAGATCCTGGACGGCATCGTGGACATGGTCTTCAGCGAAGTTGAGTTGCCCTCCCCGTCCGGGAACTGGCGGGAGGAAATGCACGATCGGGCACACGCCATGCGCGCCGCCCTTACCCGGCATCCGTGGGCGGTGGGGCTGCTGGAAAGCCGCTCCTCCCCTGGCCCTGCAACACTCCGACACCACGAGGCGACGCTCGCCACCTTGCGGGAAGCAGGATTTTCCATCCAACTGACCGCCCACGCGTACGCAGCGCTGGACAGTTACATCTACGGTTTCGCCCTCCAGGAGGCAGCCTTGCCGTTTGAAGGCCGGGATACTGCGGCCGAAATCACCGCCCCCATCATGGAGCGATTCTCAACCGGGGAGTACCCGCGGATGGTGGAGATCGCCGTCGAGCATGTCCTCAAACCCGGCTACGACTTCGGCGACGAATTCGACTTTGGACTGAACCTGATTCTTGACGGCCTCGGCCGATTGATGGACGATGCCGGCGCAGCAGGCGAATGACCTCCCCAGCCGTTGAGGTGCGTAAGGCAAAAGGGTACGGTCAGGACATACTCGAGACGCCGTCCGATTTAAGGATCTGATGCCATGGCCAGAATTGAGGACTATGCAATCATCGGGGACTTGAACACGGCCGCCTTGGTGGCCCGCGATGGATCCATCGACTGGATGTGCCTGCCCCGTTTTGACTCCCCCGCCTGCTTCGCCGCCTTGTTGCATACCCCTGAAGCTGGTCGGTGGCTCCTCGCGCCGGCAGATGCAGGGGCCCGGAACAGTGGAAACTGCACCCGGCGCCGCTACCGTCCGGACACCCTGATCCTGGAAACGGAATGGGAAGTGGACGGCGGCGCAGTCCGTGTCACCGACTTCATGCCCGTCCGGGATGACGCTGTAGATCTCGTTCGGATCGTGGAGGGCCTGTCCGGCGAGGTGGCCATGCGCGGGGAATTGATTCTCCGTTTCGACTACGGTCGCGTGGTGCCGTGGGTACGTCGCAACAAGCACGGAATCAGCGCCGTGGCAGGGCCCGACTCCGCCTATCTCACCACGCCCGCTCCGCTCAAGGGCCAGGACAGGCGCACGATCAGTGAGTTCACAGTGCGGGCCGGGGAACGCATCCCGTTCGTGCTTCGCTGGGCACCAAGCCACGAGCCGGAGCCCCGGCGTATCGACGCCGCCAAAGCATTTCACGCCACAGAAACCTTCTGGCGCGAGTGGATTGACCGAAGCGAGATGGAGGGCAAGTACAAGGATCCGGTGGAGCGATCCCTCATCACCCTCAAGGCCCTGACATATGCCCCGACGGGAGGCATCGTTGCGGCTGCTACAACGTCCCTTCCCGAGCAACTGGGCGGTTCCCGTAATTGGGACTACCGCTATTGCTGGCTGCGGGATGCAACACTGACCCTGCAGTCGTTGCTTGCCGCCGGATACACGGAAGAAGCGGCAGCTTGGCGGGAATGGCTGCTCCGTGCTGTGGCGGGCGATCCTTCGGAGCTGCAAATCGTTTATGGCTTGGACGGTGCCCGCAGATTGCCGGAGGCCGAGATTCCGTGGCTTTCGGGCTACGAAAATTCCATGCCGGTCCGCACCGGGAATGCCGCCGCCCCCCAGCTGCAATTAGACGTTTGGGGTGAGGTGTTGGACGGGCTCTCGCTGACCAGGGCAGCTTCCCCGCCGGGCACCGTTGATACATCTTGGGACATCCAAGTGGCGTTGATGGAGTACCTGGAAGGGGCTTGGGACCAGCCGGACAACGGGCTGTGGGAGATGCGAGGCCCCCGCAGGCATTTCACGCATTCCAAAGTCATGGCATGGGTAGCTGCAGATCGCATGGTCAAGGCCGTAAGAACCTCGGGGTTGCCCGGTCCCGCGGACCGCTGGGCGGCGCTGCGCAGGCAAATCCACTCGGAGGTTATGACCCGCGGTTTCGATGAAGAGCTCAACAGCTTTGTACAGTCCTACGGCAGCAAGGAATTGGACGCCAGCCTGCTCTTGATCCCCCGCGTTGGCTTCCTGGGGCACCGCCACCCACGCGTTGCGGGAACGGTGAAAGCCATTCAGGAAGGCCTGACCGAGGACGGCCTGGTACTGCGCTACCGAACCGAGTCAGGCCACGACGGCCTGCCCGGCGAAGAGGGAGTCTTCCTTGCGTGCTCGTTCTGGCTGGTGGATGCGCTACTCGGCATTGGCCATACCGGCCAGGCAACGGCGTTGTTCGAGCGGCTACTGACGCTCCGTAACGATGTCGGGCTGCTCAGCGAGGAATGGGATCCCAGAACCCAGCGCCAACTCGGCAATACTCCCCAGGCGTTCAGCCACTTTCCCCTGATCCACTGCGCCCTGCAACTCCATCACGGCGAAGCCCACGGCAGCGACACGCCGTTGCGCAGCCCGAAACACCCGGAACAAGGTACCGACCAGCTCCCACAACAGGCCATCTCCGAAAGCGGCCCGGGCACCGATCATCCGGCGCCAAGAAAGCGCCCCGAACCCAGCCGCTGAAAAGGCTGCAGTTACGATTCCGTCTTTTGATCGTCCGGATCCGCGGCTTCAGCCTTGTGCTTGGCTTCCTCCAAATGTTGATCCAGCTTGCGCTCGGCCTCCCGCCGACGCTGGCCGATAGTCCTCATCTGTTGTGTGGTCGGAGATCCAGCGTCGGTATCCTGCCACTGATCGCGTTCCTCTGACCCTGCGCCCTCGGGCACGCCGGGGCTCTTCTTCTCTTCATCGCCCATAAGGAAATCGTCCCATCGCGTGGGCTTCTGCGGTAGGACCAGTGGCTGGATAAACGCCCGACGGCGACCTCCCGCCGTCGGGCGTTTTCACCCCGAACCCTTGTCACCCAGAGCCCGCGGCGTCTAGGCTCAAAGCGGAGAAATCGTACTTGTGCCCAAGGTATCCGGTCTCCACTTGTCACAGGATGATCATGCCTGCGCAATCAGCCCACCCTCCTTTTCCGCTCTCCCCCTTGCCTTCCGAGCCCTTCTGCGATCAGTGCGGAACGGATGAGCACCTCCTCATCGAAACCATCGAACTCATCCAAACCCGCGGTAAAGCCCCCGGATCTCCCGGCGGGTTGATCCACGTGGAGTATCGTTGCCAAGCTTGCGGATTCTCGCGGTCCCATGCAGCGGAAGTGGCCGACGTCGCCGATGTCCTGATCCGCTCGGATGAACCCCTGGGCGTTCTGCAATTCGGACGCCACCGTCTCCACTGTGGGGTGCCTATGCACACGGGCCCCGGGAAACTCCACCTGCTTTCATCAGGCGCCACAGGCCGGGCCGATCCCGAACTTGAGACCTACTTGAACACGCGTGTACTGCATTGCGATGAGTGTGGGTTCCAGATGGAGATACCGGACTAGCGCACATTTTCCTGGCTGCCGAAAAGAGTCCCTCCGAGAACCCCCAACAACCGGGACTCCCTCAGGCCCGGCGCCTGTGATGGTCTGGAACCATGACCACTGATACTTCGGGCGCACCATCAACCCGTCGCCTGCCGCTTGTTGCCTACGTGCTGGCTGCGGGCGTGTTCCTCCTGGGCACCACAGAATTCGTGGTGGCAGGGATCCTTCCAGAGATCGCCCAGGATCTGGGTATCACGGTAGGAAATGCCGGGCTGATGATTACCGTCTTCGCGGTTGGCATGATCGTTGGAACGCCCACCATGTCGATCCTCACCCTCAAGATGCCGCGACGCGTCACGCTCAGTCTCGCGTTAGTGGTTTTCGCCGTCGGGCACGTCATCGTCGCGCTCACCACCGACTTCGCAGTGATACTCGGTGCCCGGTTCCTGACGGCTCTGGCCACTGGCGCGTTCTGGGCCGTCGCCGCCGTCGTGGGTGCGAAGGCGGCCGGTGCCGCTTCAGCCTCCCGCGCGTTGGGGGTGGTCCTGGGCGGCGGCATGCTCGCCAACGTGATCGGCGTTCCGTTGGGGGCGTTTGCCGGCCAGTCGATCGGTTGGCGGGGTCCATTCTGGATCCTCACCGTCCTGGCACTCGCGGCGGCAATTGTTGTTTACCGTTTGGTCGGCGTCGAACCTTCTTCTGGCCCCATCCCCTCAGTCCGGGCCGAGATCGCGAGCATGCGTGACGCGCGGGTCTGGCTTGTGCTTGCAGGTTGCGCAATCGTGTGCGGATCCTCCCTAGCCGCCTACAGCTTCATCTCTCCGCTCCTGACACAGAACACCGGCATGGGGGCAGCAGCAGTTCCGCTGGTGCTCGTGGGATATGGAGTGGGAGCGTTCGTCGGTTCCAACCTCGGTGGCCATTTTGGCGCGCACCGCCCATTCACGGCGCTGTTTGTATCGGCAGCGATGACGTTTCTAGTGCTCGGCGCTCTCTGCTTGCTCTCTCGCAACGCCGTGCTGACGGTGATCCTGATCTTCTTGCTGGGCCTGTTCGGCATGGCAACCAACCCGATCCTCATAGGCAAAGCCGTCGGTTATGCGCACCATGCACCCACGCTCGCCTCGGCCCTCAGCACGTCCTCGTTCAACCTCGGCACCGCAGTGGGCTCGTGGATCGCAGGCTTCGCACTTGAGTCGGCGCTCGGCGCCACGGGTCCGGTGCTGGTGGGTACCTGCATAGCGGCACTGTATTTTCTCCCGCTCACCATTCTGTGGCGGAAAGAACGGTCACCTCAGCCGTCCGAGGCAGCCCTCTCAGGCTCAGTTTGAGCTGTGGTGCCGTACTCGCTGGCAGCCCACGAGGCGAGCAACTGCAGTCGCTCCGCCGAAGCCGATCCCGGTTCCGCACTGTAGATCGTCAGGGTCAAGCCGGGCTCAGCGGCCATCTCCAACCCTTCAAAAGCAAGCGTCAGCTCGCCCACAACGGGGTGATTGAACGTCTTGAAACCCGTCCCATGATGGCGGACGTTGTGCGCACCCCAGCGTTTCCGGAACTCATCGCTGCGGGTACCCAACTCACCGATGAGGTCATGAAGTTCCTTGTTGTGGGGATCGCGACCGGCTTCGGTCCGCAGGATTGACACGGTCACCTCGGCGAACGCATCCCAATCAGGATAGAAATCATGAGCGCGTTCATCCAAGAACGTGAAGCGCGCGATGTTCGGTGGTTGGCCTGGCATGTCATAGCAGTCCTTATAGAAGGCCCGGGCCAAGGGATTGACCGCCAGCAGATCCATCCGGCCATTGCGAACGAACGCCGGACCAGCGGTGACAGCATCCAGCGCCCATTGCAGGCTCTGATGCGGAACATAGGACCTGGAGTTGCGGCGGCGCGGCGGCCGGGCCACCGGACTGGCCGCGTGGGCGAGGTCGAATAAGTGGGCCCGCTCGGCGTCGTCCAGGCACAACGCCCTGGCGATACTCTCAAGCACCTGCGGGGAAGCTCCGCTGATCGCGCCACGCTCGAGGCGCGTGTAATACTCCACGCTCAAACCGGCAAGTGTGGCTACTTCACTTCGCCGCAAACCCTTCACACGCCGGTTCGTGCCGGCGGGCAGTCCAACCTGCTCAGGGGCCACCTGGGCACGCCGAGAGATCAGAAATTCGCGGACCTCCGCTCGATTATCCATAGGCTCCACGCTAGGCCAAAGGGGTATCAGGAGGGAGTCCCTCCCGATACCTGCTTCGACAAACGCACGACGGCGACCTCCCGCCGTCGTGCGTTTCCCTCACCCAAATTCCTTGCCCAAGTACGGCGCGGTGTCAGTGTGGGACGTTAGGGTTGGTCCCAAGACATCTGACGAGGAGAGCAATTGCCGTACATCGTTGACTTCAAGAACGTTTCCACCGAGGGCCTGGAGTCTTCTCCGGTTGCCGAGGCGCTCGCAGGGTTGCGCGCCAACGAGGCCCGTTACTACAAGAACAAATACGACCACGACTTCACCGTGAGCCCCGCCAGTGAAGTCCCTGAAGTAGTAGATCGGGTAAGCCGGATCCTGAAGGAAGAGCGGGACATCGTCATCGAGTCCCGCCCTTTGGAGGCGACGGCCTTCGAAGTGGACGGTTTGCGCATGGATTACGTGTTCTACGAGTCAGGGCTGTCCATCAACGTCATGTACAGCATCGAGGACGGCGGGAAGCGGGCGGTCGGTTTCAAACTCACTGACGGCATGGACGTTCCGGAAGAACTGGAATCGCGCTTCAAGTTCGCCCGCCAGAAATCCAAGCTGGCAGGGGTGATCCGGGGTTCGTACTTCGTGATCAAGGGTCAATACTGACCGCTGGCTGTGAATACGGGCCCTATGCCAACGGGCGGGGACCCTCTATTCTCTTGACATGGGCGTTTGGGGAGCGTTGAACCGAACCAAACCTGGTTGCAACGGCATCGGGCGCAGGTGACTCATGGACCCCCACAACAAGGTCCCTCCCCCGGACAATTACGCCGCGTTCCTTGCTCGGCTGGATGCGGCGACCACAAGCCTGAGCACCCGGGCGAGGGCCTTGGACAAGGCGTTGACTGCGGTCTCGCTGCTCTTGGGACGATATCAACGGGCCCTTCGCGGTTGGGAACGGAGATTGGTCCGCGTCAATGAGGAACTAGCCCGTCATTCCGGCGAGCCGCAGACGTCGGCGGCCCTCAATGAGCTCCAACGAACTGCTGTTCAGATGGAGTCAATGCACAGTGCACAGGTTCTGCGACTTACAAAGAAACTGTCACTCATGCAAGGGCGACTCGACGCCATCGGCCGGTCGGTCCGGGAGCTTGAAGTCAGCAGAGCCAAACTGGATACGTCCCGTAGGTTGTCACAGGACCGCGAAAACCTGAGCAAGGCCCTCTATGAACTTGCTGGTACCGGCGGTGGCGCCGCGAAGGTCCCCGATCTGGGATTGCGGAATGATCTTAAGGAAGCACGCGAGGCAGTAATTCTGGCCGAAGCACTCCTGGAAGTGAAGGAATCCTGACCATGGAGAACACGCCCGACGCTGTTGAAATCGTGCGCTGGATGAGGAAACCCGGCGACAAACCCATCATCAAATTTGTCACTTTCAGCATTCTTGCTGTGATCCTATGGCTGGTACTGATGATCTTCATGGCTGCCCTGAGAAGCTTCATCCCCGCGGCGATATTCACAGCCGTGTTCGCTGCGATCCTCACCATTCCGACCGTCGCCGCCCAGAGGAGCCTGATGCGCGGCTTGGCAAAACGGATCAACGACACCCTCGCGGAGCTAACCGGAAGCTCCGACGACAAGGTCTCCACAAAGCAGCTACGGAAATTGATCAAGAGCGGCGAACAGGTTTCACTGCTGATCAACGGGGTTCCGGGTTTGCGGCTGCACGTCAAAAGGGTCGCCAGTGCCAAGGAAGATGGCTCCGAGAAGCTCCTTGCAATCATCACGGTTGCTCCGGTGAGCAGTGGAACTGCCAGCTTTGACCGGCTGCTTGAGGCGGCGTTGTACGGAGCTCGGTAGCGCGGGGAGCTGGCCGCCAGGAGGCTACTGAATTAGTCGCGCCGTGGGGTGCGTCGGCTGGACTCGTGGGGCTGGTGGTTAAGACTGTTCCTATCCAACCGCAGGCACCGTCCGACGGGGCCATCGACAAAAAATCGCTGGATGAAGCCCGGGATCTGAGGCAGAATAAGGGTAAGCGGGCGGAACGACCCCGTTGTCGCACCCAAGGGTGCTGACCAGAACACGCCGCTAGACGGCCATTGGTGGCGTTCCGCCCGCCCCAACCACCCGCTTATTCAGCAGCCTCCTAGCCCTTGGGCACTAGAACGCGACTATCACGTTTCAGGCGAAGCTTCCATGGTGTCAGCGCAGATTCAAGCTGCTCCCGGAGATTCATTTTGGAAGCCCCCTCCATGCGTTCTTCAAAATGAATGGGCACCTCGGTGATCTCGAGGGCCCGCTGAGCGGCCCTGTAGTTCATCTCGACTTGGAAGGAATAGCCATCACTCTTGATCGTTGAGACGTCAATAAGGCCGAGGGCTAAAGCACTCCAGGCTTTATACCCAGCCGTGCAGTCCTTCACTTTCAACCCCAAGATCACACTCACGTAGAAGTTGGCCCAAGCGGAGAGGGCCTTTCGGTGCCAGGGCCATTCCGACGCCGTAGAGCCCCCGGCAATATAACGCGAGCCGATAACAACGTCGGCATTCTCCTTCAGAATCTTGTCAATCATGGCTGGGATTGCTGCCACCGGATGGGATAAATCAGCGTCCATTTGGATGACAATTTCTGCATCTTGTGCCAACGCCCGGGTCATCCCAGCCACGTACGCTCGGCCCAAACCATCCTTTTCAGCCCGATGCAGCACGGAAACGGCGCCGTTCGATTTCTTTGCCAACCTGTCTGCGACCTCCCCTGTTCCATCTGGGGAACTGTCATCGACAATGAGCACGTGGAGATTCGGAATGCCCAGTGAATCAAGCTGGGACGTCAGTAGCGGAAGATTCTCCCGTTCATTGTAAGTCGGTACGACAACGGTGACTTTTGGTGCTGTAGTGGTCAAAATATGGGTCCCCAATTCGGTTTCAGAAAGCGCTCGGTCCGTGCTGAACTGCACATGTCCGGGCCGGGTCAGTCTATTGATATTGCAGGGGCAATCTGAAACCGGGCCCACGCCAATCCGTGGGGCAAAAATGTCTGGCTCAGGACACATGGTTGATCCATCGAGACGGTTGGAAATCTTGTGCACCGCGGCCAGCGGCTCTGGGTCCTAAAAATGTCAGACCCTGGTGAGAGGGTTTATTCATGGCAAGCATTGGGGAGATTGTGGCGCGACGGGCAGCGATGTCTGGTGCCACTTTGCGCCCCCGAAGAGTTCCCCGAGCAAGCCACACCGTTCCTGCCAACGAGCTGGCGGCCCATGAAAGCCCGACGGCGGTAGTCACCGATTCGGACAACCCCAGGGGCATTTGGCTGCTTCGCGGCATTGAACCAGGGCCCTTCTCTGACCCTGATGGCGTCGAGCCTAAAGTTGGCCCTGACGTCGAGTCTCTTTCCTCGGGGCTGAGCGTTTCCCCTGGGCTTGATGGTTCCAAGGGGCTTGAGGATTTGCCTGGGCCTAGCGTTTCCCGCGGGCTTGACCGTACGCTGGCACTTGGGGATGCGCTGGCTGAAAGCGCTCAGGCGTTGGAATCTCTGCGTTCCGCCACTGTGGCCGGTGCGCTGGCGTTCGGGTTCACCGAGGCCGCGGGATTCGCCGGGCGGGTGGAGGAGATTGCCCGTACCGTGGAGTACCTGCAGGTTGTCGCGGCGCACGCCGTAGAGCGGACCCGCACGCAAGCCCAGCAGTCACGGCCCTCATCCGTCGCTGGCACGGGATGGCAGACAGGGTGGACAGACCCCGGAACCACCGGCTCGGACTCAGCCGGGGCTGTTGCTGGATCCGATGCTCCTGAAGGATCCGCTACTGCTGCGGGGCCAGGTGTTGTGGTTTCGGCAGTAGTTGTTACTGCGGCGGACGCTGCTGCGGTGGCCGATGATGGCTACCGGAACGCCGCGGAATTCCTCCGCGCGAGCCTGCGGATCAGCAAAAGCGAAGCCAACCGCCGCCTCGCCCTGGCCGCCGAAGTCCTCCCCCGGACCGGAATCGCCGGGCAACACATCCCGCCCCGCCGCGAAATCCTCGCCCAAGCCCTCGAAACCACACAGATACCCACCCGGTCCGCGACCATCATCAGCAGCGCACTGGAAAATGTCCGGCAGCTCACCGATGACGACACCCTCACCCGGATGGAACACGCCCTCACCGTCACAGCCATTGAATCCGACCCGGACTTCGTCACCAAAATGGCCAAACGCTGGGTCGATTCGATCGACCAAGACGGTCCCGAACCGTCCGAGGAAGTTCTCCGCCAACTCCAAGGCGCGTTCTTCCGTCGCCGACGCCGCCACGGGCTGCACCACATCGAAATCTTCGCCACCGCCGAACAATACGAAACCCTCACCACCGCCATGAACGTCGCCACCAACCCCCGACTCACCACCGGAGACAGCAACATCAATGGCGAGGGCGGCGGGACGAACAATGCCACCGGCGAAGGCGACGAGAGCGGTGACGGGAGCGGCGGCGGGAATAACGACACCCGGAACAAACCAGCGGGCCCGGACCTGGACCGGCGTTCCCGGCCCATGAAACTCCTCGACGGACTCGTCGGAGCCTGCGCGGTCGCCATGACCACCGGGAAACTGCCAGCAAACGGCGGACTCCGCCCCCAAGTCACGACCACCATCAACGTGCGCGACCTCTTCCAACAACTCAACGGCGCGGCCAACACCACCACAACCGGCGCGGCAGCCACCACCCCGCCCGGCACGGCAGCCACCACCCCGCCCGGCGCAGCCACCACCGGAGCTGGCGCGCAACACTCCCGGATCAGCTCCGGTACCGCGACCTTCGTCGGCCCGATGCACCCGAACACCATCCGCAAAATCGCCTGCGACGCCGACATCCTCCCCGTCCTGCTCGGCAGCGACTCCCGCGTCCTGGACATCGGCCGCACCACCCGGATCTTCCCACCCCACATCCGCAAAGCCATCACCGCCCGGGACGGTGGCTGCGCGTTCCCCGACTGCACCATGCCCGCCCCCTGGTGCGAAGCCCACCACATCACCTACTGGTCACACGGCGGCACCACCTCCACCGAGAATGGCACGCTTCTCTGCAGCCACCACCACCACGTCATCCACAAGGAACAATGGCGGATCGACATGACCACCGGCGTGCCCTGGTTCACCCCACCACCACACATCGACCCCCACCAAACACCACGACGCAACCACCACCACACACCCCTCAGAACATAAGAGTGTGTCGCATTCAATTGCGCCCCGGCTGCCTGGCTAAAACAGCAGTGGCTATCTAACTGACGCCAAAAGCTCACAGCCGAAGGCGACAGACCGAAGTGACAGCGCGCCGTCGAGCGCTCGTAAACTAAGCCCCGGACGTAAGCTGAGCCGCGGCCCTAAACTCAGCCGCGACGAAGCCTTACCGCGACGTCGGCCAGCCCGTGTATGACTCTGCCAAGTACGCCTTGGCGTGCTCGGACGAGACCACGGAATGCAGCTCGCCCAGCTGACGTGCACGGTCGAAGTCGCCTGCGCCGGGAACGGTATGCAGCATGGAGGTCATCCAGTAAGAGAAATGCTGGGCCTTCCACACACGGTCCAGGGCGCGGTCGCTGTAGGAATCCAGCAGTGCGGTGGAACCGGTGGAGTAGAAGGAGTCCAAGCCTTCGAACAACACCTTCACGTCGTGTATCGCGAGGTTAAGGCCCTTGGCGCCGGTGGGCGGGACGGTGTGTGCGGCATCGCCGGCAAGGAAAAGATTGCCGTGGCGCATCGGAGTGTGAACGAAGCTTCGGAACGGCAGGACCATCTTTTCCAGGACAGGGCCTTCGTTGAGCTCAAAGCCGTTGCCGTTTACACGTTTGCGCAATTCGGACCAGATGCGTTCATCGTCCCAGTCGGCCACGTTTTCCTTGGGGTCGCACTGGAAGTACATGCGCTGTACTGTCTCGGTTCTCTGGCTGATCAAGGCAAAACCGTGCTCGGAGTTTGCATAGATCAGTTCGTCAGAGCTGCGCGGAGCCTGGGCCAGGATACCGAACCAAGCGAACGGGTATTCGTGGAAGAACCACTTCCGGTTGGCTTCGGGGATCTGGAAGCGGCAGTGGCTGCGGGACCCGTCAGCGCCAACGAGGAAGTCGGCCTGAATCTCGAACTCGTGGCCCTCCGAGTCAGTGAACCAGACTTTCGGCTGACCCTCGAGATCGTGAACAGTGGTGTCCGTGACGCTGTACCGAACGTCGCCACCGTCGGCCTCGCGCCGTGCGGCGAGGTCGGCGAAAACGTCCGTTTGCGGGTACAACCATACGGACTCACCAACCAACTCTTTGAAGTTGATACGGTGACTTTCGCCGTTGAATCGCAGCTCGATGCCATCGTGCCGGTCACCTTCGCGCAGCACCCGGTCTGAGACGCCGGAGTCCACCAGCAGGTTGACAGTGCCATGTTCCAGAATGCCTGCGCGAACAGTTTGATGGATCTGTTCGCGGCTTCGGACCTCCACCACCACGGATTCGATGCCTTGCTTGGCCAGCAAGTGGGAGAGCATGAGCCCGGCCGGTCCTGCGCCCATGATGGCGACTTGAGTAGTAACGGTAGTGCGTGCCATGGTGTTCCTCGCTTCGTTGCGGTCCCGCTGGGACGGGATGAGCCTGGAATCAGTGTGGCGCGTGCCGGGTGACCGACGTTACATGGATTCCGTTCAACGGAAACCCATATCAATCCCTAAGTTGTCTGCCTATGCCCCGGGCAGCGGTCTGTAGCGCCGGAACGAGGGCCTGCAGCCGCATCTCAGCCAGGGGCACCACCACGCCAAGGGCCGCTACAGTGCGCCGCTTGCCGTTCATCACCGGCACCGCGATACCCCAGGTGTCCGGATCGACGACGCCAGCCAACTGCGCATAGCCCAGCTGCGCGGCCTCCGCCAACAGGTGCCGTACGACGTCGGAAGTTACCTTTCCGGCCGGGTCGTGGAATTGCTCGAGGTACTCCGCCTGCAATTCCCGGGACTGGTGTGCCATCAGCGCCAGGCCGGCGGAGGAAATGTGGACCGGCATGCGACCGGCCACGCGGGCTCGGTTGGCAACGGAGCCACGACGCGAAAGTCGCTCCACGAACAGCGCCTCCCAGCCCTCAAGCACTGCGAGGTTTACGTTCTGGTTCAAGACTTGCTGAATATCCTCCATGAAGGGCATGGCCGCTTGGCGGAGTGCGAGCGTGGGCGAATTTCTGTTGACGAGTTCCCACAATCGGAGCCCGAGCCGAACGTTCCCGCCAGCACCAAGTTCCAGCAAGCCATGCTCGGAGAGTTGCCGGACCAACCGGTGGGCGGACGACAACGGGAGGCCTGACCTGTCGGCGAGTTCGCTCAGTTGCAGCGAGGTGGCGCCTTCGGGGAAGGCCTCAATCACCCGAACTACGCGATCCACCACGGAGTCGCCAGATGCTGAGTTGGCCACGATGCGCTCCTTGCTGCTGTTCCTATGTCAGACGCCTCTTCTACCAAACGTCAGTGCACGTCTTCCATTCAATGGTAGAACGTGCTTCAGGTTACTCCCGTCGGTGATACAACTCTCATAACTGACCGGCCGTTCTGCTGGCCACATCCACTCTCAAGACGAACTCCCGAGGACACTATGCCAACGATGCCATCTGCCCGCCGCTCCCAATGGCCAGTCTGGCTTTGCTGGCTAGCCATGGTCTTGGACGGCTTCGACCTGGTGGTCCTGGGGACGGTGATTCCAACGCTCATCAAGACCGGCGACATAGGCTTTGACGCCGTTGGAGCTACCTTCGCTGCAACTATCTCCTTGGTAGGCGTGGGACTCGGCGCACTGTTTATCGCTCCGCTGTCCGATAAGTTCGGCCGACGGAAGCTCTTGATCGCCTGTGTAGCGGGCTTCTCACTCTTCACGATCGGCGTCGCTTTCGCGCCCAACGTGGCGGTCTTCTCGATCCTGCGCCTTCTGGCAGGCCTTGGGCTCGGCGCTTGCCTTCCCGCCGCCCTCGCGTACATGAACGACTACGCACCGGCAGGATCAGCCGGAAAGTCGACCACGCGGACCATGACCGGCTATCACGTAGGCGCTGTTGCGACAGCGTTCCTGGCCATCCTCGTGGTCCCCAACTGGCGCCTCATGTTTATCATTGGCGGCATCGCAGGGCTGGCGCTCCTTCCATTCCTGTGGGCGAGACTGCCGGAGTCGCTCCCCGAAGCAGCCCCCGTCAAGGTGGACGAAACGACAAAGGCGGCACCCGGCGTCGTGCCTTCCACTGGCGGCAAGCAAAAGACCGGGTTCCGCGACCTCCTGCAAAAGCCGTATCCGCTGGTGGCCGTGGGCATTGGCATCGCGTCGTTCATGGGTTTGTTGCTGGTTTATGGCTTGAACACATGGTTGCCGCAGTTGATGGCAGCTGCCGGTTATACCGTGAGCACAGGCCTGACGCTGCTGCTGGTCCTCAACCTCGGCGCCGTGGCTGGGCTGGTGTTGGCCGGAATTCTTGCCGACCGGCATGGAACCAAGAAGATAGTGCTGCTGTGGTTCGGGCTTTCAGCAGTGTTCCTGGCCGTGCTCAGCGTGAAGATCCAGAGTGAGTTCCTGCTGAACGCCGCGGTGTTTGTCACCGGCGTCTTCGTCTTCAGCTCGCAGGTTCTGGTCTACGCATGGGTCAGTCAGCTGTTTCCGGCGCGACTCCGGGGAACGGCACTCGGGTTCGCTGCCGGCGTCGGACGCCTTGGTGCGATCGTTGGTCCTGCCGTGACTGGAACACTGGTGGCCGCAAACATTGCCTATCCCGCCGGCTTCTACGTGTTCGCCGCAGCGGGACTCTTGGCTGTCGCAGCACTGCTCCTGGTGCCTCATCAGGTCAAAAGTCCTGAGCCCGTGCCAGCGGGAGAACGGTAACCGCCGGTACGACGCTAAGTGCTCCGCTGGCCCTCCAACTTTCCGGGCTGCGGGTGAAGTGACTCGCGGGCCTTGCCCAACAGCTGCGGTCTAGCCGCGTAACAGCGATCGGTGTATTGCCGGAGCGCCGGAAGTGCCTGGACGGCGTAGTCGAAGTGTTCCTCGCGGATCATCGACTCGATGGCCTTGCACTGGTCCTCAGTCTCAAGCGCGCCCACCATTGCCGAGGAGATCTTGAGGCTCAGCACAGCATCCATGCTGGCATCGGCGTCGTGTTGGCAGAGGCCGTTGGAGATCCTCAGTAGTCTGCCAGGCAACATCGAAAGGTAAGTGGAGAGGAAACGCAACGCCGGGGTGGGGTCTCCCATTTCATCGGCCAGGGCCTGCAACCTGCACGGTTCCAGAGCCGGAACCTGACCGTCTGCCTCGTCAGTCATGGCTGGCTGCTTGTGGCTGCGCGGCGTCTTCCAACGTCGACTTGTTGGGGTCCTTACTCCAGATGGAGGCGAGCATCCCGATGACCAAGATCCCGGGCGCTCCATACATCAGGATGTTCAGGACGAGCGGTTCACGGAGGGCACGAATGGCATTCCCGACGTAGGGGATGGTTGCGATCTGCTTATCCACCGTTTTGCCCTGCAGGGTGGCGATCCATGGATCGATGCCATTATTCGCGTCGCCCTTGGTCTGGACGGCTACGCTGCCATCGGCTGTAGCGGTTATCTCAGTGATGCGATGAGTCTCCACCCGCTGGTCTTCAACGGGGATGTGGTAGGTGATGATGTCGCCCACCTTGAGGTCGACGATCGGCGTCGGAACGGTCACGACGACGTCGCCCGGGTTGATCAACGGCGCCATCGACCCTGTCAGCATCGTGGAGGTTTGGTAGCCCAGGATTCGCGGACCGATCGCCAGCAAGAGGAAAACCAAGGCCGCCACGGCCAGCACGGTGAAACCGAGGAATTTCATCGTCTTAGCAGCGATACGGCGGAACGCACCCGGGGCCGCGGCGGTATTGGCTGGAATCGCGGCGGCTTTCGCGGGGGTCCCGACGGCTTTGGCGGGGGCCTCGACGGCGGGGGTCTCGACGGCGGTTGTCGCGGGTGCCGCTGTGGGCTGCTTCACCCTGGCGGTGGTTAAAGTCATAGACGTCTTTGCAAGCTTTGCGGCTGAACGCCGGCCCTTGAGGGCGGCTCCGCTGATGCTGGTCAGTGCGCTCATGGTCCTGGCGTTCCTTCCTGTGTTGGTGATCTTCTGTTCGAGTCTGGGCTATCTGGCTCAGGTTTCCTGCCGGAAAGCCTCAAGTCTGGCTCAGGAAATACCGGCGGACCTGATCGGGCAGGGGGGCGCCCGACCAGGCCCGGCGGGGCTCTGTGGTGATGCTTAAGGTGGTGATGCTTGAGGTGGTGATGCTTGAGGTGGTGATGTTTGCTCCGGTGTTACAGGGCTGGTGCTACTTGATGGTTTCGGTGCGTTGGGTGCCGGTGAAGGCGAAGGCGATGGTGCTGGTGGCGCCTTGGAAGGTGTCGTTGGCCGTGGTGGGGAACGCGGTGGTGACCTTGAGGTAGTCGGTTTTGGCCGAGGTGAGGGCGGTCAGGTTGTTCAGGACCTTGTTCGCGGTGATCGGTGAT
>NZ_JBFRFP010000032.1:0-46801 GCF_052114885.1 Paenarthrobacter sp. 2TAF44 | reverse complement strand
GCTGAGCGCGTTTTGAGCCGTCAAAACGCGCTCAGCTGCGACTCAGTTGGGAGCCCCAGGTGTGTGAATGGGTTAAATGCAAAAAGTCCCGGTCATTTCTGACCGGGACTTTTCTTATGGTGGAGGCACGGGGACTCGAACCCCGAACCCCCTGCTTGCAAAGCAGGTGCGCTACCAATTGCGCCATGCCCCCATAAGAAGCAACCCGTCAATCATACCCCATGTCAGGACTGGCTTTTGCCAGTTCCAGACCGGGCTCCGTGGCTAGTCGACCTTGTCGGTTGACTTGCTCCAGAGATCCTTCCGGGCTTCGGATTCCTGCGCCTTTTTATAGACCAGGACACCTGCGACCGCCGCTGCGACTACTACCAGCAACTTCTTCACAAGCACCTCATTCCGGTTCAGTGTTACCTGAACCTGTTAGGTTCCGTGGGCGTACCAGGACTTGAACCTGGGACCTCTTCGTTATCAGCGAAGCGCTCTAACCGCCTGAGCTATACGCCCCGATGCCTCATCGGGCCGAGATATGACTGTACAGCACATCCCGGCCCGATCTCAAATCGAGGCATTCTGACCGCTGAATCTCACCGTTTTCGGCGTAAATCCGCGGTTTTTTGCTAGTCGTCCGTCAGGGTGACGCCGATGCCGCCGACCAACGTTGCCGAAATGTTATAGAGCACGGCAGAGAGCATCGACAGGGCGGTCAACAGAACTACGTTCACTACGGCAATAATCGTGGCGAAGGAGGCCACCTGACCGAGCGAAGCAATCTTCTTCAACTCGAAACCACTGCCTTCGGAACCGGCCAAGGTCCCCAGCAGGCTGTCCACCTGGTTGAAGATACCTGTGAGATCCAACACAGTCCACAGCACGATCGCGGCGACAACCGTGACGATGCCCAGCGCCACAGACAGCAGGAACGCCATCTTCAGTACCGACCACGGGTCAACCTTGCTGACAAGGAGGCGTGCACGGCGCACCTTGGCCTTGGGAGCCGGCTTTACAAGTCCCGGCCCACCCTGCGCGGGGCGCTGACCGGGCGCACCAGTCGGACGCTGCCCGGGTTGTGCGGGCCGTTGGCCGGGAGCTGCAGCAGGACGTTGTCCGGCTGAGGCGGGGCGCTGTCCAGGCGAGGCCGGGCGCTGTCCAGGCGAGGCCGGGCGTTGTCCAGGAGCTCCGGCACCGGCGGCGCCGGCTCCCGGGCGTTGCTGGGGCCTTGCAGGCGCTCCTGCCTGCGTGCTGCCCGAGGGCTGCCGGAGTCCGCCGGGGACACCTGTGCTCGGCTTGGGATATGAGTCGGAATTACTCACTCGTTACCTCCGGTGTTGTCTTCGTTCAGCTCCGCGCCCGTTTCTGTATCCGGGTCCGCGTCGTTTTCCGTTTCTGACGTGACGGTCGCCTCAGTGGCTCCGTCTTCTGCAGCCAACGTTACGTCATCGTCCTGTCCGTCCTCGGACTCTTCGCCTTCCAAACCGCGTTCGCTGTTGCGGGCGACCTCAATAATGCGGTCATTCTTGTCCGGCTTCGCAAAGATGACGCCCATGGTGTCACGGCCCTTTGCCGGGACGCCACTGACGGCAGAGCGAACCACCTTGCCGCCCTCCATGACCACCAGGACTTCATCTTCTTCCTGCACAATCAAGGCGCCGACAAGGTCACCACGATCCTCCGCGAGCTTCGCCACCTTGATGCCAAGGCCGCCACGGCCCTGCAGTCGGTACTCATCCACGGCGGTCCGCTTCGCGTAGCCGCCCTCGGTCACGATGAAAACGAACGAGCCGTCCTGGACCACATCTGCGGCCAGCAGTTCGTCATCTTCACGGAACTTCATACCCGTCACACCGGATGTTGCCCGGCCCATGGGACGAAGTGCATCGTCGGTGGCGGTGAACCGGATGGACTGGCCCTTGCGTGACACCAGCAGGAGGTCATCAGTTTCACTGACCAACTGTGCAGAGACGAGCTCGTCACCGTCGCGCAGGTTGATGGCGATGACACCGGCTGTGCGGTTGGTGTCATAGTCCTCAAGCCTGGTCTTCTTGACCAAACCATTCTTGGTTGCAAGCACCAGATAGGGAGCCTGCTGGTAATCGCGGAGATCCAGCACCTGTGCGATGTGCTCGTCTGGCTGGAATGCCAACAGGTTTGCTACGTGCTGTCCCTTGGCGTCGCGTCCGGCTTCTGCGAGTTCGTAAGCCTTGGCACGGTACACGCGGCCCAGGTTGGTGAAGAACAACAGCCAGTGGTGCGTGGTGGTCACAAAGAAGTGCTCCACGACGTCGTCGCCGCGCAACTGTGCACCCTTGATGCCCTTTCCGCCACGCTGCTGGGAGCGGTAGTTGTCGCTGCGTGTGCGCTTGACGTAACCACCGCGGGTAATGGTGACGACCATTTCCTCTTCAGGGATCAGGTCCTCCATGGACATGTCCCCATCGAAGCCCATGAGAATGTGCGTGCGGCGGTCATCGCCATGCTTTGCAACGATCTCAGCAAGTTCCTCGCTGATGATCTGGCGCTGACGCTCTTCCGAAGCCAAAATCGCGTTGTACTCCTCGATCATGGCTTCGAGTTCGGAGTGACGGTCCTGGATCTTCTGGCGTTCCAAGGCAGCCAAACGGCGCAGCTGCATGTCCAGGATGGCGCGGGCCTGGAGTTCATCGATCTCCAGGAGCTCCATGAGTCCCTCGCGGGCCGCTTCCGTGGTGTTGGATGCACGAATAAGAGCGATAACCTCATCCAGCATGTCCAGTGCCTTCAGGAGTGCACGCAGGATGTGCGCTTCTTCCTCAGCCTTTCGCAAGCGGTAACGGGTCCGGCGGGCGATGACGTCCATCTGGTGGTTGACCCAGTGCCGGATAAAGGCGTCCAGGCTCAAGGTGCGGGGAACGCCGTCGACGATTGCCAGCATGTTCGCTGAGAAGTTGTCCTGAAGCTGGGTGTGCTTGTACAGGTTGTTCAGGACGACCTTGGCCACAGCATCGCGCTTCAGCACGATCACGAGGCGCTGGCCAGTACGGCCCGAGGTTTCGTCGCGGAGGTCCGCTATGCCTTGGATCTTGCCATCCTTGACCAGTTCGGCGATCTTGATGGCCAGGTTGTCCGGGTTTGCCTGATAAGGCAGTTCGGTGACCACCAGGCAGGTGCGGCCCTGTAGTTCTTCCACGTTGACCACTGCGCGCATGGTGACGGAGCCGCGACCGGTGCGGTAGGCGTCCTCGATGCCCTTGTGGCCCAGAATGGTGGCACCCGTGGGGAAGTCCGGTCCCTTGATCCGCAGCAGAAGTGCTTCGAGGAGTTCCTCGCGTGAAGCCGTGGGGTTGTCCAGGGCCCACTGCACGCCCTCTGCAACCTCGCGCAGGTTGTGCGGCGGAATGTTGGTAGCCATACCCACGGCGATACCGGAGGAACCATTCACCAGGAGGTTCGGGAAACGCGCCGGCAGGATGGTAGGTTCCTGGTTCTTGCCGTCGTAGTTGTCCTGGAAATCGACGGTTTCTTCGTCGATGTCGCGGACCATTTCCATGGCCAGTTGGGCCATCTTGGTTTCGGTATAACGGGGGGCAGCGGCGCCGTCGTTGCCGGGGGAACCGAAGTTGCCTTGGCCCAGCGCCAGCGGGTAGCGCATGGTCCAGTCCTGGATCAAGCGAACCAGGGCGTCGTAGATCGCCATATCACCATGAGGGTGATAGGTACCCATGACGTCACCCACAACACGGGCGCACTTGTTGAAAGAGCGGTCAGGACGGTAGCCGCCGTCGAACATCGCGTACAAAACGCGGCGGTGCACCGGCTTGAGGCCGTCGCGGACGTCCGGGAGGGCGCGTCCTACGATAACGGCCATGGCGTAGTCCAGGTAGGAGCGCTGCATTTCAGTCTGCAGGTCCACCTGCTCCACGCGGTCAGTCAGAACATCGCCTTCAAGGATGAGGTCGTCGACGCTGGGTTCCGCCGGGACTTCGGGAGTTTCGTCACTCATAATCTAAGTTTTCCGTTTCAGGTATATGTCAGCTCTGGAATATCTACAGCCTTGTGAGGCACTAGATGTCCAGGAACCTGACGTCCTTGGCGTTCTGCTGGATGAAGTTACGGCGCGATTCGACGTCCTCGCCCATCAGTACCGAGAAGGTCTGATCGGCAGCCAGGGCATCGTCCATAGTGACCTGCAAGAGAGTGCGGCGGTCCGGATCCATGGTGGTATCCCACAACTCGGTGTAGTCCATTTCACCAAGACCCTTGTAACGCTGGATTCCGTTGTCCTTGGGAAGGCGCTTGTTCATGGCCGCACCCTTACGGATGGTGTCGTCCCGTTCGCGATCGCTGTAGACATAGTCATGGGCGGCGTTGGACCACTTGATACGGTACAGCGGCGGCTGCGCAAGATAGACGTAGCCGTTCTCGATCAGCGGGCGCATGTAGCGGAACAGCAGCGTCATCAACAGCGTGGTGATGTGCTGACCGTCAACATCTGCGTCTGCCATCAAAACGATCTTGTGATAACGCAGCTTGGCGATATCGAAGTCTTCGCCAATGCCGGTGCCGAAGGCTGTAATCATGGACTGGACTTCGGTATTACCGAGCGCCTTGTCCAGGCGTGCGCGTTCAACGTTGAGGATCTTGCCTCGCAACGGCAGGATCGCCTGAGTTTCCGGGTTGCGTCCCCGCTTGGCCGAACCACCTGCGGAATCACCCTCCACCAGGTAGACCTCACAACGCGAAGGATCCTTGGAGGAGCAGTCGGACAACTTGCCGGGCATGCCGAAGGATTCCAGCGGGCTCTTGCGCCGGGCATTGTCACGAGCCTTGCGGGCAGCCATACGTGCCTGGGCAGCGGAAATGGCCTTCCGGATGACGTCGCGGGCGGGACCGGGGTTACGCTCCAACCAGTCGCCGAGCTGGTCCGTGACAACGCGCTGGACGAAGCCCTTGACCTCTGAGTTGCCCAGCTTGGTCTTGGTCTGTCCTTCAAACTGCGGCTCGGAAAGCTTGACCGAGATGACAGCCGTCAAACCTTCACGGATGTCATCACCGGTAAGGTTGTCTTCTTTTTCCTTGATGATGCTCTTCTCCCGCGCGTAGCGGTTGATCAGCGAGGTCATCGCAGCGCGGAAGCCTTCTTCGTGGGTTCCACCCTCATGGGTATTGATGGTGTTCGCGTACGTGTGGACGCTTTCGGAGTACGCGGTTGTCCACTGCATAGCGACCTCGACGGCGATGTGCCGCTCAGTGTCTTCAGTTTCGAAAGCGATGACATCCTCGTGGACGATCTCCACCTTCTTGCTCGAGTTCAGGTGCTTGACGTAGTCCAGCAGGCCGTCCGGGTACTGGTAGACGACCGTGCGGTGCTCGGCAGCAACTTCGCCTTCGGTAGCGACGGCGTCGAGATCCAGATCGTCCTCACCCTCCCGGGCGGCGGGACGCTCGTCAGTCAGGGTGATCCGAAGGCCCTTGTTCAGGAAGGCCATCTGCTGGAAGCGCGCGCGAAGTGTCTCGAAGTCGAATTCGGTGCTCTCGAAAATGGTTCCGTCAGGGTAGAACGTCTGTGTAGTCCCTGTTTGGTCCGTCTCTTCTCCCTTGACGAGTCCGCCTTGGGGCTTGCCGCCGTCGGCGAATGTCATACGCCAAACGTGGCCCTGCCGCCGGACTTCCGTATTCACGCGCCGGGACAGTGCGTTCACCACGGAGATACCCACGCCGTGAAGGCCACCGGAAACCGCGTAACCGCCGCCGCCAAACTTACCGCCGGCGTGCAGGATGGTCATCACGACTTCGACGGTGGGCTTGCCCTCGGTGGGGTGGATGTCAACGGGGATGCCGCGGCCGTCGTCAACAACCTGGACGCCGCCGTCGGCACGGAGCGTGACTTCAATATGGGTGCAGAATCCGGCCAGAGCTTCATCGACAGAGTTATCCACCACTTCATAGACCAAGTGGTGCAAACCGCGCGGACCGGTGGAACCGATGTACATACCGGGACGCTTACGTACCGCTTCAAGGCCCTCCAGGACAGTGATGTCGCTGGCACCGTACTCCCGGGGGGTTTCCGCGGGCGTGTCAGGCTTGGGAACAGTGTCCTCTTCGGGCTCTACTGCCAAGGTCTCTGCATTGTCGTTAGCCACAGGCGCTTTCGACTCCTCTGTATTCGATGACGGCCGTTCCCGTTGAAGGCCGCGGCAAACCGAGGCCTTCAACGAGCACGTGACTGATTGCGCCGTTTACTCCGACGAAGGGGGTCCTGGAAGCCAGGAAAGTGCTTCCAGGACCCCGACGACGTTTCACCGGCGCTCAGTGATCTACGCCAATTCTATCGTGGAAATGCGCGAATCCTTGCAAATACGGGGGCAGCCGAGAGCTGAATATGCCCGTGGGAGGCCACTGGCCCTATCTGAAATGGCCCTACGGTGGTCCTGATGGGGGCCTATACGACTCGGGGGCGTTGAAACGCCCTGCAAGCCGTTCAGCCGTACGTGTCCCGGGGGCCCCGACCTTTGACGCTGCGCCCACCCTTGCGCCAACTTGGCGCAGACGGACCGAGTACGTGGATGCTGGTCACCACACCTTCCCCGAGTTCATTCCGGAACATCTCAAGCAGGCTTGTACTCAGCAATCGCAGTTGAGTTGCCCATGCTGTGGAGTCGCAACGGACATGAAGTGTGGTGTCAGTAAAGCTCTCCGGCGTGCAGTGTGCAGAAATGTCCGCGCCCACCAACGTTTCCCATTCGGCCATGACCGAGCCAACGGCCACGGGCGATGTCCACCCACGTTCCGCCACCAACCGGCCGACGACTTTCCCCAGGCCCAACGGGTCACGTCCGGTCCCATGGAACTGGGTAAAACCCCTGGTGTCGCGAAGGCCCTTGCGTTTAGGCGCGGATCCGGGACGGGGAGCGCGCTGCCTGACTTCGCCTCTGGCTGCTGCGGCTTCCCGCATACGGTTCAGCGCGGCTTGGGCAGCATCGATTTCGTCCGGATCGCGGCCGGGTTGAAGTCCGTCGGGGCTATCCTTCGCCATCGATGCCTCCCGGAACAACGGTTATACGCCGCCCGGCCAGCTCCTCGGGAATATCGGCGTCGACGGCGGCCGTGACCAGTACCTGTTCGGCGCCGGCCACTATTGCTGCCAGTTTACGCCTGCGCTGGACATCGAGTTCGGCAAAGACATCGTCAAGAATGAGGATCGGCGCAGTGCCTCCGGTGCGGGCATCATCGAGCATGACGTAGTAGGAAGCGAGGCGCAGCGACAAGCACATTGACCACGTTTCACCGTGCGAAGCGTAGCCCTTGGCAGGTGCTTGGCCGAGCACGAGCTCCAATTCGTCCCGGTGCGGGCCCACCAGGGAGATGCCCCGCTCGAGTTCCTTCTTGCGGGATGCGGCGAAAGCATGGACGTAGCGCTCGGTGAGTTCGTCCACCGACAACAGCCTGAGGTCCTCGCCCGACGCCGAAGGTTCCGTTGGGCGATCGGCCGGACCGCCGTCGTCGTCCAGTACGCCCTGGATGGTTGAGCGGTACACCGCGCCGGCATCTTTTGAACCGTCAGTGAGCTGCGCGTAAGCACTGTTCAGGTGCGGGCGGAGCCGTTCCACAAGTTCCAGCCGCGCATGCAGGAGTTCGGCACCAGCGCGGGCCATATGCTGGTCCCAAACATCCAGCGTTGCCTCATGGCCTGCGGTAAATTTTCCGGTCCGCGCGGATTTCAGCAGGGCGTTGCGTTGCTTCAACACTCTGTCGTAGTCGCTGCGGGTAGCAGCATGGCGGGGAATCAAGCTGACCAGGAGCTCATCAAGGAAGCGCCTGCGGTTGGAAGGATCGCCCTTGACCAGCGCCAAATCCTCAGGTGCAAACAGGACGGTCTGGCAGATGCCCAGGATGTCCCTTGCGCGGACTGGGTTTCCTCGATTAATCCGGCCGCGGTTTGCCCGACCTGCATTAATTTCCACCTCAATAACCGTGGACTGCTCGCCGCGGATCAGCTTGGCCCTGATCATTGCGCGTTCCGCGCCGAAGCGAAGGAGTGGAGCATCGGTGCTGACGCGGTGCGAGCTCAGGGTTGCCAAATATCCGATGGCTTCCATGAGGTTGGTCTTACCGATCCCGTTCGAACCCACCAGGACAGTGACCCCGGGGCCAAGCTTCAGGTCAACCTGGGCGTAGCTGCGGAAATCGGTCAGCGAAAGATGTTCAAGATACACGCCGTCTGCTGGACTCCCGCGGCCTAGTTGGACGGACGTGTGGCGTGTCCGCCGAACTGGTGGCGCAACGCTGAAACCATCTTCATGGCCGGAGAGTTGTCTTCGCGCGAAGCGAACCGCGCGAAAAGTGCTGCGGTGATTGCCGGCGCCGGGACAGCGTTGGCAATTGCCTCTTCCACAGTCCATCGGCCTTCGCCGGAGTCTTCCACGTAGTCGTCGATCGAGGCCAGGCCCGGATCTTCGTCGAGTGCTTTGACCATAAGATCAAGCAGCCAGGAGCGCACGACCGTTCCTTTTTGCCAGGCGCGGAAGGTTCCGGGAAGGTCCTTCACGATGTCCTTGGCTGCCAGTAATTCGTAACCCTCGGCATAGGCCTGCATGAGCCCATACTCGATACCGTTATGCACCATTTTGGCGTAATGGCCGGCGCCGACTCCGCCGACGTGGACGAAGCTATCTGCTCGTTCCCCTTCGGGGCGCAGGGCATCGAAGACGGGCAACGCCAGCTCGATGTCTTCGTCAGCGCCTCCAGCCATCAGGCCATAACCGTTCTGCAATCCCCATACGCCACCGGATACACCGCAGTCCGCGAAGCGGATGCCTTTCTCTGCAAGTGCAGCAGCGTGCTTCTGGTCCTCCGTGAAACGTGAGTTGCCGCCGTCGATCACCAAATCACCAGGGTTGAGCTTTTCGCCAAGTTCGGTGATGACCGCATCTGTGATCCCGCCCGATGGAACCATGACCCATACGAGCTTCGGGGAGGGCAGGGCAGCGATGAGTTCGTCCACGGAAGCGACGTCCGTGACATCGGGATTCCGGTCAAACCCGGTTACTTCAATACCGCCGTTCCGCATGCGTTCCCGCATGTTGAAACCCATTTTTCCGAGGCCGATCAGTCCGATGTGCACGGGGTGAACTCTTTTCTGCGCTGGTGGATACGTGGCTGATCGCTAGTTTGGCAGGCGAACCGGCATCACGAGGTAGCGGTAATCGTCCTGGTCTTCGCCATCAGCTTCAGCCTGGGCCGTGATCATGGCCGGCTTGGGAGCGGTGGTAAAGGAGAAACGAACGTACTTCGTCTCGATGACGCTCAGGCCTTCAACCAGGTAGTGCGGATTGAAGGCGACAGTGATGTCCTCGCCTGATAGCTGGGCTTCCAGTTCCTCGGACGCCTGGGCATCTTCACCGGTACCGGCGTCGAGGTTCAGCAGACCCTGGCTGAAGGCCAGGCGGACCGGTGTGTTGCGTTCAGCCACGAGAGACACACGACGAACAGCTTCAACGAGTTCCTGTGTTTGGACCGTTGCGTGGATCGGGGTGGAGTCAGGGAAGAGCGAGCGGATCTTGGGGTAGTCGCCATCCACCAGCAAGGACGTGGTGGTGCGGCCTCCGCTTTCGAAGCCGATCAGGCGGCTGTCGTCGTCAGCGAGGGCAAGGTTGATGTCACCACTGCCACCGAGGGTCTTTGCCACCTCGTTCAGCGTCTTGGATTTGACCAGGGCGCTGGTGGAAATGCCCGGAGTGACGGGCTTCCAGGGGACTTCGCGCATCGCGAGGCGGTATCGGTCCGTAGCGAGGAGGGTGATCATGTCATCCTCAATTTCCATGCGCACGCCGGTAAGGATCGGCAGGGTGTCGTCCTTGCTGGCAGCGATGATCACCTGGGAAACAGCCTGTGCGAAGGCGTCACCTGGCAAAGTGCCACTGATGGCTGGCAACGCCGGAAGAGCCGGGTACTCGGCCTCAGGCATCGTAGCCAGGTGGAAACTGCTGCGGCGGCAGGTGAGGGTGACTTTGCTCCCGTCAGTTTCAACTTCCACAGGAGCTGAAGGCAGGCTGCGACAAATGTCTGCCAAGAGACGCCCGGACACCAGAATGGTGCCTTCCGTGGCGATATCCGCGGGGATCTCCAGGCGGGCTGATGTCTCGTAATCAAAGCTCGAGAGGCTTACCGTTCCAGCCTCGGCTTTGAGGAGGAGGCCGGAAAGCACAGGGACGGGCGGCCGCGGAGACAACGACCGCGCGGTCCACGTAACGGCTTCTGCCAGGACGTCGCGGTCGACTCTGAACTTCACGGAAGGGTGCCGCCTTTCATTGCTGCTGCCAAGTAGTAGCTGCGGATTCCTGCTTGGAACCCACCAAACCTTTGCTGTCCGGTACCGGAACCTGCATGGTCCGCACTCAAGCGAACTACAAACAGACCCAAGGATGGGAGCGCTGCTGACAGCTTAGCCGGAAGATCCGCGATTAACCCATCCCCGGCAGCACTCACCCCTCGTATGTGGACAGCCGCAGGCTGGCCGATGATCTGGTTGATCGGTCTGTCGGTGGCAGGCCGATGGGGCGCAGAACGAGATTGTTATTTGAGGGATTTCAATTTTTTGGGATTCGTAGTGTTAATAACTGCTGTGGAAACTGTGGATAACCCGACCTCGCCGCGTCGTTTCGCGGTTAAGCCCTGTTCACGGATTGTGCGTTAACTGGGTTTTAAACAGGGTGTGGATGGGGACAACTCCCAACCCGGTTTTTGACGATCCACAGATGCCTTAAGGGTTTTAAGCCCATTAACCGCGCTTGTCCCCTTAAGTATCCACAGGGTTATCCACATGCACCTGTTAATAAGGTATGTAGTGCGCGGCAGGATGTGGATTCAGGAGTCCCGCTGCTGCTGCTTGATGCGGTTTGTGAGCTCCGTGACCTGGTTGTAAATCACACGGCGCTCGGCCATCAGCTCACGGATCTTGCGGTCGGCGTGGATGACCGTGGTGTGGTCGCGTCCGCCAAGCTCCTGTCCGATCTTCGGCAAGGACATGTCGGTGAGCTCACGGCAGAGGTACATGGCGATCTGTCGCGCAGTGACGAGGGTTCGCGTACGAGACTTGCTGCAAAGCTCTTCCATGCTGAGCTTGAAGTAGTCAGCGGTCTGGTCCAGGATCTGCTTCGCTGTGATCTCTTGGGCGCCGTCGTCGGTGATGAGGTCCTTGAGGACCATCTCGGCGAGGGCCACATCCACCGGCTGTCGGTTCAGGCTGGCAAAAGCAGTAACGCGGATCAGGGCACCTTCAAGTTCCCGGATGTTGCTGGAGATCTTGGAAGCGATGTACTCCAGGGCGTCGTCCGGTGCCGACAATCCCTCGCTGAGGCCCTTCTTGCGGAGGATGGCAATACGGGTTTCCAGTTCAGGCGGCTGGATATCCGTCAGCAGGCCCCACTCGAAACGGGAGGTCATCCGGTCTTCGAAGCCCGCCAGCATCTTGGGAGGTTGGTCGGAGGTAATGACCACCTGCTTGTTGGCGTTATGCAGGGCGTTGAACGTGTGGAAGAACTCCTCCTGGGTCCGGTCTTTGCCCGCCAGGAACTGGATGTCGTCGATCAGCAGCACATCCACGTTTCGATACGTGGTCTTGAAGCTGGTGCCTTCGTCATCGCGGATCGAGTTGATGAAGTCGTTAGTGAACTCTTCGGAGTTGACGTAACGTACGCGGATTCCGCTGTAGAGGCGGCGGGCATAATGGCCGATCGCGTGAAGAAGGTGCGTCTTGCCGAGCCCGGAGTCGCCGTAGATGAACAGCGGGTTGTATGCCTTGGCAGGGGCCTCGGCTACGGCAACAGCGGCCGCGTGGGCAAAGCGGTTCGAGGAACCGATCACGAAAGTGTCGAAGATGTACTTCGGGTTCAGCCGGCCGAATTCATGCGAGGTACTCGGCGGTGTCGGCTGGGGCTTCGGCTCCGCGGCAAGATCCGGCATCGCGGAAAGTTCGACGGCGGGTTCCGGCTCTTCGTGGATGGGCACCAGATCGGTGTCGACGTCGATCGCGCAACGGATGTCATCCGAAAAAACGCTGCGAAGGGCGTCGTCCAGGGCGTCCTTGACCTGCGTCTGCAGGACCTCGCGGGTGAGCTCGTTGGGAACGGCTACCAGAAGCGTCGAGCCGATGAGGCCTTGGGCCTGGGCGAGGATGACGAAACCGCGCTGGCGGGGTGTGACCCGGTCGTCCTGCTCCAGAAGGCTCAGCACCCTGCGCCAGGAACTTCCGACAGTATTGGCGTGGTTGGCTTCGTCTACTGTCATCAATCAGTTCCTAAATACTTGCTTGCCGGCGTCGCTGGCAGCCGAAGTGTCTCCGACTGGCGATGTTTCCGGGGTTAATCCACAGAGTTATGCACAGCGGGTGGACAATGGGCTACTGAGCCACTCTAGGGGATGGAATCGCTAGAAGATAGCTGGGAAGTTGCTTGTGGATAATTACACCGTTGTGGTTCTGATTTCGGCCTTGTGAGCCACTTCATCCACAGGCTGTGCAGCATCCTTTGGCACAGCTGTGGATAGCTGCAGGAATGGCTCCCGGTTTGACTGGGGGTGCCTTTTTGCCCTAACGTTGTGAAGTCCTTTGTGTCCGCTTTTGTGATCAGTTGCATCGACGTACGTTTATCGTGCGGCAGGCAACGGCGGCAGGCACATACAAAACTTAGCGTCGGCCAGTTCTTCCCCTTTTGATCGGGTGGGCGCACCTTTGATCCACTGGAGTAACTAACGTGAGCAAGCGGACTTTTCAGCCGAATAACCGCCGTCGGGCCAAGAAGCACGGCTTCCGCCTTCGTATGCGCACCCGTGCCGGCCGCGCCATCCTGGCTGCACGTCGCGGCAAGGGCCGCGTCGAACTGTCGGCGTAAATAACTGACTTGTCGGTAAGGGACTTTTTGCGGGTTCGACGGTGCTAGCCACCCCTAACCGTCTGCGGACGTCTACCGACTTTTCAACAACTGTACGTTCCGGCGTCCGCAATGGACGCCGGAACTTAGTGTTATATACGGCCCCTATCGGGGCCGCGGAGCCGAGTCGAATCGGCTTCATTGTCTCCAAAGCCGTCGGGAACGCCGTGACCAGGAACCTCGTTAAGAGGAGACTGAGAGAAGCAGGCGCACTGTCCTTGCACACGCATGGAACGGGCCTGGCGGTCGTGGTCCGGGCGTTGCCCGCAGCTGCATCTGCCAGCTGGGAGCAACTGCTCTCGGACTACAACGCCGCATTGGCAGTGACGACGAAGCGACTGGGTGGATCCGTTCCACGCAGCGCTTCGCCAGACCACAACGGCACCACAAGGGAAGGGACACCGCGTGCATGACATAAGCACCGCCGTCGTTCCTTCCTCAGTTGACCCCTCTGGTTTTGGCGACCCCGCTGGCAAGATTCCCCATGGGAGCCTGTTGGCAGCGGTTGGCAAGTTCATGTGGGACCTGCCCCGAAATATCCTGATTCTCCTGCTGAAGACATACCGCAAGGTCATCTCGCCCCTGTACGGCCAGGTTTGCCGGTTCTTTCCGTCCTGCTCGGCATATGCCCTGGAAGCGGTGACGGTGCACGGCGCCGTAAAGGGTAGCTGGCTCGCAGCCAAGAGGCTCGCCAAATGCCATCCTTGGAATGCCGGTGGAGTGGACCATGTCCCCGCCGGCCATCGTCATTGGCCCGATGGCCAGACGCCCACAATTGTTGTACTGAACAACCCGGACCAGTTCCTGGTTGTTCAGGCTGATGAAGAAGGCCGCACTGCGGCCTAACGAATAGGGATATCGTATGGACTTCTTTGGAACGATCATGTTTCCGTTCAAGTGGCTGGTGTCAGTCATCATGGTTGGCTTCCATGACGGGTTGAGCTTCCTTGGCATGCCCGCCGCCAACGGCTGGACGTGGACCCTCTCCATCATCGGGCTCGTGCTGGTGATCCGTGCCGCCCTGATTCCCGTCTTCGTCAAGCAGATCAAGGCGCAGCGCGGCATGCAGCTGCTGCAGCCCGACTTGAAGAAGCTGCAGACCAAATACAAGGGCAAGACCGATCAGCTCTCCCGCCAGGCTATGGCGCAGGAGCAGATGGCCCTGTACAAGAAGCATGGCACCAACCCGTTCTCCGCATGTTTGCCCATGCTGATCCAGATGCCGTTCTTCTTCGCCCTGTTCCAGGTGCTGTCTGGTATCTCGACCGCCAAGAATGCGGGCGAGGGCATTGGGGCGCTGAGCCACGAACAGGTCATCGAGTTCGATCAGTCGAGCATCTTTGGTGCGCCGCTGTCTGCATCGTTGCTCCACGGTGGGGTACCTGGTACGGAAGTTGCCGTCTGGACCCTCTCCATCATCATGATCCTCGCCATGACAGCCTCGCAGTTCATCACGCAGAAGCAGATCATGGCCAAGAACATGTCCGAAGAAGCATTGGCCAGCCCGTTCATGCGCCAGCAGAAGATGATGCTCTACATCCTGCCGCTCGTGTTCGGTATCGGTGGTATCAACTTCCCCATCGGTGTCCTGATCTACTGGACCACCACCAACCTCTGGACCATGGGTCAGCAATTCTTCGTTATCCGCCGCATGCCCACTCCGGGCTCGCCTGCCGCCAGGGCACTGGAAGAGCGCCGCGCCGCGAAGGGCCTGCCGCCGCTGCTGGGTGGCAAGAAGAAGGACGACGACGACGCCGAGGCTGCCGCGGCTGCCGCTGCGGCCGAAATCAGGGCTCAGCGCGTCCAGCCACAACGTAAGAACAGGAAGAAGAAGTAATGTCTGCTGAGAGCACTGAAGATGTAACTGCCGCCGAGACTGAGGAGCAGGACGACACGCAGGAAGAGTCGTTGTCCAAGACGGCCAGCCGCCTCGAAGAGGAAGGCGACATTGCTGCCGACTACCTCGAGGAACTTCTTGATATCGCTGACATTGATGGCGACATTGACATTGAGGTCCGGAACGGCCGTACCTACATCTCCATCGGAACTGACGAAGAGTCCACTGCCCTGGACAGCCTGGTAGGTCGGGACGGCGAAGTCCTCGAAGCCCTGCAGGAACTGACTCGTCTGTCCGTCCTTTCGGCGACTGAAAGCCGGTCCCGCTTGGTATTGGACATCAACGGTTACCGCAAGGAACGTGCCGGGGTACTTCAGCAGATCGCCGAGGACGCCGTTGCCAAGGTCAAGGAATCCGGCGGGACCGTTGCACTGGAGCCAATGAGCGCCTATGAGCGCAAGATAGTTCACGATGCCGTCGCTGATCTCGGATTCGTCTCCGAATCCGAGGGCGAGGGCGCTGGCCGCCACATCGTGGTCTCGGCTGACTAGCGGCTCATGGTTGAAATTACGGCAACTGAACTGCAGGCAGCAGAGAAGATCTTTGGGGATCGCCTGGATCTCGCCAAGCGCTATGTAGAACATCTGGCCACGTCCGGAACTGAACGTGGGCTGATCGGTCCTCGTGAGATCCCGCGCTTGTGGAGCCGCCACGTCCTGAACTGTGCAGTCATCGAGTCAGCCATTGCCATGGACAGCCACGTGGCAGACGTCGGATCCGGTGCCGGGCTTCCTGGCCTGTGCCTTGCAATTGCCCGCCCAGACCTTGAACTGACCCTGATTGAACCTCTGGAGCGTCGAGTCATCTGGCTTCAGGAAGTCGTGGACGACCTCGGCCTGGACAATGTGACAATCATGCGAACCCGCGCTGAACTGGCTGTGGGATTGGTGGATGCGGACGTCGTTACGGCACGGGCAGTTTCCGCTCTTTCCAACCTGGCTGGGCTTACTATCCCCCTGCTGAATGGCAAGGGGGAGGTTGTCGCGATCAAGGGTCGCAGCGCTGCCGAAGAAATTGAGAAGGCCAAGAAGGTCATCCGTAAACTTGGCGGCGTGGAAACGTCCGTTGTGGTTTGTGGACAGGAGCTTTTGGAGGAACCCACCACCGTGGTGAGGATCATCGTCAACAAGCCCGGAAAGACGGGTTAGTCACCGCCCGGTTTCCCGCGTGTCGGCGGCTGAGCAGTTAGGCTAGAGAACGGCAGCAAGCGCCGAATGAGAGTGAGAGTGTGACCAGTGGGCAGTAGCGAAACCTCCACGCAACGGATCCCCCCCTTTATGTCCCTGGGGTCCGCGCGGGCCATGGCCACACCCTCGGCGTCACTTCAATCCGCTATTGTGCGAACGAATTCAGTTGATAATGCTGCCGTTTCACGTGAAACGCTGACGGATGAGGTTCACAACGTGATGGACTCCATCGATGATTCGAGCCCTATCGCTCGCCAACTGGCCAACGAAACACGCCGACGCGAGCGGCTGATTGGACGTGAACTCCCTAAACCTGATCGGACCCGGATTTTCACGGTCTCCAATCAGAAGGGTGGCGTTGGCAAGACGACTACCACCGTCAACATTGCCGCTGCTCTGGCATCTGCAGGACTCAACGTCCTGGTCATTGACATTGATCCCCAGGGAAATGCCTCTACAGCTTTGGGCATTGAGCACCACGCAGATGTGGACAGCATCTACGACGTCCTGATCAACGACCTTCCGCTGAAAGATGTAGTGGCTCCGTGCCCTGACATTCCCAACCTCATCTGCGCCCCAGCGACGATCCACCTGGCCGGCGCGGAAATCGAGTTGGTTTCATTGGTGGCCCGTGAACAGAGGCTTCGCCGCGCCATAGACGTCTACTCAAAAGAGCGGGAGAAAAACGGTGAGGGACGTTTGGACTTCATCTTTATCGACTGCCCACCCAGCCTGGGTCTGTTGACTGTCAATGCATTCTGCGCCGCCAGCGAAGTTCTCATTCCCATCCAGTGCGAGTACTACGCCCTGGAGGGCTTGAGTCAACTCCTGAAGAATATTGAGATGATCCAGAAGCACCTCAACGCTGACCTGGTGGTTTCGACTATTCTCCTGACCATGTATGACGGCCGAACCAACCTCGCAGCACAGGTTGCGTCTGAGGTCCGCCAACATTTCCCCGAGCAGGTTCTGAGCGCCGTGGTCCCCCGCTCGGTACGTATCTCTGAAGCGCCGAGCTACCAGCAGACTGTCATGACCTATGATCCTTCATCGAGCGGCGCGTTGTCCTACATGGAAGCCGCTGCCGAAATCGCTGAACGCTAGAATTCTTGAAACACTGCAACAGCCTGGGCGGGTCCGCACTCGGCAATTCCATCGGAGGGATGAATCAATGAGCGAAAAGCGAAGGGGCCTCGGCAGGGGTCTTGGGGCTCTCATTCCTAGCTCACCCGCGGGTGCCCAGGGAAACGGCGCTGCGCCCTCCCGCCCAGTGGACCTGTTCTTTCCGGAAGCGCGTAAGACAGCAGAGCCGCTGGAAGCGCCCGATGCTACGGCTCCCACAGCTACTGCCGACTCCGGGATGTCGAGCGTAGCTAGTGGTTCTCCTACCGGCGCTGCGAAGGAAGCATCCCCATCCGGCGAGGCGAAGCACGCCGCGCCCAAGCCAGCTACAAAGCGCTCTTCGTCTGCTTCGGTGAAGACGAGTGGTGCGGAGACGAGTTCGACGGCGTCTTCCGCCCCTGCTGCTCGCACTGCAGCTACTCCGCCCGAGGTGGAGTTGGTTGAGGTTCCAGGAGCGAGGTTCGCTGAAATACCGGTGACGGACATTCATCCCAACCGTAAGCAGCCTCGATCTGTCTTCGATGAAGACGACATGGCCGAGCTGGTGCACTCCGTCAAGGAAATCGGTGTCCTTCAGCCAATTGTTGTACGTACTTCAACCGAAAAGGGTGGAGAACCGTACGAACTGGTCATGGGTGAGCGACGTTGGCGTGCAGTTCAGGCCGCTGGGCTGGAAACAATCCCGGCGATCGTTCGTGACACCACTGACGACGACCTTCTTCGAGACGCGTTGCTGGAGAACCTGCACCGTAGCCAGTTGAACCCGTTGGAAGAGGCAGCCGCCTACCAGCAGCTCCTGGAAGACTTTGGAACTACCCATGAGCAACTGGCCGACCGCATCGGTCGCTCCCGTCCTCAGGTATCGAATACGCTGCGACTTTTGAAGCTTCCGCCGTTGGTGCAGCGCCGTGTGGCAGCCAGCGTCTTGTCAGCCGGCCACGCCCGTGCTCTCTTGGCGTTGCCTGACGCGGCCGCCATGGAGCGTCTTGCTCAGAAGATCGTTGCTGAAGGTATGTCTGTCCGGGCCACTGAAGAAGCCGTAGCTCTGTACCAGGACCCCACCGCGCCAGCCAAGAGTGCTATTCCCAAGCCCAACGCGAGGCACGAGCGCCTGGACTACCTGGCGTCGTCGCTTTCCGACCGCTTGGATACGAACGTGAAGATCACGTTGGGTGCTCGCAAGGGCCGCGTTAGCATCGAATTCGCGAGCGTAGAGGATCTCAACCGCATCATGGATGTTTTGGGACCGGGCTCTGAAGACTAGTTTTCCCGACCAACTGAATGGGGTTTGCCATGTGGGCAGACCCCATTTTTGTGCCCCGGAGCTTTGTGTTCCGAAGCGCTTGTCCTTCTCAATGCTAAGTTGTTAGGTCTTCGGTAGGCAGGCCGCCCTTCCGAGTGCGTGGTTTCACGTGAAACTATGTTCTCCCAGGGCTTCAGAATGCTATTCTTCTGTGCGCTTTTATAGCGTTCGACGTTGTGGATAAAAAGACACATCTCTTCTTGCTCCGGTAAGTCTGCCGCGCACGAGCCGCAATCACTCCAGCGCGGCAACGGAGAAGGGAGTCCGTGTTCGATGGGTTCCGTTCATGAGCATATCCGCGCATTGAACCAACAGGGTTTATAACCTCGTTTTGGCCGCCAAGCTGCTGGAGTCGGAATCCGCGTGGAGGCACATCTCCAAAACATTCGAGGCCGGTACCGAAGCTGTTTTCCAGCGGCTTTTGAAAGGACGCCGCATCCCGCAGCACCCGACTGCCTGATGATGAGGGATGTTTCACGTGAAACTGGGACGTCGCATACCCTCGAACAGCCTTCGCCTTGCAGGTACGTATTGCGGCTGGTTCGGACTTCCATGGCTGGACTTCTTCCTGTTGGGAGGAGGTTGCTTGAACTAGCCCGCTCCGCGCTAAAAGGAAAGTGAGCGATTTGATGTGGCGTGGGACGTTGAGTGTTCCACTCCGGCACGACCGGGAGAAGGTCTAAAGCGGTCGCGCTTCTGACGCGGAGGTGTAGAAACAGTCCGTGGTCTGGATTTCGTTGGAATGAGATTGAGCTCATGTCTCCGAGTAACTGAATGCACTACTTTGGCCCTTTGCAGTCTTTTCTCGTGGCACGGTGTCATTCCGATGCTCGCTTGGGGCCGCATGACCCGCTGGTCACGGTTTCCGGTCATCGTTTCACGTGAAACACTGCGAAGGCGCGTAGCAACTTCGCGATCGAAAGGGAGGGACATCGATTGTTTCACGTGAAATGCCCCGTTGTCTCAACTGGACCGAAGGAGCAGAGCATGGACTGGTGGATACGGAGAGTGCAACTAGGCAAGATGGAATTACAAGTCTGAAATTCGCGATGGTGTAGCGCGAACTCCCACTAGGGTCTGCCGACGAGCATCAAGCCCAGTACTCCCCATCACTCCAACGATCTCCATACCAGGAAGGGAAGTCAGTCGGGCTTTGGAGTCAGTTGATGTGGGAGGTAGATCCGGGCCTATGAAGCGGACCGGCCACGCCACGGCTGGACGTACGTCCTAGCGGTGCTTGTTGGTTGTGGGTATGGGAGCGACGGACCGGCGTGAGATGCAACGGCTTAGTGGCGGCATCTTGAGTCCGATAGACCATTGTCCCAATGTCTGGTGGTGTTCGATCGGTTCGAGCATCGTAAACTGAACGTTCTCGTGTAGCGCGCTCGAGGGGTCCGAGCTGGGCGTTCCCGTTGTCGCGTACATCTATGAAGTCTTCACGACACTGGCGCCCCCACCACAAATGACCTCCCTTTTCCCTCCTGCCAACGCCCTGGGGCCTGCACAATACAGGCCGATGCATTGCCGCCACCCTTATGGTATTGGCCCAGCGAGCTGACTACGCAGATGGAGCGCCGATTCTGCGGACCTTGAACTGAGGAGAACGCCAATGTTCAATGTGGCCGGAAAGACAACTGGGACAAGAGGTCTTAGGCTCCGTCAGGGAGAAGCTTTCCCCCGTTTGCGGTCTTCGACGCAGATGCCTTTCCAGCCATAGTCCGTGAACTTCCCACAGTAGCCACTGAGGGTCGAGGGTCGGCACGATGTCCATCCGAGCTCATCGACTACCTAAGCTTTTCGCCCATCCAAGATCTTCGCACACCCAAATTCTTCGAACACAGTGGCAATGGCCTATGCGGACCACGCGGCTTGTTCCAAGTCGTCGTCGACCTTGAGACGCAGTGCCACGTAGGAAGACGGCGACATGGCATCCTGGCGCTCAGCAGCGATGAGTTCCGTCGTGCGACCCCACAGCCCTTGCTTGGTGCGCGATCCACACCCAATTATCCAGGGGCAATTACACGTACCACCGAACCTCGTGGGTGAGCGAGGCATCACGGCTGGTCTGTTGGGAATTGAATGGATTTGACATTGGCTGCCTGATAGATCTGATGTTGTACGTTTGCCTTGATATTCCGTCTCGGTAATCGTCGTTAGCCTTAAAGGTCTGGCTCGGCCGACCGGTCACCCGGCTTCGTGGATGGCCTCCTGAAAGGACGTGCCGGACCCTCGTCGAGGACGAACGGCAGACACTGTCTGTTTCACGTGAAACATTATGCACTGTCAACTGCATAGCGCGGCGGGCGGAAGCTGACATCGAGATGCATGGGACTACACCTAGTTGGGAGGTGGATAAGCCTGTGGATAACTTTGGGGATAAGTCTGTCCCTTGCTAAGGAGTGCCTGTTTCCAGAAGTGTCCAAGTTGCACAAAGTAAGAGACGCGTGCACCGCGATCCTTCCTGGAAGATTCGACGCATGTTTCACGTGAAACGCTCCGGCAGGGAAAGGGGTGTATTTCATGTCACATGATCCCAAAACACTTTGATTTGCGGGAATTTGGCGCGTACGCGAACCGAAGGCGACACGGAGACCCTCACCAGATCCGGAGTAGTCAGAGGGAGATGAATCGGGGTGGCGAAGATCAGCGCAATGAAGAGCTGTGGAATCGATATGTTGAAGGCCAACTGGCCGGTGGATAAGCCTGTGGATAACTTTGTGAATAACGTGAGCCAGTCTCCGGGTCTGCGTGCCACTGCTGGCTTCCCGGGATCGCTCAGATTGGACCGACCCTCGATGCGCCGGCGTCTAGTCCATAACTGCGAAGTCGACTGCCGTGCAAGGGCAACAGCATGTTCAATGCCGAAGGCCGTCTGGGGCTCGTCACGGTGGTGTATTAGGTTCGCCGGTGAACCGCGGTTCATGCAGGAAGGTACTGAGGGCCGGTCAGAGCCAGGTTTCGACTCCGACTCCGGCTTCTTTGATCGGATGTTTCGTCCCCAGGGACTGGGTCGAGCTCTATGCCGAAAATTTCTAACTGTCCTTCTGGGGCCATCGCTGGGCGGGCAACGGTAGCAGCGTACTGCAAGTTGCTGTACGCATTTCCCCAAATGGTCGGGACGAGGAGCGCATCGTGTACGAGTCAACGGCCTCCCTATGGTCGTCCCCTACTGGGCGCTAACGTAAGTGGCGTTTGCGGGCGGTATGGTCAGCGGCGTCGTCCTTGAGATTGTAAGGCTTCTGTCGGAGTAGACTGCCTTCCGCCTAGGAAGTCCTCTGCAGGGGGCCCATCCATCTTGTGAACGTACAGCTAGACGGTCAGGTTACTTACCATGGTGGCTCAGTACCACTGGTGTGTTTCACGTGAAACATTCGGATCGCCTGGGGTTTCCCCGCAGAGCACTTCCTTGGAAGGCTTGGGTTCCGATATCAATCTCTTGCCGTCGAGCGTGATCGAGTGCTGGGTGGTTCCCGGCCCGACAGTTGATAGGACATTCCGGTGGCGGCAAGTTCTCCATGAAGCTGCCGCTCCTTCATTTTCCCAAGGTGCGTCGACGGTAGGTGGAAGGAGTCATCTCGAGCGCAGTAGAAAGCTGGCCGCCCACGCACGTCGCAGGAAGAACTCTCGACTTGTAGGTCATGCTTCCATGGCCAGGCCAGATGAGCTTCTTGCTATTGCCGGGCAGGGGCTCAGGAAAGCGCCAGTCGGTACTCCTGGAGGTCTGCGCGCCGCAGTAATGAAGTCCCACTGTCCCGTACGCGGGCCTGAGTCGCATTTGGTTCCAACCGCCCCGTCTGGGCCGTGTGGGAGTATGTACGGCTTCACTGGTGTCACCAGCACGCACAATGCACTCTTTGCACGTTGGCGCAGGAGCTGTTCCTGCAAACAATGAAGCTGCCAGGTGCCAGTCAAGATGTTTCACGTGAAACGGACGTCCAGCCCTGGAGAGCTCGTTGCTCTGAATAGGTTTGGGCACGCCTGCCGGGTCCATGGAACAATCGTGTAGTTCTCGACGCCAGACGAGTCGAGCTCCACCCCGAGCTGTGTCCTCCAGCCGCCAAATGCAGCCTGGGGTCGAATGCCCGTTACGCATTGAACTCCGACGAAGGAATTCGCGCATTGGACACGAGCGTTGAAATGCCGCTCCACCTTAAGTCGAATGCCACACCAGTTCTAGTCCCCAGGAGGACGGCAGGGGCGGCTCTTTTGACACCTGCAAGGGCTAGCAAGTCGAGGGAGCGTTCGCACTCCCCTATGCTCCATGATCAAGGTTGGAGTGAACTATTGGGCTGTCGGACTGTAGAGTGCGCCGTATTGAAGCGCGGTGGCCGTTCTCAGGCGTATGCCGATACCTTCTGGTGTATTCCTGACAGGCGAAGCTCAATTATCTAGATCCGCCAGGGAACGCGTATTGACATGGACAACAGCTCAGACGATGTTCGCGAGAGATTACTGTGCTTGCATTGAGTCGTTCCGGGGCAGATTCTCGAAGCGGGTATTTCATGAAGCCGGTCATCGCAGTCGTCTATTGCATTGGTTAGGACAGCAGCAAGGGGGCAAACGAGCAAGGCTGGGAACTCACTACGGTCAAGTGGAGCGTACCCAGGGTTGCCGACCCCTTGCTTCATTGCTATTTGTGATGCTGCCGAGTGCTCGCGGGCCTATGTTTCCTGAAACAGTCCTTCTCCTTGGCTTCAGAGCGTGTTTGTCTCCCCAGGTGAATATTCTTCACCACTGCACGGAGATGTTTCACGTGAAACACCGCGAGACTCCCTCGATGTGAGCAGGGCAGCAGTTGTTGTCCGAATTTGTAGCCGATGCCGGGATGGTTTTGGGGCTCGAAGTTTGGCCGCGGCGAAGCCGCTTCACGTGAAACATCTCGAGCGCCCCGACGTTGACCGGAGGAGCTCAGCGACCAGAAGTGCACCTGTTTGCCTCCGGGATGCTCCACGGAACGTGAGCCGCATGAACTAGCGACCTTGGAATCTTGACTGCATGCCTCCACTGCGGAGCGAACGGCACGAAGGGGAATAGGGGAAAGAACTGTGCATGTCCCCTACTAGGCCGCTTGAGACTCCTGGGTGTTGCTTGACATGAGAGGTAAGGGCATTGAGGTTCAGAGCCGGGTGTTATCAAGAGTCAGGCGGTTGCGAAGTTGCAGATCCAAATGATGCTGTCGATCCGGAGCGTTATGTACGGGCTTGTTCGACAATTTGCCACCGCAAACCCATCGGCGTTGGTGAAACTATTCGGCGAACCCGGACATTGGCATCAGATGACGTCGGAGCGGCACGACTGATGCCCTGCAACGATCGCAACTTCCCCGGCGGACTGAGAATGAGTATGCGCGCTGCTGTTTGCTGTATCCGGTTGAACATGGCCTGAGATAGGCGCCCAATCAGTGGTCATCGCTAGGCAGGACCATAATTCTCCACGGCCCTGTCTGCAGAGCACTTCAGGATCTGAGAGAGGATCCGGCGGGAGGGGTGGGGATGTGAGAGAGGATCCGGCGGGAGGGGTGGGGATGTGAGAGAGCATCCGGCGGGAGGGGTGAGGATGTGAGAGAGGATCCGGCGGGTGGGGTGGGGATGTGAGAGAGGATCCGGCGGGAGGGGTGGGGATGTGAGAGAGGATCCGGCGGGAGGGGTGGGGATGTGAGAGAAGGACGTGTTTGCCTACCCCAGGTAAGGGGAACACGCATTGAGGAGTTCGGCGGACGCACAGAGCCTTTGGCGCAATCACACCGATAGAAACAAACTCTAGGGGGTGCAAATTGGCCAAATGCAAAAAGCCGGCGACTCCCACTCCTTCAGGAGGGACAGCCGCCGGCTTTTCACTGACTAACTAAGGGGAACCTAGGACAAGACGTCTGCGAATTCCTTTTCGAAGAACTGCTTTGGCTTGGCGCCGATGACCGTGCTCTTCACTTCTCCCCCGCTGAACAGGTACACAGCCGGGATGGACGTGATGCCGTACTCGGCAGCGATGGCAGGGTTGTCGTCGACGTTGAGTTTCACGACGTCAACCTTCTCGCCGTATTCAACGGAGATCTCGTCGAGGATCGGGCCGAGCTTGCGGCAGGGTCCGCACCACTCTGCCCAGAAGTCCACGATGACTGGCTTCTCGGAAGCCAGGACATCGGTGCTGAAGCTTGCGTCAGTTACGTCTTTAGCGTTGCTCATAACTTTTCCCTTCGTATGGTTGCTGGTCTGGTGAAGCTCAGGAATGCAGGTCTGCGAGGTAGTGCTCCACATCCAGGGCAGCCACACAACCGGAACCCGAGGCCGTGATGGCCTGGCGGTAGGTGGGATCAATGACGTCGCCTGCGGCGAACACACCCTTGATGTTGGTACGGGAAGTCCGGCCCTCTACGGCAATCGTTCCTTCGGGGGTCAGATCAACTTTGCCCTTTACGAGTTCCGTGCGGGGATCGTTGCCGATGGCCACGAAGACGCCGGTGACGTCGAGTTCAGATTCGGTACCGTCAACCAGGTTCTTGAGCTTGAGGCCCGTTACCTTGTCATCGCCGAGAACGTCCTCTACAGCAGTGTTCCAAATGAAGTTGATTTTCTCGTGCGCCTGGGCGCGGTCGCCCATGATCTTGGAAGCTTTGAGGGTGTCGCGACGGTGGACCACTGTGACGGACTTGGCGAACTTGGTAAGGAAGAGGGCTTCTTCCATGGCGGAGTCGCCACCACCGATGACGGCGATGTCCTGATCCTTGAAGAAGAAACCGTCGCAGGTTGCACACCAGCTAACACCGTGGCCCGACAAGCGCTTTTCGTTCTTAAGTCCAAGCTCGCGGTAGGCCGAACCGGTGGACAGGATGATGGCCTTCGCCTGGAAGGTCTCCCCCGTGCCGATGGTGACCGACTTGATGTCGCCGTCGAGGTTCAGTTCGGTGACATCCTCGAAGAGAATCTCTGTGCCGAAGCGGGCTGCCTGTTTCTCGAAGTTTTCCATGAGATCTGGACCCATGATGCCGTCGGGGAACCCCGGGTAGTTTTCGACGTCCGTGGTGTTCATCAACTCGCCACCAGCAGTGACGGAGCCGGCAATGAGCAGAGGCTTCATGTTGGCGCGGGCGGTGTAAACGGCGGCTGTGTAACCGGCGGGGCCTGAACCGACGATGATGACGTCACGCACCTGCGATGCGCTGTTTTCTGCAATGCTCACGTGGCGTGAACCTCTTCCTTAGTCGATGCTGCGGCTTTCGGGGCAGCCACCTGACTCAACCCCTTCAACGGTCCAAATATTCCGTTGGATTTGGAGGGCCTAAAACCCACCATCATTCAGGGTACCGTCTGGAGGCGTGGCGAATCGAAGCGGGGACGCCGGATGACTGATGGCCACATCAGTCACAAAGACAGGCCCACATGCGAAAACCAGGTAGCAGCAGGTGTCGTTTTGGCGGCTCAAAACGCGCTCAACTGCAACCTAGTTGGGTAAGCGCGGCGAAAACGGAACTACTGGACCGTGATCTCGGCCAAGCGCAGACCAAATCCGAACTGGGTCTTGGGAGCAGCGAGTTTAGGCAGCGTCTTGATGACCACGATGACGTACTGGGTCTGCGTGGGAGCAGCCAGCGGCATTGTCAGGTCCGGAGACGTGAAGCTGTTGGTGCCGACGAGCTTGGCGCCGTCCATTGCGGGACGATCGTTGGTGTAGACGCTGATGCTTCCGCCCGAGCCGCCCAATTGGTTCAGCACCACTGACTTGACCTCTGTGGGCTGCTTGAGCTTCACGACCAAGGGCATCTCACCCGAGAGTCCACCCCAGTTGGCGGAAGCGAACTCCATGTCGGACCAGTAACTGGCCGGGTTCCCATCAAATGCTTTGGGAAGGTCCTTATCGAAGGATGCAGCGAAGGGGAAGTCGCCAAGGCGCGTAATGCCATCGATGGCCGGAGGCGTTGCCGGAGCAGCGGTCTCACTGGGCGTCGGCTTTTCGGAGTCGGTGCCCGTTGCCTGCGAGGAAGTCGTTGTTTTGTCTGATGCCTTCGGAGCGCCGCTGGGCAGGAGGCTTCCCAGGTTGGTGACCGCCAGGACAAGTCCAACGATCAACACTGCTGCCAGCAGACCGCCGACGAGCCAACGCAGGGACCGCGGCTCGCGTTCCGGGGTTTCGTCCTCGTAGACCTCTTCATCTTCGTAATCTTCTGTGGCAGCGGCCGACGCCGGGAAGCTGGTAGGAGCACGATCGTAACCAGGATCTGAGCTACCTCCAGCGGCTTGAGCCGCCCCGCCGGCAGCGAGGCCGTAGTCCTCCTCAGACCAGAGGGAAACCTTTGGTTCCCCGGCAGGCTCGCGAGTCGGTGCGGGCTGCGGGTTCACGGGTTGTGAAGCCACAGGCTGCGAAGTGACGGCTTGGGTAGGCGGCTGAACCGGGGCCACCGGCGTGGTAGCAGGCGAAGCTCCGGACGACGGCGACTGTACAGCCTGCGTCCGCGGCTGGGCCTCCGTACTAGCAGCGGCAGCAGAAGTACCGCCAGCACCGGAAGTCCCATTCGCGGCAGCCCCGGCGTCGTGGTTCTTGGACCCGGCGTTCTTCAGCGCGGCAGCGGCAGCAACTCCTGCTGCCCCGGCGCCAGCCGCAGCAGCAGCGAGCTTCCCCGCGAGACCACCCCTTGCCGATGACGGGCTGGATGAAGGCATAGGAGGAAGGTTGCTGGCCTGCGTGCCTGGTGCTTCGTGGGAAGCATCCGATTCCGATTGGACCGGGTAGCCATTTTCGTCGTACTGGATGTACTCGGCTTCGTGCTCATCGTCTTCATAGAGGCCGTCATAGGTCTCGGGCTCGTACGTGCGGGGCTGGCCGAAGATCTCGCTGCCGAGGGTTTCCGTGAAGAACGGTTCGATGTACGGCGGGTGGGTTGCGACCACGAGATCAAGAAGGTCCGGCGCAGTGCTGTGGTTGGTGATCAGGTACGTGGTGTTGTCGCTGACTCCGAGGTCCAGGATCTGGACATGGCCAGGGCGCTCCCCCGTGGCGACTTCGCGGGCACTCTGTGCTACCTGCTCGGCGTTTCCGGGACCGGCAACGAGGATGCTGACGGGGCGGTTGAGGACCTGGTCCACGCCGTCGAGCACCAGATCTTGGTCATGCGAGGTCAATACGGTGGCCGTGACCTTATAGCGGCCGCCAAGCACTGATCCGACGTCGATCGGGTGGGACACGTGTTCCTCCTAGGCTGTCCGGGAGCTGCGGGTCCTGCACGCGGTCCGCCCGGCGAGCCGGTTGTACCACTTTTGCAACTACCTGTATTCATTTCTAGCCTAGCCGATTGGCGCCCGCCGCCCATGTTGGCGCCACCGGTTCACTTCTTCCGCTTCTGCCGGGTGTGCTGTCCAGCGTCCCGATTGGCGGGAAAGTAGGGATTGTGGCCGGGGTCGCCTTGGTAGGTTCGCCTGCCTGGCAACGGAACCTGAGGGTGGAACCTTCCTCCCTTGGCCGTGCTCGGTACGTCTTCATCCGGCAGATAATTCGTGCGGGGTTGTTCAGATTCGGAGGTGCCGGAAACGTCTGCAGTCCTGGCTGGAGTCTCAACGGCGGGTTCGTGCTCAAGCGCCGGGCCGGCTCTGAAGGAGGCAGCATCGAACTCGCCCGAGATGCGAGGAATCAAACCGGTATCGTCCGAGACTGTGGCGCGTGCCGCCGTCGTGGGTTCAGCAGCTGCCCCTGCCACGGCAGGTGCGCCGCGGCCAAAGCGGCCCATCAGCGGGCGCATGAGATCGCGCAGCTCGGTGACGTGGAAGAGGCGAAGCAGGAGCAGATAAGCCACCAGCATGACGGGCCCGACGACGACCACGGTCACCAAGGCAGCCGGCCGGCTGCTCCACGCGAAACCGTCGGCACGGTAGCTGCCCAGGAGCCACAGCGCCAGAGCCCCCGCAATCGCAGAGCCGAGGCCCGCGTAGCCCATGCGGATGTAGGAATTGGCGATTCGCGGACCATCGAGATGGCCCATCATGCGGCGCAGGAACCAGACGCTGATCACCACGGAAAGGATGTTCCCCAAGGTGTAGAGGACAGCGATCGCGTAGATGATCTGGCCCACGGGCAGGAACTGAATGATAAACGCGCCCACCACATAAACGACGGCGAGCAACAGCTGCACATAGAGCGGCGTGCGGGCGTCCTCGTTGGCGTAAAACACGCGCGACATCATGAAGTTTGCGCTCATGAACGGCGTGCTCAACGCCAGGATGGTGAGCGTCTGGGCCAGCATGACGCCGTCCTGGGGCTTCCCGCCGGAGAAGAACATGCCCAGCGGGCCAGCCAGCGCGAACAGCGCCAATGCGCCAAAAACTGTTGCGACAGCCATGGTTCGCAGTCCATGCGAGAGCGCGTCACGCAGTTCGGCCTTGTTGCCATCCTGGGACGCCCGCGTCATGCGGTTAAAGAGGACAGTGGCCAACGACAGGGCAATGATCGAGTGCGGCAGCAGGTAGAGCTGGCTCGCAACTTCAAGGACCGCGTTACCCGGGAGAGTGGAGGCCGCTGTGGTCTGGCCTGAATTGTCCAGCCGGAGCCGTTCGGCACCGGGAATCGTGGCAATTTTCATGACGTACAGGAAGGCCAACTGCCCGACGGCGGCAGTCAGCAACGTCCACACGCTCAACTTGGCTGCCTGGCCCAGTCCAACGCCGCGCCACCCGAAACGGGGCCGCAGGCCCAGTTTCAGCCTCATGACGGGAATCAGCAGGATGGCGGTTTGGGCGATCACTCCGAACGTGGAGAATCCGGCAATCAGGAATGTCTGGGTTGGTCCCCAATTATCGAGTGTGTGCGGATTGGTGTAGTTGGCGCCCAGGATCCAGATGAACATGCCCAGGCCCGCGATGGCCACCACGTTGTTCAGGATGGGGGCCCACATGGCGGGGCCGAACGCACCATGCGCATTCAGGACCTGTGTAAGAAGTGCGTAAAGGCCGTAGAAGAAGATCTGTGGAAGGCACCAGAAGGCGAAAGTGACCGCCAGGGCCTTCTGCTGTTCCGAGTAGCCCTGGGTCGTTAGGTCGATAACGATGGGCGCGGCCAGGGTCACAAGGGCTGTCAGCCCCAGCAGCACCAGCACAGCCAGAGTCAGGAGTCGGCTGATGTAATCAGCGCCGCTGTCCGCACCCTTGCTGGCCTTAATGATCTGCGGGACCAGGACAGCGTTGAACACGCCGCCAGCCACCAACAGGAAGATCAGGTTGGGAAGGTTGTTCGCATTAATGAACGTGTCATTGACCGTTGAACCCAGGCCGAGTGCAGCGCCGAGCATCCACGTTTTGGCGAAGCCAAGGAACCGGGAAACCAACGTTCCGGCGGCCATGATGGCGCTGGAACGTGCTTCTCCGGATTGAACGGACTGGGTAGTTTTGGCTTCAGACATCGCCCTTATCGTCCCATGTAGCCGGGTCAGAGGTGTTCGGGAAGCACTTCCCGTGCCAAATCGGCGATGCGGCGTTCATTTGGGAAGGACAATTTGCGTGCCAACTCCTGGATCGGCACCCATGCGGCATCCACTGCCTCCTGGTCCGGATCATTCTCGATGGTGAGCTCGCCGCCAGTGGCCCGGAGCAGGAAATGGTGGACGGTTTTGTGGACCCGGTGGCCGCTCACAGTGAACCAGTAGTCGATGCTGCCCAGGGGCGCCAGGATGTTGCCCTCGATGCCGGTTTCCTCGGCGATCTCGCGGACGGCAGCTTCCTCGTTGTTCTCCCGGCCTTCCGGATGGCCCTTGGGCAGGCACCATTCAAGCCGGCCACCCCTATTAAGGCGGGCGATAATCGCGACCCGGAGTTCGCCGTCGGACGTGTCTACTACGACACCGCCTGCCGACACTTCCTCCACAGTGGGAAGCGAGGCCTGGACCGGGTGCTGCGGGGCAGGCGCGACGTGGGCGCCGATTGCCGACGGCAACGGTGCGTTCGTCCTCCTGCCAGGAGCGCTCGGGATCGGATTGGCCATGAAGTCCACTCTAACGACTCTTGCCCTCGAGTGATGACCGGGACATGGCCGCAAGATGGACTGCAGGAGACACGGGTTACGGGTCCGCTGGTTTTCGGATGCAACTCTGGCCCAATGCTGCGGAAAAATCTGCCAAGCTTAAGGAACTATGGCGCACGTATTGGACAGCTCTTCAGTTAACTTCACCATCGATCCGGTGGTGCTCGATCTCGGGCAGCGCTTTGTCGACGCCGGCTTCGAGCTGTCCTTGGTTGGTGGACCTGTGCGCGACCTTTTCCTGGGGAGGACGTCCCCGGACCTGGACTTCACCACAGACGCGACGCCCGAGCAGACGATCTCCGTCATCAAGAAGTGGGCGGACAACTTTTGGGAAATCGGACGGGCTTTCGGCACGATCGGGATGAAGAAGAACGGCTTCCAGATCGAAGTCACCACGTACCGCGCCGAGGCGTACGATCCTGACTCGCGTAAGCCCGTGGTCGCCTTTGGCAACTCCCTGACGGAGGACCTGCTCCGCCGCGACTTCACCATCAACGCCATGGCCTTGCGCCTGCCGAGCCTGGAGCTCGTGGACCCTTTCGGTGGCGTCCGGGACCTCCACGCCTCCGAACTCGCCACGCCCGGCGCGCCTGAGGCATCCTTCTCTGATGACCCCCTGCGCATGATGCGGGCGGCTCGCTTCGCGTCCCAGCTTGGCGTGTCGGTTCACGACGACGTCCGGCTCGCCATGTCCCAAATGGCCGACCGCATCAAGATCATCTCCGCCGAGCGGGTCCGCGATGAACTGGTCAAGCTGATTAACGGCGCGCACCCGCGCGTGGGCATCGATCTCCTGGTGGACACCGGGCTGGCTGAGTTTGTCCTCCCTGAGGTATCCGCGCTTCGCCTCGAAGCCGATGAACACCACCGCCACAAGGACGTGTATCAGCACTCCCTGCAGGTCCTCGAACAAGCTGCTTCACTGGAAACCGGCGGCGACGGTCCGGTGCCGGGCCCGGACTTCGTGCTTCGGTTCGCCGCGTTGATGCACGACGTCGGCAAGCCGGCTACGCGCCGGTTCGAACCGGGCGGCGCGGTGAGCTTCAGACATCACGACGTTGTGGGTGCCAAGCTGACGGCCAAGCGAATGAAGGCGTTGCGCTTTGACAACGAGTCGATCAAAGCCGTGTCCCGCCTGGTCGAATTGCACATGCGGTTCTACGGCTATGGGGATGCTGGCTGGACCGATTCTGCCGTCCGCCGCTATGTGACCGATGCCGGGCCGCTGCTGGAACGCCTGCACCGGCTCACCCGATCCGATGTCACCACGCGTAACCAGCGCAAGGCCGACCGCTTGTCCTTCGCCTACGATGACCTTGAGCACCGAATCTCGGCGCTCTTGGAGCAGGAATCGTTGGCGGCTGTTCGGCCTGACCTCGATGGAGCGCAAATAATGGCGCTTCTGGGGCTAAAGCCGGGTCCTGTCGTCGGGCGGGCCTACAAGTTCCTTCTGGAAGAACGGATGGAACACGGTCCGCTGTCCCCGGAGGAAGCTGAGAAGAAGCTCTTGGCGTGGTGGGAAGCGCAACCCGAGTCCGCCGTCGTCGAACCTTCAACCGAAACCGCCGCAGAAACCAAGGAGTCCTCATGAACGCCGCGATCTCCCCGCGTCCGCAACTTTGGATCCTTCGCCACGGCGAGACGGAATGGTCCAAGAGCGGCCAGTACACGGGCCTGACCGACCTTCCCTTGACCGTAGAGGGTGAGCAGCAGGCTGTCGAAGCGCGCAAAGTCCTTGAGGGCATCGACTTCGACCTCGTTCTGACCTCCCCACTGCGTCGCGCCCGCCGCACGGCTGAACTTGCAGGTTTTCCCGATGCCGTCCACGAGCCGCTGGCGGTGGAATGGAACTACGGAGACTATGAGGGCGTCAGCTCCGACCTCATCCGCAAGGACAATCCGGACTACCTCATCTGGACGGACGGCGTGCCCAACGGCGAAACGCTGGACGAAGTGGCCGCCCGCGCTGACAAGATCATTGGACGTGTCCTGGAGTCAGGCATGGACAATGTCCTGGTAGTGGCACACGGACATTTCTCCCGTATTCTCACAGCGCGTTGGCTGGAAATGGACGCCAGGGAAGGTCGCCACTTCATTCTTGGAACTGCCAAGGTTTGCACGCTTGGATGGGATAAGCGGACGCCGGCGATTGTCCGTTGGGGTCTCTGAAACGCGAATTTAGAAAAACTTTGGCTAAATAGCGAATTGCGCTGGCCAAGACTCCTATTCATGGGGTAGCTTATATCTTGTTCCCAGAGCGACCCGCCGGGAACAAGGCGCGCATTACACCGGTTAATCAGTCGGAACGTAATGCCACAGCGGAAAAGGAGGTTGGGAAAAATGATTACTTTGACTAGCGGATGGAATGTGACCGTCACTGCTACCCCGGCCTCTTGCGCTGATCGACGCCCTTTTTCGAAGCATTTTTCGAAGCGCTGACCACTCCCTGAACCACCGGACCGGCTCCAACGCCGGCGGTCTTCATGGCCACCCGTCAAGGGTGGCATTCTGAGCAGTCAGTTGTAGGCGCAGACCCACGCAACAAGCCGCGGGTGCGCAGTTTCCCCAAAGTTCGGAACCAGCTTCTTGTTGGGGACGACTGCAGGAAGCACACGCAATTGTGCACGATCACTCGCTGCTCCCGTATAGGTCTGCCCACTCCCCTTATTAGCGCCGGACTATTTGCGCGCGCTTTTATGCCTTGATTTCTCCTGAACTCAATTGGCTTTATTTGTTGTGCCCAATTCCGGCAATTTCCTGCAATGAAAGGAGGTGAACCATATGCCAAAGCGCCCCAAGGACCTGCGCTTCTACAAGAGCAGCGATGCTCCCAAGGAACGCACGCTGTTCAACGACCAGCTGCTCAAGCAAGGTCGTGAAGACGTCTTCGTCGTCCTGCACCAGATGGGACTCATCCGTTGATGTCCTTCAGCCCTTTCGAAGGAGTTTCCGGTGCCGCAGATGCATGCTGAACCCCAGGAAGCCCACGCGGCTACGCGTGGGCTTCCCCCTTTTAGCGGTCTGCTCTGGTGGCGATAGTTAAGCTGCCTGACTGTAAGCTCGATTTATGCAGGAGACGAAGCCGCACCGGCAGCGAAAACGTGCCCGCTTTGTGGTTCCAAGCCGCAGCGACTCCCTGCTTCGTAACTTCACGGAGGTTGTAGGTGGGCCCTTGGGCCGCCACTCAGCCCCAGGACTGATCTCCCCCGCGCCGTTCACGGTAGAACGCGTCCTCGTTATCCTCACCGTGATCGCTGCTTTGCTGGCGGTGCTGGCGAAGGACTATTGCCGCGTCAATGGTTGGGAGACGCCCACACAGTTTTACGCCACGTGCTACTCCGACTTCCCCGAGCTCTTCCGCAACCGCGGCCTGGGCGATGGAGTGTTCCCCTTCTTCACGCAAGACAGCTTGTTTGAGTACCCGGTCCTCATGGGGATCGTCGCAGGACTGACCGCACTGCTGGTGCCTGGCCAAGGGGTGAGTAGCGAACGCATTCTGGGTTACTTCGACGTCAACGCAACGCTGATCGTTGCCGTATGGATAATTACCGTCCTCCTGACCGCCCGAATGAACAAGCGCCGCCCCTGGGATGCCGCCATGGTGGCCCTGGCCCCGGGAATCGTCCTTGCGGGGTTCATTAACTGGGACATGTGGGCGGTGGCTCTGCTCGCACTAGCCATGTACTTCTTCTCCCGCGACAAGCTGGTCCTGGCGGGAATCTGCATCGGGCTGGGAACGGCCACCAAGCTGTACCCCGTCCTCATTCTGGGTGCCATTTTGGTGTTGGCCCTGCGCAGTGGCCGTTTGAGGGCCTTCTTCATGACAGCCGCCGCGGCCGCTGCGTCATGGCTGGCCGTCAACCTTCCCATCGCGGCAATGAACCCTTCGGGCTGGCGCTACTTCTTTGAGTTTACCCAGGAACGGCCCGCCGGATATAGCTCGCCCTGGTTCGCGTTCAACCTCGTTGCCGATCGGCTTCAATGGAGCCAACTCAACGCCGCCACGATCAACTCGCTCGCACTGAACCTGTTCGTCATTGCGTGCGCGTTGATCGGTGCCCTGGCTTTGGCGGCGCCCAGGCGCCCGCGCCTCGCCCAGTTGGCCTTCCTGATTGTGGCCGCGTTCATCCTCACCAACAAGGTGTACTCGCCCCAGTTCGTCATCTGGCTCATTCCCCTACTTGCACTCGCGAGACCGCGCTGGCGGGACTTCCTGGTCTGGCAGGCCGCCGAAGGTCTGCACTGGGCCGCCATCTGGATGTATCTGGGCCAAGCGACCAGCGGTGGGTCCGTGCAGCACAACATAGACATGTCCTACTACGTCCTGGCCGTGGCCCTGCACATGGTTGCAACGGCGTACCTGATGGCAAGGGTGGTGATGGATATCTGGGATCCATCGCAGGATCCCCTACGTGCTTTGGGCGAAGACGATCCGCATGGCGGGCCTTTCGAGGGCACCAAGGATTGGCTCAGGGTTAACGTTCTCCACCCGTCCACGTCGGTTCTCCCCTGGCGTTCAAGGGTTGAGCCGGCCGAGCCTGAAGCACCCCGGCAGTTGGAGGTGGGTAGCGATGGCTGATGTCGCCGTCGTCGGTTCGGGTCCGAATGGTCTTGCCGCGGCAGTGACCATGGCCCGCGCAGGGCTTGAAGTACATCTGTACGAGGCCGCCGATGCCATCGGAGGCGGAACGCGGACAAGCGAACTCATCGAGCCGGGTTATCTGTACGATGTATGCTCCGCGGTGCATCCAATGGCAGTGGCATCTCCTTTCTTCAAGGAGTTCAACCTTTCGCAGCGCATTGAGCTGCGGGTGCCCGAAGTCCAGCACGGCACACCGCTGGACGTGGGTGGGGCGGCACTCGCTTACCAGTCCTTGGAACGGACATCCATGGAACTGGGGGTGGATGGTCCAGCGTACCGTCGGCTGATTGCGCCGCTTCTTGCGCGCGTCAATGGGGTGGTGGACTTTACGTCGAACCAGTTGCTCCGTGTGCCCAAGGATCCGCTTGCGGCTGTGTTGTTTGGCCTCGCGACCCTGGACCAAGGAACACCGTTCTGGGGACGGCGCTTCCGTGAGGAGGCTGCTCCGGCCTTGCTGACCGGCGTGATGTCCCACGCTTTGGGCTCGCAGCCCGCGCTCAGTTCGACCGGTGCCGGACTCATGCTCGCCGTCCTGGCCCACGCCGGCGGATGGGTAGTGCCTGTGGGCGGTTCCGCAGCAATTGCACGTGCGATGGCCGAGGACCTCATTGCCCACGGCGGAACCATCCACACCGGTGAGCGCGTGGATTCTTTCGATCAGGTCAGGCCGGCAAAGGCGATCCTGCTGGATGTTGCACCCCCGACGCTCGCACGTCTGGGTGGCGCTCAGATACCCGACAACTATCGTAGGGCTCTGGCTGCATTCCGCTTCGGGAATGCAGCCTGCAAAGTGGACTACATTCTGTCCGAACCCGTTCCCTGGCTTGCTCTTGGCCTGAAGCGGGCGGGGACGGTCCATGTGGGCGGTTCGCGAATGGCCATGGCCGAATCCGAGAACCTCGTGGACATGGGCAAACACCCAACGGAGCCCTACGTGCTGGTTTCCCAGCCGTCCCTTGTGGACCCGTCGCGGGCGCCGGCGGGACGACACATCCTGTGGACGTATTGCCATGTGCCGGCTGACTCTGATGTGGACATGGCTGAGGCTGTCACCGCACGGATTGAGCGATACGCGCCAGGCTTCCGGGACGTGGTGGTTGCCTCGAAGACCACGACGGCGGTTGAACTGGCCGCCTACAACGAAAACTACGTGGGGGGTGACTTCAGCGCGGGTCTGTTGGATTTGCGGGGCCTCGTGCAGAGGCCAGTGGTGTCCAACGTGCCGTGGCGTACCCCAATGCAGGGCGTCTATTTGTGTTCTTCATCCACCCCACCCGGGCCTGGCGTTACGGGAATGCCCGGGTACCATGCGGCGAAACATGCCCTCAAGGACATATTCCAGATGCCGGTACCCGGGCTTGGCCTGACTGTGGGTTAAGCCAGGCTGCTGTTTAGTTCGCGGCCGTGAAGCGTGCGCGGCGGTGAGCCGGGCTTTCGATTTCATCCAGCATTGCAACGGCGTAGTCCTGCGAGGAGATGCTGGTTCCGGCGGGGGAATCCTTAGCCACGTTGTATTCGCCGGTACGCTCGCCGGGCTGGATAACCGGAGCGGGGGCAAGGACCGTCCAGTCGACGTCCTCGGGAGTCTGCTTGACGGCCTCCAGTGCCTTCGCGGCGGTGGTGGCTTCCGCTTTGTATGCCTCGGGGAAGTCCGGGGAGTCGAGGAGCCGGACGCCGTCTACCTCGAGGGTGCCTGCACCGCCAACGATCATGAGGCGGGTTCCTTCGGCGTTGCTGTAAGCAGTGGCCATGGCATCGAGCCACTCTCCGTGATCCCCGCCGGTGCGGCTGGGACCCGTAGCCAGCACAACGACGTCGTGGTCCTTTGCAATGGAGGCAAAGACCTCAGCGTCGCCCAAATCGGCAACCTGGGCAGTTGCGCCGGCGATCTCGGCGCCCTTGCGGGAGATAGCCGTCACTTCATGGCCGCGGTTGATGGATTCATTGACGATTTCAGTGCCGACCATACCCGTGGCGCCGTAGACTGCGATTTTCATGACTCTCCTTTGGGTTGCTATCCTTGCGATAACACAAAGGTATCTATTGGATACTGATAGCTTCAAAGGAACTGAGTTACCTGATGGATACTAATGCCCTGCCAGGGAACATCCTGGATCCCAATTGCCCATCCCGCGTGATCTTCCAAAGAATCGGCGACAAGTGGGCGTCTTTGGTGATCCAAGTCCTCGGTGATGGGCCCGTGCGGTTCTCGGAGCTGCGCAAGATGGTCAACGTTGTCACGCCGAAGGTCCTGACGCAGACCCTGCGTGCCCTGGAACGCGATGGGCTCATTACGCGGACCGTCCACGCTCAGGTGCCGCCGCGAGTGGATTACGAACTTACTCCAATGGGCGAATCCCTCCTGCAACCCCTCACACTTTTGCGTCAGTGGGCCGAGAGCCACGTGCCTACGATTCTCGAAGCCCGCGACGCCTACGATGACGCGCAGGATGAAGCTCTCCTCGGCTCCCCCAAGTAAGTCGCAGCTGAGCGCGTTCTGAGCACGCAAAACGCGCTCAACTGCGACCTAATTGGGCAGGGCGGACGGGAGTACGGCGCGGCTGATTCGTCCATCCCGCATGGTTGCGACGGAGTCAGTCAGAGGGAGAAACTCCGTGTCGTGCGTGACCATCACAGTAGCCGTGGAGAATTCGTCCGTTATCCGGCGCAACAACCTGACGATCGATTCGCTGCGTTCGTGGTCCAGTGCTGCGGTAGGTTCGTCCACCAGCAATACGGTGGGGCTGCCCATGAGGGCCCTCGCGATGTTCACCCTCTGACGCTGCCCCCCGGATAGCTGGTGTGGCCTCTTGTTTGCCGACGCGCTCAAACCCACAATCTCCAATAGTTCATTTGCTTTGCCAAGGGCCTCACGGACAGCTTTGCCACGAAGATGGTCCCGGATCAGCAACTGCTCGACGGCGGTCAGCGACGGAAGAAGATTTGGCTGCTGGAAGATGATGCCGACTTTGTCGCGCCGCAGGGCCGTGCGTTCGGCCTCCTTTAGCGCGGAAACGTCCTGCCCGTTGATAAGGACGAGTCCGGAGGTGGGCTTCACGAGCGTGGCCGCAACAGCCAGGAGTGAGGACTTGCCGGAACCGGACGGACCCACCAAAGAGAGGAACTCCCCGCGTCCAACTGCAAGGCCTACGGCATCCAAGGCCTTGAGGGTGGAGTCGCCGTCGGGGTATTCCAGAGTGATGTTGATGAGATTCAATGCATGCGTCATGATTTATGCCTTCCTGGGAATGTTCAAGATCTAGTTGCCGCCGAGGGCAAACAGTGGATCTACTTTGGTGACATTGCGGACCGCGAGGACAGCACCGCCGAGGCCCAGGACGATGACGCCGACAACTGGCACCAAGGTGGTCAAAGGCGTGACGAGGAACGGCGCCGCGGTGGCCGCGAGAAGTCCGCCCGCCAGACCTAACAAACCGCCACATGCGGCGCCCGCCAGCAGTACGATCGCCGCCTGAGCCAAGGCGTCACGCAGGACATACCCGGAAGAGCCGCCGAGGGCTTTCAGGACCGCAATGTCACGCGTCCGCTGCACTGTCCACACCGTAAGGAAGGCCACGATCACCAAGGCAGAGGTTCCGTAAAGAAATGCCTGCATCAGCATGAGCGAGCCGTTCTCACTCTTGTAGGAGGCGAGAGCCTGGAAAGAGCCGACGGGATCCATGCTTACCGTTCCAGCCGCAGCGTTGGCGGCATCAACGCTGACGGAGGCACCGGCGTCGTAATTCACGGTCAGGACCGTGGCGGTACCCTGGGGAGCGTGGGCGATGTTTCGCCAGGTGTCCAGCGTGGTCCACACGACGCCGGTGTGCGAGTACCACTGGTCCTGCACAACTTCTGAAACAGTCAGCTCCGTCCCACCCACCCGAACACGGCTACCGGCCTCAAGTGCCAGGTCCTTCGCAAGCGTTTCGCCGACCACGACGGTCCCGTCGTCAAGAGGCGCAGGAGCCGTCGGACCGCCAAAGATTGCCACATTTGCGGTACCGCTTGGAGCACCATCTCCAGCCAAGGATTGGAAGCGGGTTTGGCTGATGCCCAGGGCGTGTGCCGATGACACGCCGGGTTGTTCCCGCCAGGCCTCGAGCTGGGCAGTGGAAACCTCAGACTCGGTGTAGGAGGCCTTCGGCTCCCCGCCCGCCGGTGTGCCGAAGACAATCTGCTGTGCGGGCAATGATTCAATGGCCGAGGTCGACTGGTTTCCGAGCCCGGCAGTAAGCCCCGAAAGCATGACCAGCAGCAGGGTAATAAGGGCCACAACACTCCCCATGAGCGCGAAGCGGCCCTTGGCGAAGCGGATGTCGCGGATGGCGAGAAACATCGGAATCCTTTGCTTGGATGCGGGCTTGGTCCCGTCTGAATCCACTCTTCCGGCCAATGGAACCGGGCACATCGGGAGCCCGATGGATTCGCGCACATCAAGGGGTTGAACCGGCCATCATCCGATTGGTTGATTCCTGCTTCACGACGCGGAATTTTTCAGGGAGCGGCGCAAGGCCGGGGATAGGCTGGGACGCATGCAGGAGACTCCTACGGGCACCGCCACAATCCTCCGTGTGCTGCGGATAAGTCTCCATGTGGGCTTCGCGGCGCTGCTGTTGGTGGCAGTGGTGCGGCTCCTGGCAGGCACTGCGGGCAGTGCGACGCCGGTGGCGATCATTGCTGGACTGGGACTGTCAGCCGCCTTGGCCCTGGTGTATCTCGTGGGAACCATCCTTGAGAAACGCCACGCCAGCAATGGCTCCCGATTCGATCCCACACCATACTCCGGCTGGTGGCTTGCTGCCGTGATGGTCTTGTGGCTGTTGCTGCTCCTGGTCAGCAGCGATTTCGCATGGGTTGCCTTCCCACTCTTCTTCCTCCAATTGCACGTACTCCCCCGGCGCCTGGCCCTGCCGGCAATCGTCGTGAGCACCGCTTTGCTGATTGGTGCCCTGTGGTTCCACAGCAGGGGCGCGGCCGACGGCGGTCTGCAGCTTGCGATGGTCCTGGGACCCATGTTTGGAGCTGGCTTTGCCGTGGTCACCGGGTTGGCATACCGTGCCTTGTTTCTGGAAGCCGAGAACCAACGCGTTGTTGCTGACGATCTCCGACGAACACGGGCAGAATTGGCCAAAACCCAGCACGATGCCGGGGTCCTCGCGGAGCGCGAACGGCTGGCCCGGGAAATACATGACACTTTGGCGCAAGGATTCTCCAGCATCGTTCTGATGGGGAGGTCTGCGGGGAAAGCCTTGGACGAGGGGGATGTGAAGGCCGCGAACGAACGGTTGAGGATAGTTCAGGACACCGCTTCGGCCAACCTTGCCGAGGCCCGGAGTTTTGTCCGTGATCTCCGGCCACCTGCTTTGGAGGAGTCCAATCTGGTGGACACGTTGCGCAGGCTTTGCGAGAAAACCGAGACCGAAGCAGCCGCCCGGGGAACCGCACTGCGCTGCCGCTTCGAACTTGTGGGCACCCCCTTGGACTTGCCCAATACGTACCAGACCACCCTGCTTCGGGCCGCCCAGGCCTCCCTGGCAAACGTGTGGGCCCACGCCCGTGCGAGTGCCGTCGTCGTGACCTTGTCCTTCCTCGGCTCTGAGGTAACACTGGATGTTTTTGACGACGGCGTGGGTTTTGAACCGTCGAAGGCGGCTGGCAATGCCCGCGGGGACGGCACCGGCGTCGGACTTCAGGGCCTTCGCGAACGGTTGGCGGCGCTGGAAGGCAGCTTGGATATAGAGTCGGCGCCTGGCGAGGGAACGGTGGTTGCCCTTCGGGTGCCGCTGCCTGCCGGGAATGGTGCGGCATGAGTGAGATCCGCATCCTCCTGGTGGACGACCATCCTGTTGTGCGGGCCGGCCTCCGGGCAATGCTCGCCGATTTTCCTGGTATCAGCGTTGTGGCCGAGGCGGCGGACGGTGATGCAGCGCTGGCCGAGCTGGGCAGGTTGAACACACTGGGTGAGCCCGTGGACCTGGTGCTGATGGACCTGCAAATGGGCAACGGTATGGACGGCGTGACGGCAACAGGCAGGATCAAAGCCGGCGAGGCCGGGACTCCCCCGCCGCCTGTCCTTATCCTCACCACTTACGACACGGACGCTGACATCCTTGCCGCTGTCGAGGCCGGTGCCAGCGGCTACATGTTGAAGGACGCCCCGCCTGAGCAGATCCAGCAAGCTGTGGTGTCCGCTGCCGCTGGTCAGACCGCGCTGGCACCGGAGGTGGCCGCCCGGCTCATGGGCAGGATCCGGAATCCGTCCCCTGCATTGAGCCCCAGGGAAGTCCAGTTGCTGGAACTCCTGGCCACCGGAATGGGCAACCGCGCCATGGCGAAGCAGTTGTTCATTTCCGAGGCAACAGTGAAGACGCACTTGGTGCACATCTACTCCAAGCTCGGCGTGGACAACCGAACGGCGGCGATTGCCGTGGCGGCGCAACGCAGGATCATTCGCCAGCGTTAAAAGTCATTTTCGGTGGACCCGGGGCTGGGACGGGTCCGGGGTGTGGGCGCGACAAGAAAGTGTCAGTGGAACGGGGCATAATGTCGCAAATGGGGAAAATGAAAACACGGAATCTTGTTCTTGGCTTGGTGGCGCTGGTGATGGCTGGTTCGCTGACCGCCTGCGATGACGGCCGCGCGGGTGCCGAGGGTGCAGCGAAGCAGTTGGCCTCCTCGCTTGCCGCGCTCGACGTCGGTTCGCTCACCGTGGAGGGCAAGGACGCTTCCGCGGCCAACGATCAACTCAAAGCGGTGTTTGAGGGACTCGGCGCCAAGCCATCGGTTCAGTCAGGTGACGTGAAGCTCGACGGCGAGACAGCCACCTTCCCTTTGAACTACAGCTGGAACATTGGCTCGGCCAAATGGGAGTACAGCTCCGCGGCTACGTTGAAAAAGTCCGGCGACAAGTGGGCTGTTCAATGGAAACCCCAGCTCCTTGCCCCGGAACTTTCGGATGGCGAGACCCTCTCCGTTAAGACTGTTCCTGCCCAGCGCGGACAGATCCTCGGCGCAGGGGATGCCCCCATTGTGGAAGACCGCCCTGTTTTCCGCGTTGGTATCGACAAGACCAAGCTTGCCGCTGATCAGGCCGATGCCTCCGCGCGGGCTATGGCTGCCTTGCTCGGCCTCGATGTTGAAGAGTACGCCAAGCAGGTGGCAGCCTCGGGTCCGCAAGCTTTCGTGGAAGGCATCGTCCTCCGTGCCTACACCCCCGAAATTACCGAAGCAAAGATCACTGCCATTCCGGGTGGCGCGAGCATCCTGGATTCCATGGCGTTGGCACCAACACGCACTTTCGCCCGGGCGCTCCTGGGAAGTGTCGGCCAGGCCAGTGCGGAGCAGATCGAAAAGTCCAATGGTGCCCTGCGGGCCGGTGATACCACTGGAACCGGCGGCCTTCAGCAGAAATACGATTCGCTGCTGCGCGGTAAGGATGGCGTGGAGGTGATCGCCAAGCAGGAGGCGAAGTCGGAAGGCGAGACCCCTGCAACCCAAGTATTCTTCTCCTCCCTTCCTGTGCCCGGAACAACCCTCAAGACCACGCTTGACTTGAAGCTGCAGCAACTGGCCGAAGAAACGCTGGCCGGAGTAGGGCCAGCGTCCGCCATCGTGGCTCTCAAGCCTTCTACCGGGGCTGTCCTCGCGGCCGCATCCGGTCCGGGCAGCAACGGCTACAACACGGCGATGCTTGGCCAATACGCGCCGGGCTCCACGTTCAAGATCGTCGATTCCCTGGCGCTCTTCCGCGACGGCGCCACGCCTGATTCCAAGGTGGAATGTACCCCCACCCTGACGGTTGACGGCAGGACCTTCAAGAACTCCGAGGGCTACCCGGAGAGCTCCTTGGGCTCTGTTACGCTGCGGGACGCTTTTGCGCACTCCTGTAATACCGCTTTCATCAATGCCCGTGACACCGTCAGCCAGGACCAGCTCGAGTCTGCCGCGATGGCATTGGGCGTGGCCGTGGAAGCGCCCAAGCTGGGAGCCGACGCCTTCCTCGGTTCCGTCCCCGGAGCGGCAGAGGGAACCGAGCACGCGGCATCCATGATCGGCCAGGGGAAGGTGCTCTTCTCCCCGCTGTCTGCGGCGATCATGGCAGCCTCTGTTGGCAACGGCGCTCCGGTTTCGCCTCAACTCGTGCTGAACCCTGAGGCCCAGAACTCCAGCGCCACAGCCACGCCCACGGAAAGCGGCAGCGCGCCGCCGTCGTCCGCTTCCGCCAGCACGGCGCCCGCATCACCGCCCTCAACCAAGCCGATCACCAAGGAAGAAGCCGCTGCACTGTCGGACATGATGCGGGCAGTGGTGACCTCCGGGCACGCAGGATTCCTCGCCCAGGTACCGGGAGCGCCCGTTGGCGCAAAAACGGGAACTGCCGAGTTCGGCAATGACGACCCGCCCAAAACGCACGCCTGGATTGTTGCCGTCCATGGAGACCTGGCAGTTGCAGTATTCGTGGAAGACGGCGGGCTGGGTGCGACCACCAGCGGGCCGTTGTTGAAGTCGTTCCTCACCGCCGCCGGCTAAATCGGGAGAAGCTATGCAAAGCAGCACGCAGTGCGTTGTGGTTGGTGGAGGACCGGCCGGGATTGTGCTGGGCTTGCTGCTTGCCAGGGCCGGAGTCGAAGTCACTGTGCTGGAGAAGCACGCCGACTTCCTGAGGGACTTCCGTGGCGATACCGTGCATGCTTCCACCATTCGCCTGCTCGATGAGCTGGGGTTGGGCGAAGGTTTCCGGCAGCTGCCGCAGAGCAAGCTCGGCAATTTCCAACTGCCTGCAGGGACCGGGGATTCAGTGATCCTCGCTGATTTCGGGCTCCTCAAGGAGCCGTACAACTACGTGGCCATGGTGCCCCAGTGGGACTTGCTGAACTTTCTGGTGGAGGCAGCCAAGCAGGAACCCACCTTCACACTTCGGATGAACACTGAGGCGACAGAGCTGCTCCGTGATGGGTCCGGCGCCGTGACGGGCGTGGCCTACAGAACCCGGGATCCCCTGACGGGCGAAACCGTGAGGACGGGCGAAGTGAACGCTTCATTGACGGTGGCATGTGACGGCCGTAGTTCCGTACTTCGTTCACGGGCAGGTTTGATCCCACGCGAATTTCCGGTGCCGTTCGATACCTGGTGGTTCCGGCTTCCGAGGAATGCGGACGAGAGGAAAGCCGTGGCGTCGATTGCGCCCAGCTTCGGGACCTCGGACGTGTTGCTGAGTTTGACCCGCAAGGACTTTTATCAGATCGCCTACCTTGCGGCGAAAGGACTGGATCCGCAGTTGCGGGCCGAAGGCGTAGAGGCGTTTCGCGCACGCATCGCCAGATTGCGGCCAGATCTTGCCGACCGCGTGGACAACATTGGCTCCATGGATGATCTCCACCTGTTGGACGTGAAGCTCAACCGCATGTCCGAGTGGCACAAGCCAGGCCTCTTGCTGATTGGCGATGCTGCGCACGCGATGTCCCCCGCCGGCGGCGTGGGGATCAACCTGGCGGTGCAGGACGCCGTCGCAGCGGCCCGGATCATTGCTTCCCCGCTCCTGAGCAAAACGCTCGACGACGATCACCTCGCCGCCGTCCAGAAGCGGCGGTGGGCCCCAACCGTGATTGTGCAGACGTTTCAGCGGGTGCTGCATCGCGTGATCTTCGCACAGGTCATGGCGGGCAAGCAGCCAAAGCCGCCCAAGCTGTTGCTCTTTGTGCTCCGTAATTTTCCCAGCTTCCGGAAGTTGCCTGCACGGATGATTGCCTTCGGCCCACGACCCGAGCGTGCACCCCAGTTTGCCCGGCGAAAGCCTGACGCTTAGCCCGCTCGGGCACCCAGGCGAAGTTCCGCCGTCGAGCCCTAATACCTGGCCGTGGGAAGATTGGGCGGTGGCCCATATTGACGTTTCCGGCATCGACTACTTCCTCTCCGACGGCACCCAGCTGCTCAACGGCGTGACCTTCAAGGTGCCTGACGGCACCAAGACCGCGCTGATTGGACCTAACGGAACCGGCAAGACGACGCTGTTCAAGATCATTTCCGGCGACCTCACACCCGACGAAGGCGTCGTGGGGAAATCCGGGAACATGGGCATCATGCGGCAGTTCGTGGGGCAAGTCCGGGATGAATCAACGGTCCGGGATCTGCTGGTTTCGACGGCCCAAGCCGGTCTCGCGGCAGCTGCCAAGGCTGTAGAAGACGCAGAGCTCGCCATGATGGAGCACGACGACGAGCCCACCCAGATGAAGTACGCCCAGGCGATCGTGGATTGGGGAGACGCCGGCGGGTACGACGTCGAGACGGTCTGGGACGAAGTGTGCATGGCGGCTTTGGGAATTTCCTTCGACAAAGCACAGTTCCGACGTGCCTCCACGCTGTCCGGTGGGGAGCAGAAGCGCCTCGTGTTGGAAGCCCTCTTCGCTGGTCCGGACGAACTCCTGCTCCTGGACGAGCCGGACAACTACCTTGACGTCCCCGGTAAGCGCTGGCTCGAATCCAAGCTCAACGAATCCAAGAAGACCGTGCTGTTCATCAGCCACGACCGCGAGCTGCTCAACAACGCCGCCGGCCGAATCGTGACGCTGGAACCCGGCATCAACGGGGCCGGCGCATGGATCCACGGCGGCGGTTTCGGCTCCTATGTAGAGGCGCGCGCCGACAGGAACGCCCGGTTCGAGGAACTCCGCAAGCGTTGGGACGAAGAGCATGTGAAGCTCAAGGAACTCGTCAACATGTACAAGAACAAGGCCGCGTTCCGGTCTGACATGGCAAACAGGTACCAGGCAGCACAGACCCGTCTTGCCAAGTTCCTGGAGGCTGGACCACCCGAGGCCCTGCCAATTGAGCAGAACGTGAAGATGCGCCTCAAGGGTGGGCGAACAGCAAAACGTGCCGTCGTGGCGGAGAAGCTTGAACTGACTGGGCTCATGAAGCCGTTCTCCACGGAAATCTGGTTCGGAGACCGTGTGGGCGTACTCGGTTCCAACGGTTCGGGAAAGAGCCACTTCCTGCGCTTGCTTGCCACCGGTGGCACCGACCCGGAGCGGGAGCACTTGCCGGTGTCGGACGTTGTCATTGCTGAAGTGCCGCATGAAGGAACTGTGAAATTGGGCGCCCGGATCCGGCCCGGATTCTTCGCACAGACTCACGTTCGCCCTGATCTGCTGGGCCGGACGTTGTTGGAGATCCTGCACCGCGGCGACGAACACCGATCAGGCTTGCCCCGCGAAGCTGCGGCAGGTGCTCTGGACTCCTACGGATTGGCCGGCCAATCGGAGCAAAAGTACGAGTCACTGTCCGGTGGCCAGCAGGCGCGGTTCCAGATCCTCCTGCTGCAGCTGTCCGGGGCCACCCTCTTGCTCCTTGACGAGCCTACCGACAACCTGGACCTCCACTCCGGCGAAGCCCTGGAGCGTGCCATCGATGCTTTCGAGGGAACGGTCCTGGCCGTCACCCATGACCGGTGGTTCGCCAAGTCCTTTGACCGCTTCCTGATCTTCGGCTCAGATGGCAAGGTCTACGAGTCCGAGGAACCCGTCTGGGATGAGAAACGCGTGGAGCGCGCCCGCTAGTCCCCACGTTCTCTCACATCGTTGCCCTTTTGGCCGGATGCTCTCTGCGGTCGTATGGTTTTGTGAGACAGCTTGATGGGAGCTTCAGTTCAGATGACCACGCCCAGAAGAAAATACGATGCGGCTTTCCGTGAGGATGCTGTGCGGCTTGTTTTGTCCACGAACCGGCCGGTGAAACAGGTCGCCGAGGAGA